>NZ_VWPI01000189.1 GCF_015155755.1 Komagataeibacter sp. FXV3 | reverse complement strand
GATGTGTAAAAAGCATATTAGAAAAAACAGAATACCCACTTAATTTAATAGAATTTGTTATTATTAACAATGGATCCGAAAGTGGGGTTCCTGAAAAATTTTTCCGTAAATTACAAAAAAAGGTAAATATAAAAATATTAGAATATAAGGAAAAATTTAATTATTCTTTAATAAATAATTTAGGTTTTTCTAAATCCAGTGGAGATATAGTCGTATTTCTTAATGATGATACTAAATTATTAGACGGATCTTGGATTGCCCAGATACAGCGTTTACTATGCAAAAAAGATGTCGGTGTCGTAGGATGTAAACTTTTATATGGAAACGGACGCGTTCAACATAACGGATGTGTTGTAGGCGGTCAAAATTTTGCGCAACATGCTGGGCTTGGCTTAAAGGCACAGGATCCTGGTTATATGGGTTTAATGAATGCTTCGCGTGAGGTCTTGGCAGTCACTGGTGCATGCATGGCGCTTCGACGAGATGTATTTAGCCATATAAATGGGTTTGATGAAAATCTGGAAATTGCATTTAATGATATACTGTTGTGCATTCGATCAAAAGAACATGGATATAGAAATATAGTAATTTCCAACCCATTGTTTGTGCATTATGAATCTATATCCAGAGGTCTCGATCTGACGTCGGATAAGATAAATACATATCGTAGTGAATTGGAATACATAAAAGAAAAATCCCAATATTATAAACTTTCCGACCCATATTATAATGATAATCTTAGTTTTTCACAACTGTATCAGCTTTCGTTTCCTCCTCGTCGCAAAAAAATTTGGAGACATGGAGAATATGATAAAAAAAATAAGAAAAATATAATAATTGTTCATGATAAAGACAATAAAATAAATTATGTAGAAGAAATATTTGGAGATAATTTTAATATTAAAGTAATATATATGAAAACATGCAATATAAAAAATGATGATCTTATAAAAATAAGTAAGGGTATTGTGAAATATGATACAGACTATGTTTTATTATATTCATATGAATTTCTGGATTTATCTTATATTTTAGGAAATTTCTGCAAAATTTTGTTTTTTTCCAACCTTTCCATTAATGATGACCGTCTGTTTTTTGATCTGTCTGGGCATACTTACAATATTGTAGAGGGAAATTTTGAAATGTACGTTTCTTCTGAAAACTGAATTTTCAATACGTTAATGGGGCCATTTGCATTAATGGCCCCATGCATATCTTTTAAACCCTACGGCGTGTCGTCAGTTAATTCCGCTGATGGCGGAAACGAGTTGCACTGCTGCGAGGAATGTTGACTTCAGCTTGTCGTAGCGTGTTGCAATGCCTCTGAACTGCTTCAGCCTGGCGCAGAAGCGTTCAATGATGTTTCTGTTTTTGTAGAGCTGGAAGCTGATTTTTCGTAATCGGCCGCTTGAGGCCGCCTTATGACTGAGGATTGTGACTGGTAACTTACCGTCGTTAACGACGTCGTTATTGACGTCGTTCGGGAGGTAAATATGGCTCAGGAAATCCTGATTGGCGTTGAACGCCGTCGCCGCTGGCCGGACGAACG
>NZ_VWPI01000188.1 GCF_015155755.1 Komagataeibacter sp. FXV3 | reverse complement strand
CCTCAGCCTGGCGGATCACACCCATGATCTGCGCGTCAGTAAAGCGATCACTCTTCATCAGAATCTCCTCATCCTTACGCTGAGAAAATTCTCATTCAAAAGCCACTCTTTTTATGGGGGGATTACCGCCAGTCGATCAGCGCGCGCCCTGTTGATATCTGTGTGAGCACGGCACTGCTCACAGCCCTGTCCCCATCGGCGCTCGAAGTCAGTCTCCAGGTCGCGGAGGATATCGAACTTGAGCGGCGACAGTTTCATGAGGGGTGGAAGCAGAAACTGGAGCGGGCGGAGTATGAGGCAATGCGGGACTATCCTGAATTTTGTGCGGTGTGGTGATAAATTGCTCGAAGAGGAGCCCCCGCAGGAGCATTGATAAAGACCTCCTGGACCGCCTGATGGAAGGACGTTCACCCGGCGACCTGTTTGGCAAGAACGGCATACTCTCGGAATTGACGAAGGCTCTGGCGGAGCGAGCGCTCAACACGGAGATGACTCTTCACCTTGATGAGGAACGCGCCGATGGTGCACCTGACGAGGGTAATCTGCCGCCCAATCGCAGAAACGGCAGGAGCCAGAAGACCGTGACCACGGAGAGCGGCAAGGTTGTTCTGGATATTCCCCGGGATCGGAATGGCACGTTTGACCCGATGCTGATCGCAAAGTATCAGCGTCGCTTTCCCGAGTTCGACCGCAAGATTATCAGCATGTATGCCCGGGGCATGACGACCCGCGAGATCCAGGGGCATATCGAGGAAATCTACGGCGTTGAGGCCTCCCCGAGCCTCATTTCCGCGATTACCGACGCGGTGATGGAGGAGGTCGCCGCCTGGCAGAACCGCCCGCTGGAACCGTGCTATCCGATCGTCTTCATGGACGCGATCCGGGTCAATATCCGCAGTGACGGAGCTGTCTCGAACAAGGCCGTCTTTGTGGCGCTCGCGATCCTGCCTGACGGCACACGGGACATTCTGGGGCTGTGGTTCCAGGAAAATGAAGGAGCCAAATTCTGGGCCAAGGTCCTCAGTGACCTGCGCAATCGGGGGGTGCAGGATATCCTGATCGCCGTCGTCGACGGGCTGAAGGGCTTTCCGCAGGCTATTGAAGCGGCTTTCCCCAGGACCCGCATTCAGACGTGCATCGTTCACCTGCTGCGTCATTCCATGAGCTTTGCCAGCTACAAGGACCGCAAGGCCGTCGCCACCGCTCTCAAGGCAATCTATACGGCAGTGGACGCCAGCGAGGCCGAGGCAGCCCTCGGCAGGTTTGAGGAAAGCGATCTGGCCAGACAATACCCGGCCATCGCACCCAGTTGGCGCAGGGCCTGGAATGAGGTCATTCCGTTCCTTGATTACCCCCCGGAAGTACGCAGACTGATTTACACAACGAATGCCATTGAGGCCCTGAACGCAAAGATCCGTCGTGCTGTGCGCACCCGTGGCCACTTCCCCAGTGACGAGGCCGCAGCAAAATTGATTTACCTGGCGCTCAATGCTACCTCCTCAGAGCCCGATCCGAAAGTTTTTCAAGCTTGATAATGCCTTGCTGTCCGTCGTGTGAGCATGCGGATCGAGGCGATCAATGTCCATGCGGTTGAGGAAGCAATGGACTTTTCCCAATCTTTGGCGAGCCGCCTGCACCGTCCCAGCCAGGCGAATGTTCGTTCAACCACCCAGCG
>NZ_VWPI01000187.1 GCF_015155755.1 Komagataeibacter sp. FXV3 | reverse complement strand
CGCGGTCCAGCAGGCCGGTTTTGGCCAGATGGGTCATGACATAGCTGCCAAATCCGCCAACCGATCCTTCCTCGATCGTGATCAGCACGGCGTGGTTGCGCGCAAGCTGTTCGACCAGCGCGGTGTCGATCGGCTTGGCGAAACGGGCATCGGCGACGGTGGGGGACAGGCCCTGGGCGGCCAGCATGTCGGCGGCCTTCAGTGCTTCCTCCAGCCTCGGACCCAGCGACAGGATGGCGATGCCGCCCTGTTCGGGGCCGGACTGGCGGGTCATTTCCCGCACGATTCGCCCGCGCCCGATCTCAAGGATCTGGCCAGCGCCCGGAAGCTCCAGCCCCAGGCCCGCGCCACGCGGATAACGCAGGCCGACCGGGCCTTCGTCAAACGCGATCGAGGTCGCGGTCATGTGCAGCAGTTCCAGTTCGTTGCTGGGCGCCATCAGCGTCATGCCCGGCAGGCAGCCGAGATAGGCGATGTCGAACGCACCGGCATGGGTCGCGCCATCGGCGCCGACCAGCCCCGCGCGGTCAATGGCGAAGCGCACCGGCAGTTTCTGCAGCACCACGTCATGCATCACCTGATCATAGGCGCGCTGCAGGAAGGTGGAATAGATGGCGCAGAACGGGCGCAGCCCCTCGGTCGCCATGCCGGCGGCAAAGGTCACGGCGTGCTGTTCGGCAATGCCCACGTCAAAGAAGCGGTCGGGATAGGCTTTGGCGAACTTGTCCAGCCCCGTGCCAGACGGCATGGCGGCGGTGATCGTGACGATCCTGTCGTCGGTCGCGGCCTGGCGCACCAGTTCCTTCGCAAAGACCGAGGTGTAGCTTGGCGGCCCGGACGGGCCTTTCTTCTGTTCTCCGGTCACGACGTTGAACTTGGACACCGCGTGGTATTTGTCACCCGCCGATTCGGCCGGGGTGTAGCCATGGCCCTTTTCGGTGA
Organism: Komagataeibacter sp. FXV3; assembly: GCF_015155755.1. GTDB lineage: Bacteria > Pseudomonadota > Alphaproteobacteria > Acetobacterales > Acetobacteraceae > Komagataeibacter. Next base: position 874 of record NZ_VWPI01000187.1, on the reverse strand, counting down.
TGACGTGGACCAGCACGGGGCCGATATCCTCGGCGTCGCGCAGGTTGCGCAGGATGTGGACCAGCTGGTTCATGTCATGGCCGTCAACCGGGCCGACATAGTAAAAGCCCAGTTCCTCGAACAGCGTGCCGCCGGTCATGATGCCGCGCGCGTATTCATCCGCCTTCTTGGCCGTGCGTTCCAGACGGCCGGGCAGGCGCTTGGCCATCTTGGCGGCAAGTTCGCGCAGGGAAAGGAACTTGCGTGACGACATGAGCCGCGACAGGTAGTTCGACATCGCGCCGACCGGGGGCGCAATCGACATCTCGTTATCGTTCAGCACCACGATCAGGCGTTCAGCGCCCGGGCCGCAATGCGAGGCGTTGTTCATTGCCTCATACGCCATGCCTGCCGAAATCGAGCCATCGCCGATCACCGCGATCACGTTGCGCTCACGGTAGGACGGGTCTTCCTCCGCGCGCAGGTGATGGGCGACCGCCATGCCGAGGCCCGCGGAAATGGAGGTGGACGAATGCGCGGCGCCAAACGGGTCGTATTCGCTTTCGCTGCGCCGGGTGAAGCCCGACAGCCCGCCCGGCTGGCGCAGGGTGCGGATGCGCTCGCGCCGCCCGGTCAGGATCTTGTGTGGATAGGCCTGGTGGCCGACATCCCAGATCACCCGGTCATCGGGCGTGTCGAACACGGCATGCAGCGCCACCGTCAGTTCCACGACACCCAGCGACGCGCCAAGGTGGCCGCCGGTGGTGGACACGGCATCGATCGTCTCGGACCGCTGTTCCTCCGCCAGCTGCTTCAGCTGTTCCACCGAAAGGTTGCGCATGTCATGCGGCGCGCGCACCCGGTCAAGCTGGGGGTAGCGCCCAAGGGTCGGAAT
>NZ_VWPI01000186.1 GCF_015155755.1 Komagataeibacter sp. FXV3 | reverse complement strand
TCAGCCAATGCGGTCAGCGTGGGCAACGCCGTCCCTCAGCGAAACGAGAATGGCGGGGGCCTGTCCGTCAATTATACCAAGGCGTTTGACTTTGGTGACTTCTCATCCACGACAGCGATCGATTTCTTTCGTCGTGATGACATGGACAACTATGATGGTTCTTCCGTTCATGTTTCTGACTATAGATGGAATGATACGGCCATAGCGCAATCGCATGACATGCACCTGCGTATGAACCTAGCAAAGATTTTTCACCTGACCGTTGGCATTTTTGAAGCATATGACAAGATAGACGGTGATTACACCAGTGACCGTACACAGTCTAGCAGCGGGATTAGTCTAGATAATCATTTCTCTCAGCAGAACCTGTCCACGGGGATTTATGTAAACACGGTTACCAATATTACAAAAAAACTGGATTTCATTGCATCAGGTCGGTTTTCTTATGATGAACGTGGTTTTGACGGTGGATCAAAATATGCGGAAATCAGTGCCAGCAGTTCAAGACTTTTGCCTCCGTATAATGCCCGGGTAGGTGATGCGCTCACTGGGGTAAATGAACGCCATGACTATCATCGTTTTACCGGGCGTGTGGGCCTACGTTACCAGATTGTGCCGGGCACTTACGCATACGGCACGATTTCAAATGGCTATAAGGCGGGTTCATATTTTGCCGCACCCGTGCTGGCGGCCGGAGCGCTTGATTATGTCAAGCCGGAAAACCTGATTGCATATGAAGTCGGTATCAAATCCTCTCTTCTGCACGACAGGCTTGAGGTGGAAGGCTCTCTGTTCGACTATGAATATCACAACCGCCAGACCCTGTTCTTCGCACCGATAACGACAACCGAGAACTCGCTTACGCTTGGCACGATCCCGCGTGCGCGCACCCGTGGTGGTGAACTGTCCACCACGCTGCATAACCTGGTGCCCAACCTCGATATCCGGGGTTCCTTTGCCTATCTTGATGCACAGGTCAAAAGCCCGGTGAATTATATCAACGGCTTGTCTCTGGATCCACCGGTCGCACGCAACTCCTCCCTACCTGATTCTCCCCGCTTTTCATGGAGCGCGGTAGCCCGTTACAATATCAATGTAAACCGCTATCAGGTAACGCTACAGACTAGCTACACGTGGAAAGACAACATGTTGACCGGACTTGGTGATAACAACGCCAAGAGCAGCAAGATTGGCTCCCTCGGTCTGCGAATGGAGGTTGGCCCCAAGACAGGCAAATGGACTGCCGCCGTGTATGTTGACAATCTGCAAAACAGTAAGGGCAGTTTATATGCCTTTACCGGAAGCGATAATAACAAAGTACAATACATCCAGACACCCCGATGGATTGGTTGCGAATTACATTATAACTTCTAGTAGCCTGTCGGGTTGGCCATTTTGAAGGTCATAAGGCGAGACTAACCTAGGCTCAGGACCCATTGATTTGATTGTGGAAATCTGATTCAGGCTCCGTGAGGAGACTGGAGATGAGCGACCTGTTTTGGCTGACGGACAAACAAATGGAGCGTCTGCGGCCCTTTTTCCCAAAGAGCCATGGTAGAGCCCGCGTTGATGACCGCCGCGTGCTGAGCGGCATCATTTTTGTCAATCGGAACGGCTTGCGCTGGCGCGGTGCACCCCGGGAATACGGTCCACATAAGACGCTCTACAACCGTTGGAAGCGCTGGGGCGCCACGGGGATCTTCGCCCAGATGATGGACGTGTTGATTTTCACTGAGAACTGACCCGGTTTTTTCATCAGGAATTGACCCAGCCAGCTGCTATTTCAGGCATAGTCGGGCGGGCGGTCAAGAAGAGGATCTGTCCTTTCTGTTTTTTGACGCGGCGGTGCTGGCGCGGAACCTGTAGCTGTCATTT
>NZ_VWPI01000185.1 GCF_015155755.1 Komagataeibacter sp. FXV3 | reverse complement strand
ACTCAGAAGCTCCATGTCAATCACTCCTCAAACCCCCAGCAGATGCTGCCGGGGAGTGTGAAGGCATGGGTCAAATCTCGATGAAAATTTCCGCCCTACCCGGGTCAGTTCTCAGTGAAAATCAACAATCAGGCTGCCGCCATCAACGTACACCGTCAGTTCCGCATGTGGTTCACAGGCGCCGAGGTCAACTATGACCAGAACCAGCTACAGGCCGCCCGCAGCGCAGTACGTGCTGAAAACGAGCGCATGGAAGATCTGGAGCGGATCATCATGCGGGCCTTCATGGCCGAAGGGCCAGAGATCGAAGCCATCACGTTCCGTCGCACCCAGGCGGGGAGGGTGCAGTCATGATCCATATCCCCGACCATCACCTCAACCGCATCCGCGACAATCTGCCCACAACGCACGAAATCGCCGCGCATGTGCTGCTGTTCTGCATCATCTGGGGCGGCCTTGTCCTGATCGTGCTGGAGGCACTGCCATGAAAAGCAGCCAGCCAACCATGAAGGACAAGGTGCTTGGCGCGCATCGTGACGCGGTCCGGTACACTGGCGCCAGCGCCATCCCCGCCACGACGGTGCGCCGCTTCATGCCGGGCCTGAAACGGCAGAGCCACGTCACGCGGATCCTTAACGGCCTGGTGCGCAGCGGCATGCTGGCCAAGTCCGGGTATGACGATGGGGGCCGGTTCGTTACGACCTATGGGCTGCCTGACCATGCGTGATTTCATCATCGGCATCGGGGCCATTAGCGCCGCGACTACTGGCATCGCCGCGCTGACGGCCTGCGGGTTCTTTCACGACGACAATTTCAGCAACCCGCAATACGCCGCCTGCATGCGAAGTGGCTACGCCAGTCCGGTATGCATGCGCCGTATCCAGACAATGCACTGGCACAAACCGGAAACCAGAAGGGCAGGGGCATGAGCGACCTTTCAGAACACCCGATCCTGCAGGGTCTCGAATTTGGCCGCGAGGTCTACAGCATCGAGATCCACGGCAATGGCCGGGGCGAATATGTTGGCGTCACCAGCGAGGACGATGGGCCGTGCCGTATCGTCTTCCGTGGCAGTCTCGTAACCGAGAATGGTCGCAAACTGATCCGGGCGCGCGGCACGCAGGCATGGACCAGAGAAAAAAGGGAAGGCGGATGACGCAACCACCCTCCACCATGGAAAAGCGCGTTGACGCCCACGTCATCGCGGAACGTACCGGCGTGCCTCACCGCACCATTCTCGCACTTGCCCAGCGCGGGGAAATCCCGGCCGCCAAGATCGGCCGCCGGTGGACATTCAGTCCCGCCCGCATCGAAGCATGGATCATTGAACAGGAGACCCTTAATTGCCAAAGCCGCCGCGTCGACATTCGACCAAAAAACCGAAGAACTGCTTCCTTCGCGGCGATACGTGGTGGGCACAGATCGTCATTCGAGGCGAAAGATACCGAGAAAGCCTACGAACAACTGATGCGCGGGAAGCGGAAAAACGCGTAAAGGCCCTGCGCCTGCAACTGGAACGCACCGCCCTGGACGTGCCCGGCGAGGAATCCTGGAAAGCAGCCGTGGTGCGCTGGTCAACCGAAGGGCTGGATGGCGTAAAGGAATCAGTCCGTACCCGCTACCTGTCCAGTATCCGCCGGTTTGATGAACGCTTCGGGTCGCTGCTGATCGCATCCATCACCACGCGGGACATTGCCGACTGGATCAGCGAACGGAAGCGCACCGGATCTGTGAGGGCACAAGGGCAGGGAAAAGCCATCTCCAACGCCTCCATCCAGCGCGATCTGACTGCCCTGTCCCGATTGCTCAGCTTCTGCTGCTCGATTGGCTGGCGGACGGATAATCCGGTGCAGGCCTTTGACCGCACGATCATCCGCGAACGCCGTGAACCCAAGCGGCCGCCCACGCGGAAGGAAATCCAGACCGCGATCGACGCGGCGCCCCCTGGCGTTGCCGGTATCCTGTCCATACTGGCCGAAACCGGCATGCGCATGAACGAAGCCGTAAAGCTGGAACGCTGGCAGGTGGACAGCCGAAGCCGCCAGATCCTGCTGACCAAAACCAAGACCA
>NZ_VWPI01000184.1 GCF_015155755.1 Komagataeibacter sp. FXV3 | reverse complement strand
AGGCACGGGAAAGTCGGTCGCCGCCAGGTCTTCCAGTCACCCCTCACCACCGCGGGGTGGAGCAGCCCGGTAGCTCGTCAGGCTCATAACCTGAAGGCCGCAGGTTCAAATCCTGCCCCCGCAACCATCTGAACTTGCGATGCCAACGCATCACGAACCCCAGTCCGGAAACGGGCTGGGGTTTTCGTTTGTCCGCCTGACGCCACCATCAGGATGCCGGCCAGATCTCCCCGGACATCGATCTGGAGGCCCTTGTCGGACGGTGTGAGGATGATCGCCTCGATCAGCGAGCGGATCACCTCGGCCGCCTCCTGCCGCTTCTCGTTCAGTTCGGAATGCAGCATGTCGTGCAGACGTGCGAGTTGCCGGTGGTAGAGCTCTGCCATTTGGGGATGGAGCAGGGGCGGGGGTGCCTCGGCGGTGGCGAGGAAGTCCTTGAGTTCTGTCTTGCGGGCTTCGAGCTTCGATCCGCGTTCCTTGACCGTCTCGATCGAGATCGCTTCCGAAAGGTAGAGATCCATCAGGCGCTGGATGTCGCGCTCGACCCGCTTCAGTTCTGATTCCGCTGCGCCGATGTCGGCGGAAGCCTCCATGCGCAGCCGGTTCATCTCGTCTGTGAACGCGGTGCAGAACTCCGCGAACAGGTCCGGATCCATCAGGTGGTGGCGCAGGGCATCGAGGACGCGCCGCTCCAGGTCCTCGCGGCGCATATTGGTCCGGTTGTCGCAGGTGCCCTTGTTGCGGGCTGTCGAGCAGCCAAGCAGGGTGCCGGAGATCATCGAATAGCCGCCACCGCAGCAGCCGCATTTGCTCAGGCCGGAGAACAGGTAGCGCGGACGGCGTTTCTCGCGGAAATGGTCGGGCGATGAGGTATTGCGTGTGTCCCGGCTGGCGCTGACGCTGGCCTGCCGCGCCTTGACGGCGTCCCACAGGTCCTGATCGACGATCCGCAGATCCGGCACCTCCTGGATGACCCATTCGGATTCCGGATTGGGGCGGGCCTGGCGTTTGCCGGTATCGGGATCCTTGATGAAACGCTGGCGGTTCCAGACCAGCCTTCCCACGTACATCTCATTATTGAGGATACCGGTGCCGCGTAGCCGGTTGCCATTGATGGTCGAAAAACCCCAGGCGCCGCTGCCCGGTGCCGGGATACCCTCGTCATTGAGGCGGAAGGCGATGGCGCGCGGTCCCAGTCCGGCGGCGAAGTCGCGGAAGATGCGACGGACCACCTCCGCCTCGTGTGGGTTGATCGTCCGGTTGCCCCGGATCGGCTCGCCATTGGCGTCGAGTTTCCGCACTACGTCATAGCCGTAGGCGTTGCCGCCGCCGGACTTGCCCTGTTCGACCCGGCCTCGCAGGCCGCGATGGGTCTTCTCAGCCAGGTCCTTCAGGAACAGCGCGTTCATTGTGCCCTTGAGGCCGACATGGAGGTGAGAGACCTCGCCCTCGGAGAGGGTGACGATCCGCACGCCGGCATAGTTCATGCGCTTGAAGATGCCGGCGATGTCCTCCTGGTCGCGGGACAGGCGGTCCATGGCCTCGGCCAGCACGATCTGGAAGCGCCCGCGCTGTGCATCGGCGATCAGCGCCTGGATGCCAGACCGCATCAGGGATGCGCCCGATATGGCGTGGTCGGTATACTCCTCGACGATGGTCCAGCCCTGTTTCTCCGCGTGGGTGCGGCACACCCGAAGCTGGTCGGCGATCGAGGCGTCGCGCTGGTTATCGGACGAATAGCGGGCGTAGAGCGCGACCTTCATAACGGGGTATCCCTTACGGTCCGGAGCGGCGGCGCTGCTCCTGTTGCTGCGACCGGAACCAGTCCCGTGCCGCGCGGCGCGCCATGAGGCGGACAAGCGCCACTAGGCGCGGGTCGGGCGCGTTGGGTCGCAGGACGAGCCGCAACTCGGGCTCGGGCGGCCGATACGCCGGGGCAATGGACTGGCTGGGTCCGTCTGTCATCGTTGCTCTCTTCCGACCGTAAGGCAAGGAAAACAGACACACGATCCGGACAGATGACTGTTATTTCAAAGGAAATCCGCATTGTGGAAGGTCGCACCTGTGCGTGCTCCAGAGTGCGGAATCGTAGTTATGGGTAGTCCTGGATAGAGGCGCGTCGTACAAATACTGGCTTGCGGCGGCGGCACGAGAGGGGAGGGCAAGTCATGAACGATACGGAAGTGCCGTTCTTCCGGCAGGCCGGATGAGCGGACGCGCCACCGCTCTTCGCCCACGGGTAATCCCCCCATTTTTAGTGGGGTGCTGAATGAGAATTCAGGCAGCTGTTTTTAGTTTCTGGGCGGGGGTTAGCCCGCTGTTCCCCATGTTGGGTCTGTCATGGTTATATGTCCAGAGCCATTGT
>NZ_VWPI01000183.1 GCF_015155755.1 Komagataeibacter sp. FXV3 | reverse complement strand
GTATTCAAAAGTCCAAGTTTTTGAATATATGAAAACTTTCCTCCACTTAGAAATGGGTGGGGGAATATAGGACAAATAATTCAATCTTTCTTTTTTAGTTATATTTGTATTTTTCCAGTTTCCCCTTTGTCTGGTTGGTCTAACTGGTGTTTTTGGGCTGGTTAATTTTTTGGAAAATAATTTCCTAATTCCTTGTGAATTTGTTTTTTGTAAGTTCCAGCGTTTGGAATTAATTTTTTTCGATAATTTTGTAAACGTGCCAAGTTCAGCTAATGCTGTGAAAATTCTTTTTGATTTGATTAGATTGTGAATCTTCAAGTCTGTTTTAAGATGCTCAAGGATTCCTAATTCTTTGTATCTGTTAAAGTCTATCTCGGAAAAGTCTTTTTTATATATCCTGTCATATTCTTTGATTATTTTTTGTATGCCAAAGAATGAAATTTCGGAATAAGATATTAAATTAGATTCTTGTTTTGATATGTTATTTTGAAATTCAATCTTGTGAATATATTGAATGATATGTCGCGTTGTTTCGCGGAAAACTTTTTGAAAAGATAGCTCATTTTTGTTTATATCATTTTGAAATTTGTTGTTCGTTATCGCTCTAATTTTTTCCATATCTTCTTTAAAACAAAAAAGAATAATGTGCATGTGATAGATTTTATTTTTTGTAAGTTCTAGGGACTTAATTCCGAAATTCAGAATGTTAGATTTTTTAAGTTCTTTCTGAATATATTGAAACTTATTATTAAGTTCGTTCTTCGATAAACTCTTGTTATCTGTATGTTTTTCACACGTCAATGTAAGGAACAGGGTAGCAAGTTTTTGGCTATCTGCATAATGATGCAGTGCGTTAGATATGGTTTTATTTCTTATGTGATTTGTATATTTTTTATATTTATTGGAATCATTCATAAAAAAAGAAGGTTTGTTATGAATATTTTTCTTGATATTTTCATAATAATTTTCTATCATAATCTTAATAACTCCTTATCTTTTTTGTTTCCTTTCACTTGGCGGTTTCGGGAAATCTTAATGGGTATGGTAATTTAAAATTTAATCTTAAATTAGGTATCCTGATTAATTTCAAGATACCTTTTTTATTATTATGTATTTATTTGTAAAAAACAAGATTTATTGTAATTGTTCAAGTTTTTCTCTGATATTACGTTCCGAAACATTTACATATCTAAGTAAGGTTTGCATGGACTTATGGCCTGATTGATTAGATAAATCACCGATTGATAGGTTTTTATCTGCTAATCTGCTTATCGCCTCATGGCGTAAATCGTGAAGTCGCAGATCATTGGAATTAATTTTATTTCTTGCTTTTGTGAAATTCACTTCGATTTGATTATCAGTAATTTTGAATAATTTTTCGTTCAGCGATTTATCTTTAATTTGTTCGTATAATGGCTTGATAGCATTAACTGCTCTTGAAGATAGATAAATGGTTCTGCGTTCTCCGTTTTTGGTATCATGCTTGATAATTTCAAAGCCCTGCGGGGTTTGATTAATCTCGCCTTTTGTGATTCCAAGTATCTCTGATTTACGCATACCAGTTTCAAGCGCGAACCTCACAAAGGGCAAAATCTCAGGGTGTGAACATTCTGCAAGTGCATCAAATAAAGCCTGTTCTTCACCGATTTTTAAGCGTCTCTGCCTGTTAGGTCGTGATTTTGGTAATTCGATATGCTTAACAGGATTGTCCAAGGATAGCAGATTCCAGCCACCCCTTGTTTTTGCGCTTGTAGCAACACGGAACAGGGCTGAAATGATAAAGATATTATTCTTTATGGTTTGGGGTGCTTTCCCTGCATCTATCTGCTCATTGACATAAGCATATAGTATTTCTGGCGATAAATCTTTTAGTTTGATTTCCGCGATGGGGCTTTTCTGCCATTTCTTAATACGATTAAGTGTTTCCTCGTAGGACTTGTATGACTCTAATTTTGTGTAGGTAAAATGCTGTAGGGCTTTCTTAAGTGTCCACTCGATGTTCGGGATATTGCTGTTTTGTTTTTCTTGTTCCTTAAGCAACATCTCTTTTTTGGAAATTGCTTTTTTAGGTAAGAAGTCTTGCCTGTTGAATGGTCTGTCTGGGTTTGAAAGCGAAGCGCGTATAGCAATATCTACCCTTCTGCTCCATTGCTCTGCCTCTGTCTTGCTTGGAAATGTAAGACTTAAGCATTCGCCATTCAATCGGACTGTTGCTGTGATTTTTTTCTTATATTTTCTGTATGAAATAGCCATTTAAATAATCTCCTTTTTTATATATTTTTGTCCTTTTCTTTGGTTACACATATCAATATAACAACAAACCTTACTAATAGTCAAGAAAATAAGGTAATTACTTGCTAAATATTGGTTCGAAAAACCTACTGGTTTTGAGGCCTTCTGTGTGATTCCATTCCTCTGGTTCTGGTTGAGGGAATGGCGATATGAAACAGCCTGGTTTCTTTGATGTTGAGGAGCGGCTTGCCCGGTTGAGCG
>NZ_VWPI01000182.1 GCF_015155755.1 Komagataeibacter sp. FXV3 | reverse complement strand
TCCTTTGGGCTTTCAAGGTGAAGCGAGCGCAGTTCCTTCCCGCTGATCGTGTTGACCGTACCGGGCGTGGCCAGATAACGCTGCGCATGTGACCGGGTTACTGTTATCTGCTCGGGCGATGCCTTGGAAACTGCTGTACCCTGACGGTGATGTGCGGCAATATGTTTTTTATCAACCAATTGAGCGCTGGCAGGTGTCGTTGCAGCAAATGCCAGTGGTGATGCCGATGCCAGTAGCAGGCAGGGCAGGGCCGGAAGGCTGGCATATGTTGGGACCTTAGCTAGAAGACGGAAAGAATGACGTAAAAAATATAGTTTCATGTGGATATTCCATTTCATTCCTGTTTCGACACATTTGTGGTTTGCATAAATAAATTTAATTAAAGTGGTTTATAAAAAATATAACTATATTATTTAATAACTGTTTTCGTTATATTTTCGGCAATCCCATTCCAGACCTCTGAATCAAAAATAGGTAGGATCAGGGGATCAACATAACCATCTTGTCGGGCACTCATAACGTAAAGTAGCATTGATTCGTTATTGGGCATCTCAAAAATCTGAATGAAGTCATAACTTCCCATTGCAGCGTAAAATGCGAGTGAACGGCCCCCAAGCGCGCTAACGCGATCTTCGCTTTTTCTTTGTCGTTGCTGGCTTTTCCCTAAATCCTTCAAACCAATATGTGTTAATTTCATTAAAGAAATATACTTTTGTATACTACCATTCATTGGGAACAATTCCGGATTTTAGATAGTCCGTTAATAACAGAATAAGAATCTGAAATCGTGCCAAATACGCCGTTTTCTACTGTAATCATGTGCAAAGCGGCTTCATGAGCATACTGATCGCCGCTGGCGCAGGCATCAGATACAGTCAGGCATTGGAAATTTCTGTCACAAGCTTCTCTAAGGCTGGTATGCACGCAAACATCTGTCGTGCATCCGGTAAAAATCAGATGAGTAATATCCTGCGCGTGAAGAACATGTTCCAAGTCTGTGTAAGTAAAAGAGCTATTACAAGTCTTATCTATAATAATGTCATCAGGCCTAACATCTATTTCAGGAACTATTTCGAAGCCGGGGCTTCCCCTAACAAGGACATTGGCATCTCCAATTCCACAAATATTCCTTCTCCATTTTTCGTAAGGAGTCATATCAGCCTTGTCGCTGCGGTAGCCTTGTCTTGTATGAATTATTCTGATTCCTACATCACGGCAGGTAGCGATTAACTTTGATATTACAGGAAGGATAGATCGCAATCGGGAAGGATCATAGCCTTGTTTCGCAAAATACCCAGTTTCAGAAAGAAAATCTTGCTGCATATCGATCACGATTAACGCGGTAGACTTGGCAGCAAGATTGCCGTCATAAGGAAAATTAAAAGGTTTTGCAGAAATCATTTTATTACCTCCCGTGATTTTCATTAACATGCCAGAATAGAAAAAAAACCGATTTATCCTCGCATCGAATGTGCTAAAAAACTCAACGATTGTGCAGGAGGGATTTGATGTCGCGCACGCTTGCTTATTTACATTATCTTCCAGCATTTGAAGCCGTAGCCCGTCTTGGGAGCGTTCGCGGAGCAGCGTATGAGCTAAATCTAAGCCCAAGCGCCATTTCCTTATAGTTGAAAAAGCTACGGCAAATGATAGGAATATCATTGTTTGAAAAAAAAGGACGAAACGTACGATTAACTAGGGCCGGGCAGGATTTTGCGCATGCGGTAGCTGTTTCCCTTGGGCAACTAGAGATCGCAACTAGATCTGCGCACATAATCGAAGCCTCAACAGCTCCCCAAGCTTTAACGGTTTCGCTGCCACCGTCACTGGGGATGGCATGGCTGAACAGCACTATTATCCAGTTTTCTGAAAGTCATAATATTCCAGATTTGACAATAAAATCAGCTATGGTTTTATCTGATGTTGACTGGGAAACATGTGATATCGCAGTTGTTTATGATAGACCCCCTTTTTTAGGAAAAAACTGGCATATTCTTAGCAATGTAAGGCTAATTCCTGTATGTTCTCCTATATTTTTCCCGAATCTTGATTTACAGAAACGTCATACAACATTAACCGGTATTACACTTCTTCATGAAGATGATGGACACGAGTGGTCAAGATGGGCAGTAACTGCCGGGATGAGTTTAATGGGGAGTCAACGTGTCTGTGTTGCTTCTGCGGCTCATGCAATAGCATCAGCTGTCCAGGGACGTGGCATTGCTCTAGCATCTGATGTGCTCACACGAAATTATTTGGCAGAAGGTGCACTTATTCATCCATTTCCCAAGTCAATTAATGCTTCTCATGATTACTATATAATTTGTCCAGAAAAACGGTCTGAAGAGCCTCTTATTCGGTCTTTGGTTGAACATATTGTAAGTTGCATGCGTCCTATAAGAATGACCTCGTAAGAGAAATGTTGTTTTGAATGGCCCCTAGCACTACTTTGGCAGAAAATTTGGGATAAGGATTCCCAACGGGTGCGATCAGTGATTCATGGAAGACCCGCTGTAGTGGGAGCTGGCGATGAACACCGACTGGCGATCGGATCTGGAAGTATGG
>NZ_VWPI01000181.1 GCF_015155755.1 Komagataeibacter sp. FXV3 | reverse complement strand
CACCGGATCAGGTCGCTAGACAAGGGTCTCGGGGGCATGCCCCCGAGACCCTTGCTATTCCATCAACTCCAAGCCATGAAAAACGGGAACTCTCCTTTTGAGTGGATACAAAAAGGGGGGCACGTCAAGACGATTGAGCGTTGCCGTGCGGTCTCACATCAAACTGCGGCGCGCGGCCACCAGTTCGGCCAGACGGTTCTGTAGATCCGTGCGGACTGGACGCGCCACCGGATCCAGCAGGGCACCATAGCGTGCCAGCATCAACGCATCGACGCGATCTGTCTTCGCGAGAGAGGTGGACCCGTCTGTTCGGACAGTTTTTGGGTTTGAATAAGCTATACCCGGTTGTTGTTATGCCGCCATTCTGACGGCGTTGCTGTTGGCCATCTGGTCCGGGGTTAACCCCGGACCAGATGGCGTCGGCGCGCCATGATACGCCTCATCAGGCGTTCGTCCAGCCAGGGCCGTATGGGGACGTTGCCCGTTGTAATGGGTGATCCATTTCGTGAGCCCCACTCGAAGTTCTGATCCGGTCTCAAATGCGTGCAGGTAGACACATTCGTATTTCAACGACCGCCACAGACGCTCGATGAACACGTTGTCCAGCCAGCGCCCACGCCCGTCCATGCTAATGCGGATCTGACGTTCTTCCAGGATACCGGTAAAACGGGGCGTCGTGAATTGTGAGCCCTGGTCCGTGTTGAAAATCTCCGGGGTGCCGTAACGCATCAGCGCATCCCGGAGTGCCTCAATACAGAACTCCGCGTCCATCGTGTTCGACAGACGCCAGGACAGCACCTTGCGCGTGAACCAGTCCATGATCGCCACGAGATAGAGAAATCCCCGTTTCATGGGAATATATGTGATATCGGAACACCAGACCTGGTTAGGTCGATCAATGACCAGATCCCGCAGCAGATATGGATATTTCCGATGCTCCGGATGGGGCACACTCGTGCGTGGCTTCTGGTAGATCGCCCGCAGGCCCATGATCGCCATGAGCCGGCGGACGCGTTTGCGCCCCACTTCATGTCCCAGGCGGCGCAGATGCCATGTCATCTGCCGCGAGCCATAATACGGCCTTTCCAGGAACTGGGCGTCGATCAGCCGCATCAACTCCAGATTGGCCTCACTTTGTGGCACAGACCGATAGTAGACGCCCGACCAGTTGAGTCGCAGCAGCGTACATTGCCGAATTATCGGCAGACGCGCTCGCTTCGGGTCAATCATCTGCCGCCTCTGATCACGCCCAATCGAGCAGAGGCATCGCGTAAAAAATCCCGTTCCACGAGAAGCTCGCCTATCTTCGCGTGCAGTTTCTCCACATCAGCAGGGCCGACCGGGGGCTCAGACGCCGCCTTCCCGGAAAAGGTTGCCGCCATCCCCTCGATCGGCTGCCGTTTCCACTGGGTGATCATCGTCTGATGCACCCCATGTTTCGAAGCCAGTTCCGCCAGCGTCAGTTCCCCACGGATCGCTTCCAGGGCAACCCGTGATTTGAACTCCGCCGCATACCTCTTGCGCGTAACCTTGCCCATAAAACCCGTTCTCTCTCAGGTCCGATTATAGCTTATTGCCCTGTCCGAAAAATGGGGACCACCTCTGCTCCGCCTGGTCCATCAGTTTCGCGATATCCACCGTCAGCTGTTCGTGCAGCGCCCTGATCCGGTCGTAGCGCACCGAACGGTATTTCGAAGCGTCAGCATCAATTTTCGTGCCGTCGATCGATACTACACCCAGACGCAGCAGACCCGTCTCGCGCGCCAGAAGCAGCACTTGTGCAAATGCAGCTTCAATGGCCACCCGGTTTGTCCGGCGAAATGCGGCAATCGTGTCGTGATCCGGATGCAGGTTCGCCGCCACGAAGCGTATGCTGATGTCGCGATATGTTGCCCGCTCGATCCGGCGTGAGGAAAAAATCCCGTTTGCATAGCTGACGATCAGAAGTGCGAGCATCAGACGCGGATGATACTGTGCCTTGCCACCCGTGCGTACTGGCACACAAAACGCATTCATCGGAACCCGTTCAACGGCAGCTACAACGAAATGCGCCATATCATCAGCCGGAAGCCACGACTTCAGATCAGGCGGCAGAAGATACGGCTGAGACCGGTCAAACGGGATGAAGCTGCTCATCTCACCACCTTACAACCGCCCCCCTTCATAGGGTACCCCAACCCGACAGGCTGCTAGAGATTATTCAACGTCGAATTAACGGCCTCTTTGGGATATCAAATTTATTTTCATTGAAACTTATTTTGATCATATCTTGTGAAAAATACAGTCCCATTACCATTGCAGATAATGGAAAAAATAGTCTGGTTTCTCTTATCAAGGCGGAAATAAAACCAATGATCAAATATAATCCCATAACAATCCATAAAGATACAAATTTTTTTCCTATAAATTTCCGATATGTGTATAATTTAAAAGAAAGAACGGCATAAATAATATACACAACAAAAGAAATAATGGAATATTTTGTTGATAAAAAGAACATATCCAGAAAATTTCTTCGTATATTAATGAAGTTTGCCAATCCGCCGTGATGTAAATCTATGCCAATTCCAGGGCGCGTGGAATATTTGAACATAAAAATTCTTATTATG
>NZ_VWPI01000180.1 GCF_015155755.1 Komagataeibacter sp. FXV3 | reverse complement strand
GGGCATCATTCTGCTCTATTTCGTCCTTATTTTCCCGTTTAATATTTGAAGTCTCTTCTTTCATATTTGAAATAACCGAGTCTTTTATTTCTATTTTCTTTTCCAATTCCAAAACATCTGTTTTCAGGGAATCCACACGGGATTTCAGGGCGTCAATTTCCTGATTTTTGTCAGCAATCTTCGTCATAGCGACGGCTTTTGTTTTCGCTGCACCACGCACAAAACCGGCCTTTTCGGCATCCTTTTCACGGACTTTCGCGGCAACGGCGATTTTGTTGAACCACCCAGACCCAGAGAACTGGCGGGCGGCGTCGTCTTTGTATCGAGTTCGCAACGATTTGGCACGGGTGGAGACGTGTCGCACCTGCTGGACCGCCTGCTGTTCGGCTTGCCACGCGGATCGTGACAGGCGGCGTTGTCCGGGTCCGATTCTGGCAAGTCCGCAGGGAACCCCTACCGATCTGAAATAGTCGTCCTGCCATTCACGCATAGCTTTTCGATACGCCTGATCGCCTACCCTGTTGGCGTCTGTTCCGCGCTTCCCAGACATGAATTCGGCCTTGGCGGCTTCCCCCGCATGAAGGGTCCGTGCAAGCATCTGCGAGCCTTCTGGTAGCAAATACGCGTGTAGATGTGGGTGGCTTTCGTCGTCGTGTCTCACGACTGTTTTCAGGCGGTCTCCATACCGTTTCTGAAGCCACCTGACAGACCGGCGCTGCCATTCACTGACAGGTGCAATCCCATCACCGCCACCCGGATGCGAGAGCACGATGCAGGCAAGTGTTTTCTGGTCTTTTCGGATCGAACGCACCTGACCTTTCTGGTTGGTCATTGTGGCTTCCGCAGCCCGTGCATCGTGTTCCCGTTCGAGATCATCCAGCCCCATCCCAAAGACCAGTACAGGGGGTGCAGGATGCTCGATATGCTTGCATGCGGCAGGTGTCCGGCGGCTTGCTTCATCGAATATAAATTGCGTTCCCACACCACGTTTATTTGGTTTCCGTGAGTATGTTTCTATGTGTGCGAATTGATATGCCATGAGTATTCCCCCTGACACACCATGATACCACCAGATTGTAAGTATTAGTGACAGACTAAAGCTTGCAAGCAAGCGTCTGCCCTGCGGGGCTTCTTCCCCCCTTGCGATGGCCGCCCCCGATCACATCCGGGGGCTATCGCTGGCACCACAAACCGGGTGCCTGGCACCCTGTTGTGCTGGTCAGGGATGGACAACGAAAAGGGGCCGGGACACAGTGTGTTCCCGACCCCCGTGGCGTGCTGGTGCGACCAACACCGAACACGCTGCAAATCCGAGTGTTCCAAGCACTGGATTGCATCTGTCCCTACCCTACCCGGTAGGCACCACAGGCTGCAACCAGAGTCTGCCTGTGAGAGACGATGAAGCAGTATTCCCCCAGCCGTATTTCCCGCGCCTTCTACCACATGATCCGCAACCGGTATTACACAGATCGGGGGTTAACGGCCCTGCGAAGGGATGTCCTGTTGAAGCTGGGAGCCTATCTCGGCCGCACTGGCTGCCACCCCAGCATGGCGACGCTGGCAGACGAATGCCGGGCATCTGTGCGATCTGTGCAGAGAGCCGTCCAGTGGGCTGCTGAACAGGGCCTTATTGCCATCAAGACCACCACCCGGCGCATGGGAAACAGGATCGTCCGTGGCGTCCATTATTACACCCTGATCGTTGACCCAGAACGGCAGGGCAAGGAGCGTCGTTTATGGCTAGCAAGGTCGGTAATCCGCCAAATTCGTAATTCCGTGAGTCCACAGGACAGGGTGGCCGATCAAGCCAGTACAAATATATTTTCTAAGGGGATTTCGAGTTATCCACACCGGGTTTTGTCCCGTAATCAGATGCTCGATGTGTTCGAGCGATCAGGGATGCGGCCTGTAGACGGCTCGTAGGAGCGTTTCAGACCCCCGACAGGACACCTAACCCGATAAATGGATGGATACGCACCAGAAGGCTCTTGAAGCGGTTCTAGGGGCATGTCTGGACACGTCTCCAACGTGGAACAGCTCACGCACGCAGCCTGTCCGGTGGACTCACGAAATGCAATTTCTGATGTATGGAAATGCGGGTATTTCAGAAAAAGTGACAAACATTCCGCATGGGGCTCCCTATAGGCAGGTTTGTCACCATTTTGACATCACTGTATTTATCTATGTCTTTGCAAAATGCAAAAAATCAACCACGGAAACAAAATCATGTTTTGTTCCCGCGTTTTCGCCTGAATTGGCCCCCGTATGACGCCTTCGGCGCGCTACGCGGCTCCTGCGCTGCACTCGCTCATACGACCACCGCTTTCCCGGCTTCACTGGCGGTATTGCTCAGGAAGCGTCCAGTTTGATTGTCGGATCTGTTCCAGGCGTGTGACGTGGGGTTTTGATAGTAATTTTCTTCAATTCAGTAACAACAGTTTTAATGAAATCGCGAACTTTTGAACTACTTGCAGTAAACGAACGATTTAGAACAGACGAAGCGTTATAACCGTTCGAATATCCATCCTTTATTACTTCTTCAAGAAGGTTGTAAAGGGCATCATTCTGCTCTATTTCGTCCTTATTTTCCCGTTTAATATTTGAAGTCTCTTCTTTCATATTTGAAATAACCGAGTCTTTTATTTCTATTTTCTTTTCCAATTCCAAAACATCTGTTTTCAG
>NZ_VWPI01000018.1 GCF_015155755.1 Komagataeibacter sp. FXV3 | reverse complement strand
AGGCGCAGGTCACGCCGTGGCTGGTGATGCAGCCCGATTTCCAGTACGTCTGGCACCCCGCGGGCGGCGGCGCCGACCCGTCCTTCCCCTACCGCCGCACCGGCGATGAGGCGATCTTCGGCCTGCATAGCAATATTACATTCTGACGACCGGCCCGTTTCCATGACAGGCTGACACCATACAGACCCGCAGCGCATGACGGATACCGATGCCGTATCCGCCATGCGCTGCGGCATTCATGCCCCCTGAATCCCGTCAGGGGCTTTTTCATAAATATTACTTATCAAAATATCATAACAAACGATTGGACCGGGCGGCACCGCCGCCGCCATGTTCCGCCACTGCAAAGCCTGCATGGGCAATGCGCATCCTGACCATGATGTAAAAGGCTGAACGAAATGGGGGCCCGGACCGCAACTTTACCCCTGCCTGAACGCATTACCAGCGTGCTGATGCATCAAGTCAGGCGCGTTTCATGGATTTATGCGCCAGCCCTGCCTGATCTGGCGTTTGCGGTACGCACATCGTTTGCCGCCATCATTTCGCTATTGATCGCGATGTGGATGGAACTGGACAGCCCGCAATGGGCACCGCTGACCGTATGGGTCGTGGCGCAGTCCTCACGCGGGGAAAGCCTGTCCAAGGCACGGTGGCGGATTTTCGGAACCCTGGTGGGCAGCGTCGCGGCCATTACCCTGATGGCAGCTTTCCCGCAGGCGCCGGGACTGTTCTTTACCTGCCTGTCGCTGTGGATCGGGGTGTGCTGCGCACTGGCGACACTGCTGGACCAGTACCGGGCTTACGGGCTGGTGCTGACGGGTTTTACATCCGCCATCATCGCCACGGGGGCCATTGCGCAACCTGATGATGTCTTTGCCATAAGTGTTGCGCGCAGCAGCTACATCATACTGGGTGTCTTGTGCGAAGCGGTTCTGGCGGTCCTGTTCATGCCCCGCATGGTGGAACGCGCCCGCCAGCAGCTTCTGGACCGTCTGGCCGATACATTCCGCGCCACCTGCACCACGATCACCCGGCACCCAGGCGCATCAGCCAGCCCGGAACAGCAGGCCATGACCGGCACCCTGCTGAAACGGATCGTGACGTTTAGCGGACAGATCGAATTCAGTGCACTGGAACTGGGGCCGCGCAACCATGTAGGTGACCACGCCCGACGCGCACTGGCAGGGATGCTGGTCATGCTGGCGCAGGCGCGCGCGCTGCAGATCCTGCATCCCCGCATGACCGCGCCGCCGCATGACGATGACGCGCGACCCGAGCAGTCACTCGCGGCATGGGTGCGCGATAATGCCCCCGCGGGCACCACCGATACGGTGGACAACCCGGAATGGCAGCCGGTAACCACGGCGCTGCTGGCGGAAGCCACGCGGGTCAGAAGCGAAATAACTGCCTGCACCACCGCGCCACGCAGGGACCGGTTCCGTTTCAGCCTGACATCACGCCGCCACATGCGTGAGGCGATCAATAACGGCCTCCGTGCGGCGGCGGCCATCATGGGGGCGTGTCTTGTATGGGAAATTACCGCATGGCATCACGGGCCTGCATTCATTTCCTTTGTCGCCCTGATTTACGGCCTGATGGCAACACGCGAAAACCCGCTGGTCGCCACCACCCCGTTCCTGAAGGGGGGATTGTGGTGCGCGGTCGCGGCGGCAGTGCTTACGCTGTGGGTCATTCCGGCCATTACCGCGCCGGAGATCCTGCTGATGGTCCTGCTGGTGCCCATGACGGTCGGGGGGCTTGCAGCCCGCAGGCCGCAGCTTGCGGGTTATGCCTTTTCCTTCAACATGTTCCTGCCGGTGCTGATCGGGCCGATCAATCAGGGACGGTTTGATGAAGTCTCGTTCCTGAACAATACCATGGCGTTTCTGGCCAGTATCATTTTCGTACTCCTGACCTACCGGCTGGTCGTGCCTTTCCGCATGGACGTGCATGTCCGCCGGACGGAGGCATGGGTCAGCCTGCGCCTGCGTCATCTGGCGCGGATGGGTACCCACACGGATGCGGCCGCTTGGCTGAACAGTTGCGCCACCAGCCTGGTACGCATCCTGTTTCAGGCCAACGCCCTGCCCCCGCCTGTTCTGGGGGCCTGTGTCGCACGGCAGATCATGTCCATGACGGTTGGCATCTATGTCATCCGCCTGCGTGAACTGGTCCGCGAAGGTCGGTTATCCCTGCGGGCGGAGCGGATCGTGACCCTGTTCCTGGCGCGATGGGACAGGGGACAGGCGACCGCCATGATCCCGTATGTACTGTCCTGGACACAGCATGAACAGGCACGCGCCACAACGCCGCACGCAAGGGCGCAGATGGCGGAAGTCCTGGCCTGTTTGCATATCATTACCGCTGGCCTGCACGAAAATCCGGATATCATGGCGTAAAAGGTGACAAAATATTTCGTATCGGATATGCCCTGAATATCAGACCGATCTGTATGTAAACAAGGATGAAATCAATGCGTAAAATCGCTCTTCTGGGTGCCGTCGCGGCCATCACATGCGCCACAGCCGCCCATGCCGAACCCGGTGGCTGCCTGAAATACGGCGCGGTCGGTGCGGTCGGTGGGCATGTAGCCAACCACCACACCGTACTGGGTGCCGCCGCCGGTTGCGTGACGGGCATGTACAAGCGCCACGAATACCGCAAGGAAGCCAAGGCGAAGGCCGCCCTGTATGATCAGGAACACCCCGGCGCCAAGGGCAATTATGAAGCCAAGGCCACCGCGTATGACGTCGAACATTCAACCACGCCGGGCAAGATGACGTCCGACACCCCCGCAGCAGGTACGGCACCGGCCGCCCCCCCGGCCGCGCAGTAATCACGCTTGCCCCGCAGGCAGTCGGCCATGCCCGCTGCCTGCGGTTGCCCATCGGCATGGAAACGGGCATCCTGTGCCCTTAATCACGGTTACGTGACGTTTTTTCCATTCCGATCACAAGGCCAGGCGACAAACATGCGTGCAATCCAGTTCCTGTTCCGCTCAACGATGGGTGTCGTTGTGATGGGGACGATTGCATGGTGGCTGGCCGGGGCATTTTTCCATATCCCGGTACTGGGCATTGGCCTGGCGGTGGAAGCCGTGGTGTTCTGGGTCTGCGGTCTGTTATATACCGAGGATTATCCCCACCACATGGCGACCTTTGCCGGGATGACCGTTATACTCGGGTTGCTGAGTATTACGGTCATGCTGCCTTTCGCCCGGCAGTTTGTCATGCTGCATGGGGTATGATGAGCCATACCCGGCATTGCAGAACATATCATGCACAAAATATTTTCTTCATTAATTTGGTTTTAGGAAAACTATTATCCGCAAGTGAAGTTAATGGGGTGTGGATCTCGTGACACCACAACGTCTCCCAATCCCTAAACTCGGCGTCCCGCTTCGGCGGGGCGTCCTTTTTTTATCTGCACCACCCTGGCACTTTATATTTCCCTGCATGACGTCATGAACATCAGACATAGCTGACATTCCCGTCCCTTCCCATTCATTCCGCCCCGGGGATATGTCGGCACGAAGCAGTAGGATAAGCTGCCGGAAACGGGATAGATCAGGGAATGACCCATGAAAAAAAGTCTGCTGGCCGCGATATTCTGCCTGTCCATGCCTGCGGGGTCCGCGCTGGCCGCTGATGGCGCGACGCTGTTCCTGGCAAATTGCAGCGTATGCCACCAGGCCAATGCCCAAGGCGTGCCGGGACAGTTTCCATTACTGGCCGGACGGGTGGACAAGATTGCCAGCACGCCGGCGGGCAAGCAGTATATTGTAGGCGTTGCGCTGAATGGCCTCATGGGGCCGATTACGGCAGGCGGTAATGCCTATAGCGGGTTCATGCCATCCTTCAAGATGCTACCCGATGATCAGATCGCCGCCATCCTGAACCATGTGGCGGGCCTGCCGGGCGGGACGGATGCCACGATTTTCAGCGTGGATGACGTCGTTGCGGGACGGAAGAAATCCGCCACCCCATCTGGTATGGCGGAAAATCGCAAGGCGCTTGAGGCACAACATCCGCTGCCCTGATTGATATGAGAAGGGGGACCATGACCTGATCCCCCTTCCCTTTCCTGTCATCACATGCCGTGGCGCGACGGGCCTGAATATGGCACTACCGGCCCGGTGTGCGCACGGCCGTGACCTCGATTTCAACCAGCCAGCCGGGGTTGCCCAGATGGGCCACGCCAAAAGCGGAACGGACGGGCAGGTTCGGCTGCGTCCCCGTGCCGAAAAATTGGGTATAAGCCTTCATCATCCCGTCAAAATCCAGCTTGCCCAGCCTGGGGTCCTCAACCATGTAAACATGCATCTGGACCACATCGCCCAGACCCAGACCCAGCTTTTTCAGTTCGCCCTGAATGGATTCCAGGGCGGCGCGGGTCTGGGTCTGTGTATCGCCATAGGCCGCGATCGTATGCGGATCGGCTTTCCTGTCCTGTACCGGTGCGCCCTCACCACTGAGATAGATTGTCGAAGCCCCTGCCGGCACCTCGATCGCGGTGGAAATGGGAAAATCCTTTTCCGGGTGACGCACGATACCATTCGCCGCATGCGCGGGCAGCGCGGCCCCCACGCCGGTCATGAGCGCGAGTGCGGCAAGGGCTGTTTTCATGTCGGGCATCAATATATCTCCTTGGGCGGGACGGCTGGCCGCTGGGGCGTTACATCCGCCGGGGTCACGGGATCGGTATAGTTATTGCCAAAATGCGTGCGGATATAGGCCACGACATTGGCAATCTGCTGGTCCGTCAGCATTTCCGAAAACCACGGCATGCCGCCATACCCATTCATGATGACATAGATTGGATAGGCGCTGACCTGCAACTTGGCATTACCGGCCAGCGCCGGGAACTGCGCGCCCGCGCCCATGGCCCCCCTGCCATCGGGCATGTGACAGCTCTGGCAGACGTGGTGGTACACGTCCTCCCCCGTCGCCATGGGCTGGACGGCGCCTTCAAACGCGCTGGCGCTATCGGCATGCGCCCTACCTGACGGGGCCAGCAGCGGCAGGGCAAGCACGGTGAAAAGGAGTACGATCCTGCGCATCAGCTGGCTCCCTGTGCCCGTTTATGCAGTTGGGTTACCGCATCCAGCGCGGACAGGATGGCCCCCTCCTGCCAGCATCCGACATAGGACGCATGCTCGCCCGCCAGCACGATGCGGTTGTCCATCGTACACAGCGTCTTGTAATGCGTCTTGCGGGCCTGCTCGCTCCACATCGAACAGCAGCCCAGCGCCCATGGCACGCGGCTCCATGCCAGGCTGACGCCGTTTGAAAATTCCTTGCGATACGTGCCGGGATGCAGGATCTCGCCCTGCGCCAGCGCCTGTTCCAGCCGCGCCTGTGGCGTCATGCCCGCGAAGTCAAAGGCGGCGGGTCCAAACATGTATCCCCCCAGCAGCACCGCCGGACCACGGGAAAAATAGCCGTGGCTGGGATAGGAAATCTGGCTGATCGGCTGGTCGGTATAGCTTATGCCGCCATAGATCTGGTCATCTTCCTCCCAGAAGCGGCGCCTGAACTCCATCCCCATCTTGACTGAGGACGCATAGGGCACTGCCATGATCGCAGCCTTGAGCGGCGCGCTGACCTGCACATCCAGCTGTGACAGGATGGATAGCGGAATGGTGCATACGCAGTAATCGGCCTGTGCCTGCCGCACCACGCCGCCGTGGTTCATGTCATTATACATGACCCGCACGCCGTGTTCGTCCTGCTGTATGGATGTGACCTTGCAGTTCAGGGTGATCAGGTCATGCACCTGCCGGTTGAACCCCTTGCCGATCATGTCCATGCCACCCACGGGCTGGAACATGGTTGTCTGCATTTCAAGGCGTTCGTGAAAGGCCATCCATGTCCACAGCCCCGAACGCAGCACATCCTTGCGCGCAAACAGGTCTGATGGGACTGGTGCGCCGTCAATGCCGCCACCCTGCGGCCTGTCATACCCACGGCGCTGGGAACTGGTGTCGCCCTTGCGATATGCCAGATCCGGGTCAAGGCCGCCCCACTGTTCCATGGCGGTGCGCAGGTGTTCGCGTTCATCCGCATCCACCACGTCATCCAGCTTGTGCTGATCGATCGCCTTGCCCAGCAGTTCAGCCGTAAAGCCGGTGAAGTCGGTCGAGAATTCACGGTACCGCACCGGTTTGCCATCAAACGCGGTGGAGGAATGAAGCCATGAATTGTGGTTCAGTTCCACAAACGGTTCCAGTTCCACCCCGAATTCCCGGCAGTAATGCAGCAGCCCCTGATGGTGATAGGGAATGCGCCATGGACCGGGATTGATGTAGTTGCCCGATGCGAAGCCGACCTTCTGCACAGCGCCGCCCAGTTCGGTCACCGTGTCACCGCCGCGCAGGCTGATATTGCGCCCCCCGCTGCGCCCCTGGAATTCCAGGACCTGCACCGCGTATCCCGCCTTGCGCAGTTCATAGGCGGACAGCATGCCCGCCAGCCCCGCGCCAAGCACCAGTACGCGCGTTCCGCGTTTCGCACCCGACAGGACTGGCGGGGCCGTGAAATCCGTCCCCTGCGCATGCCCCATGGTGGTCATGGCCTGATACAGTGCCGCACTACCGGCAAGCGTGCCGATCCGGGTCAGGAGCTGCCTGCGCGTGGGGGTCTTGCGCGGATGGGGGTCTGTCATCAATCAATCCCAGGAAATCAATGAAAACAATAGCCTATCTTAACAGCCCTTTCCGGCTGAACCATATCCCGACCGGAATGATCCCCGTTCGAAATACAATGTCTTTCTTTATATACAATACTGGATATTTTTTAAAAATATGATTTATCCTGATATTTTATATTATATTTCCTGATTTTATGTGCAGTAAATGCGAAAATAATCAATGTTTTTTCATATCCGGAACATTTTATTGTATTCGGTTGTGCCGGATATGAAATATGAAATCCCTAAAGTCATGTTTGTAATTTCATATCCATGTTTCCCATGCCCGGGGGAACCCTGCCCGTATCCGTGCATTGGCATGCCGTTCATGACCGGCCAAGGGTAAGCCATATTTTAATATCCTCGCCCTGACGGTGGTGACATGGTTTGTCATAATTCATCCATCATGGAACGGAAAAACCGGTATGGCGCCCAACCACGCAAACGCCAGTCCCGCCCCGCTGGGGCTTATGGGATTTGGCATGACCACCGTCCTGCTCAACCTGCACAATGCGCAGATCGTGCCAATGGGTTCGGCCATCCTGGCCATGGGTCTGGTCTTTGGCGGCATGACGCAGTTCATTGCGGGGATGCTGGAATATGGCAACCGCAATACGTTTGGCATGACGGCCTTCATGGCCTATGGGGCATTCTGGATTTCGCTGGCTGTATTGCTGTTCCTGCCGCACTGGGGGCTGGCGCCTGAATCCACGCCTGCGCTGCTGGGCAGTTACATGTGGGTATGGGCGCTGTTTACAGCCATTATGGCAGTTGGATCGCTTGCGGCGTCACGCATGCATCAGGTCGTGTTCTTCAGCCTGACGCTGCTGTTTGTCCTGCTTGGTTATGCGGAGATATTCAGCCAGCCTGTGCTGGGCGTCATCGCGGGATATGAGGGGCTGTTCTGTGGCCTGAGTGCGATATACCTGGCGGCCAGTGAGATTTTTGAAATCCAGTTTGGGCACACCATCCTGCCGGTCGGCCTGCCGCATGCTGCCAGCGAAATCCCGCGCAAGGATGACTTGGTGGTTCATATTTCCTGAGACGTGGCTTAACAACAAACCATTGATAAAAATAATAAAAGTTTTTGGGCGCCGTTTTTTTTCAAGACGGCGTTCTTTGAAGTTTAAAAAAAAGCTTACCTGAAACTTTCTTATGATTACCGGCAGTTTCCTGCCCGTTCACGCGCCAGCAGCCACTGTTTGCGTCCGACACCCCAGCGATACCCTGACAGGCTGCCATCACTGCGTATGACACGATGGCAGGGTATGACCACCGCCAGCCTGTTTGCAGCACATGCCCCGGCCACGGCCCGTACGGCCCCCGGCCTGCCAATCCGTGCCGCCAGTTCCATATAGGTGGTGGTCATCCCGCACGGTATGGCACGCAGCGCCTGCCATACCTGCTGCTGGAATGGTGTGCCCTGTATATCCAGCTTCAGGTCGGGCGGTGCCCATGGCGTATCAATATACGCCTGCACCGCCGCAAGGGTGCGATCCGCCATCTGGCCATGCGCCGGGCAGGCCCCCGGAAAGCTGGCCAGTGCCGCGTGATGCAGGGATTCAGGATCATCACCCAGCATGATGGCGGCAATGCCCCTATCCCCCATTGCCACCAGCACCGACCCAAGGGCGGACTGCCCCATGACAAGCCGGGTAGTTATGGCGGCAGGCGACGCTGGTTTCATGACCGGGAGACCTCCCTGTGGGGCATGACCCTATCGCATGCGCCGCCAAGGATACAACAGGGATGACATGCCTGGAACAGGGCACCCCTGAACCATCACGTCATCCGGAAGGTTTTGGTGAAGCTTTGTTTCAGAAAACTTCGAAGAATGCCGCCTTTTTTACAAAAGGCGGCACCAAAAAACTTCCATTTATCAATGATCTGTTTTCAAACAGTCTCCTTAGCGCAGGATACCGGTATGACCGACGGAATACCGCCCCGGCTGCGGCCATACGGTCAGGCCATGCGGTTCCAGCCCCACGGGGATGCTACGCATGGCACCTGTGATGGTATCGATGGCATAGACAACATCATCAAACCGGCCGGACAGCCACAGCGTCCTGCCGTCATTGCTGACATTGCCCATGTCGGGGCTGCCCCCACCGGGAATGGGCCAGTTGGCCACGACCCTGTCCGTTGCGAAATCAATCACGCTGACACCACCGGCCTTGCTGTGCGGCGGACCATGGATCTTGTGCGATCCCCGATTGGCCACGTACATCTTTGTGCCATCACGGCTGGGATACAGGCCATGCGTGCCGATGCCGGTGGGAATGAAGCCCGTTTCACGGAAGGTATCGCCGTCGATCACGAACACACCATCGGCATGCATGTCCGCCACATAGAATTTGTGGCCGTCCGGCGCGGTCAGGATATCCTGCGGCATGCCGCCACGTGACAGCTTGAGGTATCCGATCAGCGTACGGTTGACGGTATCGACCTTGGCCAGGTAGCCGCCAAATTCACAGGTGAAGATGGCATAGCGCCCGTCAATGGAAAAATCGGCGTGATTGACCCCCTTGCATTGCGGGACAGACACCGAACCCTGCATTTCCATCGTGTGCGGGTCACGGAAATCCAGCCGCTGACGGGCCTCGGCCACCGTAATGGCGGATTTGCCATCGGGGGTGAAATACATGTTGTACGGATCATCCACCGCCACATTGGCCAGGGGCTGCGTGGTGCGGGGGTCGATTGGCGTCAGGCTGCCATCGGTCGTGCCTTCCGCATTGTTGGTAACCCATAATGTGCGCAAATCCCATGACGGGACGACATGCTGCGGGCTTTTCCCCACCTTGAACCGCGCGACGACCTTGTAGGTCTGCGGGTCGATCACATACACATTGTTTGAACGCAGGTTGGGCACGTAGATGCGCGGCGGATCCTGCGCCACCTCGGGATTGAGTTTCCCGGCCCGGGTTTCGGTGTAAATATTGGTCGGGTCCACCACGGGTGGCATTCCGGGAATGGTATCCACGGCCTGCGCAAGCACGCTGCCACCCGACAGCAGGAGCATGCCCAGTCCCAGAACCGGCAGCTTTTTCTTTTGTATCATAGTGTGATCCTGTTCCTTGCGGCCCCTATAGCACGCCATGAAGCTGGTGCAATCAGTGCGGATTCTGTCCTGTTGGGTCGTGTTGCATGGCCGCCACGGCCGCCGTCACCTGCATGTTGGCCCCCACCTGCCCCAGCGCCGCACTGGCCTGTCGGGGATCGCCGCCATACACCCCCTGCGCCGTGGTGGGCAGGGGGGCAGCCCGCAGGGCCTGCGTGCGCACAAGGGCAGGATCCAGCGCCAGCATGAGCGATGTATCGGACAGGTCGGCATGCATGCCGACCTCCGCCGCGTGGCCGTGCTGGCGCAGCCAGGTGGAATAGGCGCCGGGCACCACGTCATAATACGCCGCGACATACAGCACATGCGCCCCCTGCCAGCGCCGGTTGAGCGTATCCGCCACCGCGCGCAGGTCCTTCTGGTAGCCGCCATGGTCGCCAATCAGCACCACGCGCCTGAATCCCTGCACCCGGAAGCTTTCCGCCGCATCCGACAGCAATGCGCGGAAGGTTGCGGGCGTAATGCTGATCGTGCCGGGAAAGCGCATATGGGACGTGCGTGGCGACGTGCCGCCTTCGGGCACGTACGCCACCACGGGTGCGACAAGGGTATGGCCGGCATCACGGGCAATACGCCGCGCAAGGATCATGGCGCGTACGTCATGCTTGCCTACCGCGATATAGGGACCGCTCTGTTCCGTGCCGCCCACGGGAATGATGATGGTGGTGTCACCCGCATGGATGGCGTCACGGATTTCGGTCCATGTCAGGTCGGCAAAATCGACCGTATCGGGTGTGGCCGCGCACGCAGGCGCGCCGCCATACAGCGCCAGCACCAGCGAAAGCCCGGACAGGAAACCAGAGAACATACGCATGAACGGCAGTCACCCCACAATGACGCGTGATACACGCCGCTCCTGTGCCCTGTACGCGGGGAATTGGCAACCATCATGCGGCAGGTTCCATGAAACCCTGTCCGTCCATGCCCGTTGGAAAAGCCAGACCTTCCCACACCCCTGTTTTTTCCGCACCCATCTGCACGGATACGTACGCACGCCATGGCAAAGACATCCCATACCCCCACGTCCCCCACCACGCATACCGGCGCGGGGGGCGAAACCCACCAGACAGCAGGTGGCGATACCCCCGTCATGACCACCCAGCAGGGTGTCGCGGTATCGGATGACCAGAATACCCTGCGTGCCGGAACCCGTGGCCCGGCATTGATGGAGGATTTCCATTTCCGGGAAAAAATCTTCCATTTCGACCACGAGCGCATCCCCGAACGCGTGGTCCATGCCCGCGGCTATGGCGCGCATGGCTATTTCGAACTGACCGACAGCCTGAGCGATGTCTGCAAGGCCGATATTTTCGGCAATGTCGGCGCACGCACGCCCGCCTTCGTCCGGTTTTCCACCGTTGCGGGCAACAAGGGATCGGCGGACGTGGTGCGCGATGTGCGTGGCTTTGCCGTCAAGCTTTATACAAAACAGGGCAACTGGGACCTTGTCGGCAACAACATTCCCGTCTTTTTCATCCAGGACGCCATCAAGTTCCCCGATTTCGTCCATGCGGCCAAGCAGGAACCCGATCGCGATTTCCCACAGGCGCAGACGGCGCATGACAATTTCTGGGATTTCGTATCCCTGTCGCCCGAAGCCACGCACATGGTCATGTGGGCCATGTCCGACCGGGCCATTCCCCGCTCCTTCCGCTTCATGGAAGGGTTCGGGGTGCATACCTTCCGCCTGGTCAATGACGAAGGCCATTCGACCTACGTCAAATTCCACTGGAAGCCCAAGCTGGGCCTGCAGTCGGTCGTGTGGAACGAGGCGCTGAAGATCAATGGCGCCGATCCCGATTTCCACCGTCGCGACCTGTGGCAGGCCATAAACAGTGGCAATTTCCCGGAATGGGAACTGGGCGTGCAGTTGTTTGATGATGACTTTGCCGACAGTTTTGACTTTGACATCCTCGACCCCACCAAGCTGATCCCCGAGGAACTGGTGCCTGTCCGCCGTGTCGGCCGCCTGGTGCTGGACCGCATGCCGGACAATTTCTTTGCCGAGACCGAACAGGTCGCCTTCTGCACCCAGAACGTCGTGCCTGGTATCGACTTCACCAATGATCCGCTGCTGCAGGGACGCAATTTTTCCTATCTTGATACCCAGACCAAGCGCCTTGGCGGCCCCAACTTCACGCATATCCCCATAAACGCGCCCAAATGCCCGTTCCACAATTTCCAGCAGGACGGGCACATGGCCATGCACAACCCGAAGGGCCGGGCCAATTACGAACCCAATTCATGGTCCCAGCCCACAGGCGGCCCGCGTGAAAGCGTGAATGGCTACAGGTCATACCCCGATATGGTATCGGGCCAGAAAGTCCGCCAGCGTTCGGAATCCTTTGCCGACCATTACAGCCAGGCGCGCCAGTTCTTCATCAGCCAGACGCCGGTGGAACAGACGCATATCCGCGACGCATTCGTATTTGAACTGAGCAAGGTGGAAACCCCCGCCATCCGGGCCCGCATGGTCAGCCACCTGCTGCATGTCGATCAGGAACTGGCCAAGGGGGTGGCGAAGGGGCTGGGCCTGTCGCCCCTGCCCGCACCGGCACAGGCCGCGCGCCCCGTGGTCGAGGGGCTGGAACCATCGCCCGCGCTGAGCATCCTGAAAAACGGACCGCACAGCTTTGCCGGCCGCAAGCTGGGCATTGTCGTCACCAACGGGGTGGATGCCGCCCTGCTGGCCGCCCTGCGCGATGCCGCCGAGGATGCGGGCGCTACGGTCGAACTGGTCGCCCCCACCGTGGGCGGGCTGAAGGACAGCGCGGGCCACGACCTGACCGCGCAGCAGAAGATCAACGGCGGCCCATCCGTCCTGTATGACGCCGTGGCGTTGCTGCCCACGGTTGAAGGGGCCAATGTCCTGCGCCACGAGGCCACCATGCGCGACTTCATTTCCGACGCCTTCGCCCATGCCAAGTTCATTGCGCATAACGATGCCGCTGAAATCGTGCTGGCGGCCGCGGGACTGCACCCCAAGGCGCGCGACAAAGGCGTGATCGCCATACACAGCGCACAGGACGCAGCCAGCTTCATCCAGACATGTGGGGCGTTGCGCCTGTGGGAACGTGAAGGCCACGTCCACGCCGTCTGACCCCTTGCGCCCGGCTGCCCCACACCCCCACAATAAAGGGGCAGCCGGACAGACCCGGTCCGGTGTTGCCGCAAGCAGGAACCTTACCCATGCCCGACGCCCCGGCCGTCCATCACCCCCATGTCTCCATCACGTACTGCACGCAATGCAACTGGCTGCTGCGGGCGGGATGGATGGCGCAGGAACTGCTGTCCACTTTCGGTCAGGATCTGGGCAGCGTGACCCTGATCCCCGGCAGCGGCGGGCATTTTGAAATCACGGTTGATGGCCACAGCGTGTGGGAACGCAAGCGCGACGGTGGTTTTCCAGGCCCGAAGGAACTGAAACGGCGCGTGCGCGACATCATCGCCCCCGACCGCGACATGGGCCATATCGACCGTCAAAAAACAGGGGCGGACGATCTGCCGGGCACATTGTAACGCGCCCCTGCCCACCCCATAATAACGGGTATGATCACATCATATGCCCCCAACGCCACGCATGGCGCCAGCGCCCACGATATCCGTCAGGAAGTGGCGCGCCTGCGCAGGCTTGCAACATTGCTGGACGCCGCCTTCCGCATTCCCGGCACGAAGGCGCGCTGGGGACTGGATACGCTGATCGGTCTGCTGCCGGTGGGCGGGACGGCGATCATGCTCCTGCCCTCACTTTATATCGTTTGGAAAAGCTGGAATCTGGGCGTGGACCGTCCCGTACTTGCGCGCATGATGGGTAATATCATCGTGGAAGCCCTGGCCGATCTCGTGCCGGTACTGGGGGATGTGTTTGATACCGCGTTCAAGGCCGACCTGCGCAATGTCGCCCTGCTGGAACAGCATTTCGGCCTGTCCACGCCCCGGACGGCGTGATCATGGCGGGCGCGCGGCCCCTTGCATGCCGGGCCTGATATAAGACACAACATGGCATGATCCGTTTTTCCCCGTTCCGGTTTCCCGCCTGCCATGGCTGACCATACGCTGACGCTTGCACTCGACCTGCTGCGGCGTGGACAGTTCGCCCATGCCCGCGCCATGCTGGAAGACTGTCCTGCCTCCCCCCGTGTCGAAATCCTGCTGGCCCATGCCCATGCGGGATGCAACCGCGTGCAGGAAGCCGCCCGCCTGCTGTGCCGTCAGGCCGTGGCCAACCCCGGCGCGCGCCACCCGGCCTACGATATGCTGGCCCTGCTGCTGCCACATGACCGGGTGGAAGAAGCCGAAGCAGTCCTGCGCGCCGTCCGGCAACGTGCGCGGCAGGACATCCGCACGCATGACATGCTGGGGGAACTGCTGTTGCAGCGCGGTCGCACGGCGGAAGCACAGGACGTGCTGGCCGAAGGCCTGGCCCTGTCACCCGCGCAGCTGAGTACCGGCAACCTCATGGCCATCACCCTGATGGAACAGGGCGAATTCGCGGCGGCGCGCGACCTGTTGCATTACATCGTGCAACACCATCCCGACAGCGCCATGACGCAGGCCAACCTTGCCCATCTGCTGGGGGCATGGAACAGGCTGGATGCGGCGCTGCAAGCCCATTCCCGCGCGCTGGCGCTGCGCCCCGATGATGCGCGCCTGCGCATGAACCATGCATTGACACTGCTGAAAAGTGGTCGCATGGCCGAAGGATGGGCAGAATATGAATGGCGGCGGAAAATGCCCGGTCGCCAGCGCCTGCCCGAACACGAGATGCTGCCTGTCCTGCCGCCGGATGCCGACCTGCGTGGCCGATCCATCCTGATTACGCGCGAAGGGGGACTGGGGGACATGCTGATGATGCTGCGCTTCGTGCCCGTGCTGGTGGGCATGGGCGCGCAGGTCAGCATCCAGGCGCCCGAGACACTGCACGGCCTGATCCGGCGCATGGGTGGCATACGGCGCGTATTCAGTGAACGGGTATCCCTGCCCCCGCATGACTGGCATTGTCCCTTCCTCAGCCTGCCGCATGTCCTGCGCAACACGCCCGGCCATGCGGGGACGGACGTGCCCTACCTGCGCGCCAGTCCCGAACTGGTGCGGCAGTGGGCGCCGTTCCTGCCCACCGGCACGGACCTGCGCGTGGGACTGGTCTGGGGCGGGGCCAGCCGCCCCGATGTACCCGCAGCCCACGCCATGGACCGAAAGCGCTCGATCCCGCTGCGTAAATTTGCACCACTGGCCGGAATGCCGGGCATAAATCTGGTCAGCCTGCAAAAAGGCGTCTATGCCCGACAGATGCACGACATGCCCGCGGGCATGCGCCTGTATGACCCGATGGAAAGCGTGCGGGACATGGACGACACGGCTGCCCTGATCGCGGGGCTGGATGTCGTGGTTTCGGTTGATACATCGGTAGCCCATCTGGCCGGTGCCATGGGATGTCCCGTTATCCTGCTGGACCGGTTCGATAACTGCTGGCGCTGGCTTTCGAACCGTACGGACAGTCCATGGTATCCCACCCTGCGTATCATACGCCAGATCCATAGCGGAATGTGGGACGACGTGATCCACCGGTTAAGCAGCATGCTGGTCAAGCGTGATTTTCCACCTGCGCGCCAGGAAAACAATCACCCGATGACCGAATAACAGCATTACATGTCCATGACCATATATTCCATACTACAATTTCAGATATTGTAATATTAATATGTGGAATATTGGTAATGAGATATTATTTCAAGATAATGCTTACCATGGGCATTGTGGGAATTACCGGCATTGCGCATGCTGCGGATCTTTGTCCTGATGCCCGGAATGCATACAGGGAACTGACAGGCCCATATGGCGGTCCGCCTTCCCTGCCCCCCGTGACAGATCTTTCCTGTACACAACAGGTTCAGGCCATCCATATCCTGTCCGGATGCGTCGCGGATGCACCACCAGCCGAAAGCGGTGCTCTTCAGGTGGAGACGGATTAGGATCACTCACCCCCGACAGCATGTGTCGGGGGACCGGCATGAAGGTGTCAGATATGATCCGGCAGGGACATTGCGGGGTTCATCTTTCCGCCACCACTGTCCTTACGAAAAACACGGCCAGTATTGGTTTACAGGTCAGCATGACCCATGCCCGTCATTTCAGGATGCTGATTCAGGAAAGCGCCCGGCAAAGGCAATTTCCGTCAGGGGCCTGCGGGCGGAAGGGGCTTCGCGGGTACGCAGGGATTCAGGCAGGCTGGCCACCTCCCCCTGCCGTCCGATGACAAGGGCCGCATTCAGGGCATAATCATCAGGCAGTTCCAGGCCGGAACGCGCCTGTCTATGGTCAAACCCGCTGATGGGATGGGCCGCCCATCCCGCCTTGCTGAGCTGGAGCTGCACCAGCACCGTTGCGGCACCCGCATCGAATGAATGGGTAGGTGCGGGCACGGGTTCGGCAGCACCACCACCGGTCACGGTGTGGGATGCAACATAGACCAGCGCCGACGCATTCTGCGCCCAGGCATGGTTGAACGGGATCAGCCATGACAGGAAACGCTCCCAGTCCGGCGTATCCCTGCGGGCGTAAATGAAGCGCCACGGCTGCGCGTTATAGGCGGATGGCGCCCACCGTCCGGCATCAAGGAAGGACAGCAGCGTCGCTTCATCAATCGGGGCGGGCGTAAAGGCACGCGGGGACCAGCGATCAAGGATCAGGCGGTCCACGGGGGTATCGGATACGCGGTCAGGGGCTTTGGTCATGTCAGGCCTGTATGGTTGGAAGGTGGTGTCAACATGCGGGCGCGCCTAATCATCATGCACACCCAGCGCATCCAGCAATACGCCACGCAGGTGGATGAAACCCGGATCGGCATGATGGCGCGGGCGTTCAAGGGCAATGGTGATGTCGGTGCGGATGCGGCCACGGTCCAGCACAATGGCACGGTCAGCCAGCATCAGCGCTTCATCCACATCATGCGTGACCAGCAGCACCGCGCAGCCATGGCGCGCCCATAACCGCGCCACCAGCCGCTGCATCTTCAGTCGTGCCAGTGCATCGAGGGCGGCAAAAGGTTCATCCAGCATAAGGAAGACTGGCCTGCGCACCAGCGCGCGCGCCAGTGCGGCACGCTGCGTTTCCCCACCCGACAGGGTCAGCGGCCACGCATCCACACGGTGGCCCAGGCCGACTTCCTCCAGCATCGCAATCGCGCGCCTGCGACGGTCAGCCCCCGCCTGCCCCAGCACGACGTTTTCCCATACCCGCTTCCATGGCAGCAGGCGTCCGTCCTGAAACACGACCGAAACCGAATCAGGGCGCGCAACCGTACCTTCATGCACCGGATCAAGCCCCGCCAGCGTGCGCAGCAGGGTGGATTTGCCCGAACCACTATGGCCCAGCAGGGCCACGAATTCCCCCGGTGCAATGGTCAGGTCAAGCCTGTCCAGCACCGCAGGCCCGCGCCCGAAACGGCGTGTCAGGCCATTTATGGCAACGACGCCATTCTTTGGGGAAGACACGTCACGCGTCCCATTCGTCATGACCGCGGCGTTCATGCCCCCTGTCCCCGCTGGTGAACCGGCCGCCATGACAGGAACACACGCTCCATCAGACGCACGACCTGATCCGACACAAGGCCCAGCAGGCCGTAGATCACAAGTCCCACCATGATGATGTCCGTGCGCAGGAAATCCTGCGCCTCCATCATCATGTGGCCAATACCGCTTTCGGCATTCACCTGTTCCGCCACCACCAGCATGAGCCACGACATGCCCACCGCAAAACGCAGCCCCACCAGCAGGTCAGGCAGCGCACCGGGCAGGATCACGTCGCGGATGGTCTGCATGCGCGACAGGCCCAGCGTGCGGGCCATTTCCAGCAGGCGGGGATCAATCGAACGGATGCCCTTGTGCAGGTTGAGATAGATGGGAAAGGTCGCCCCCAGTGCGACAAGGGCGATCTTGGGTATCTCCCCAATGCCGAACCACAGGATGAACAGCGGCACCATGGCAAGGGCGGGCAGCGTGCGCAGGATCTGCAGCGGGGCATCGACAATATCCTCGCCCAGTCGCGACAGGCCCGATATCAGCGCAAATCCCACCCCCAGCACTACCGCAATGGCAAGGCCGGTCGCCGCGCGGGCAAGGGATACGCCAAGGTTCGCACCCAACGTGCCATCCCGCAGCAGGCCCCACCCCGTCATGATCACCTGCACCGGGGACGCCACCTGCCGGGTGGACACCATCCCGGTGGAACATGCCCCCTGCCACATCAGCACCAGAATGACCGGGGAGACATAACGCAGCAGGGCGTGCGCATCCACATGACGCAGCACGGTACGCCCGTGCCACGGGACGGATGCGAAGGGAATGACATTGGCGGGCATACGCGCCGATCCTTCATGCAATGGGCGGGCGAAACGGCCTCACCCAATCCCTGCATCATGAAGGAAAATAAAATTAATACAACTATTTTTGTAGTTATATGAAATTATATGATTGTGTCGTGCTTTTTAATTTCACAAAAAATATCGTTAAATATGACCTTCACCACCCTTCTCCGGGAACAGGGAAAGGGCGGCAGCCTGCATCACCCCTGATACACACGCCCCGGTGGCAGCAGCTTGCCGGGATTAAGGATATGGTGGGGATCCATGGTGTTCTTCAGCGCGCGCATGACGCTCAGCGTGCCATCACCATGTTCGGTTTCCAGAAATTCCAGCTTGCCCATGCCCACGCCGTGTTCCCCGCTGCACGATCCACCCAGCGCCAAAGCGCGGAATACGATCTTGCGGTCCAGATCCAGCGCGCGGGCATATCCCTCGGGCGTGTGGTCGGTAATGATCAGGGCATGGAAATTACCATCCCCCACATGCCCCAGCAGGGGCACGCGCAGTCCTGATTGGGCAATATCTTCCCGCACGCCCGCGATCAGTTCCGCCAGACGGGAAATGGGCACGATGCAGTCGGTGGAAATGACGCGCGCGGTCGGTTCGATCGCCTTCGCCGCCCAGAACGCGTCATGCCGGGCTTTCCACAGCCGTGTGCGGTCCTCCGCCGTGTCAGCCCAGGCAAAGGACAGGCCGTTATTGGACAGGGCGATCGCCTCGGTCTGGGTCACCTGTTCGGCCACCGCCGCCGGCGCGCCCGCGAATTCAAAGAACAGCGTGGTCAGCGGTTCATACCCCGTCAGGCCGGAATAACGGATGGATGCAGCCATCTGCACATCATCCAGCAGTTCAACGCGGCTAATGGGAATGCCGCACTGGATGATTTCAATGGCCGTCTGCACGGCGTCATTCAGGTTGGCAAACTGACAGACGGCAGCGGAAATGGTTTCGGGCCGCCCGTGCAGGCGCAGCTGGACCTCGGTTACGATACCCAGCGTGCCTTCCGACCCGATGAACAGCGATGTCAGATCATATCCGGTGGATGACTTGCGCACGCGCCCCCCCGTACGGATCACTTCCCCCGTCGCCAGCACGACAGTCAGCCCAAGGACATTTTCCTTCATCGTGCCATAGCGCACTGCCGCCGTGCCCGATGCACGGGTGGCGCACATGCCGCCCAGAGTGGCCTCCCCACCCGGATCGACCGGGAAGAACAGGCCCGTATCGCGGATCTGCGCATTCAGGGCCTGACGGGTCAGACCGGCCTGCACGCGGCAGTCAAGGTCCTCGGCGTTCAGTTCAACGATGTCCGTCATGCCCGACAGGTCAAGGCTTATGCCATGTTCCGCCGGGGTGACGTGCCCTTCCACCGATGTCCCGGCCCCAAAGGCCACAACAGGCACCCGATGGGCATGGCAGGCCCGCAATACGGCTGCGACATCATCCGTCGATTCCGCAAAGACCACGGCGGCGGGCAGGCAGGCAGCATCCATGGCCTCCCCATGGCTATGGGCTTCCAGCACGGAGGGGGAGGTGCTGATACGCGCCGCCAGGCCATTTTTACGCAAGGTGGCCAGCACGCCATCAAGACGGTCAGCGGGGGAAGAAGGGCAATCGGTCATTCAGGAAAATCATCCGGTCTGGAAACAGCACAATGGCACTGTCATAACACATGCCCCCGTGACCATGCCAACCGGTGCGACCGCGTTCCAGGCTCCGCACGACACAGGCAGGAAAAACCCCCCTGTCCTCCACCACAATGCATTACCCCGTATTACCGTCATGAACCGATGCCCACCGACGGGCATGACCGTGATGGGGCATTGATCCATACGCGGCCTGTCAGATCCCTACGCGGTATAGTTGAATACATACTGCCATCGCCCGCAGGCAGCGGGGCGACGGCAGGGATGGTTTTCAGTCGAATGTTTTCCCACGCGGCCGCACGATTGGCAGGATGTTGCCAGTTACGGCGTAATAGACGCGTTCGGAGATATTGGTGGCATGGTCGCCAATGCGTTCAAGGTTCTTGGCAATGAACAGCAGATGGGCACAGGGGCCGATATTGCGCGGGTCTTCCATCATGTAGGTCACCAGTTCACGGAACAGGGAGACATAGAGTTCATCCACCGCCGTATCCGAATGCCAGACAATACGCGCCAGTTCCGGGTCGCGCTGGTCCATCGCATCAATGGTACACCGCAGGTTTTCCTGCACAAGACGCCCCATGCTGTGCAGTCCTGTCAGCGAAATGGGACATGACAGCAGTTCGTTGCGCATGGCGCGCCGTGCGATGGAGGCCGCGCAATCCCCGATGCGTTCAAGATCGCCCGAGATTTTCAGCGCGACCACGACCTCACGCAGGTCGCCCGCCATGGGTGCGCGCAGCGCCAGCAGGCGAATGACCAGCGCCTCGGTCTCGCGTTCCAGTTCATCAACCTGCGGGTCCATTTCGGGCGCGTCGAGGGCCGCCTCCTCATCATGTTCGACCACGGCGGTAATGGCCTGCGCCACCTGCCGTTCCACCAGGCCACCCATCTTGTTTACCAGCGAACGGAGCTGTTCCAGTTCCTGTTCATAACTCTGGACCGTGTGTACGGATTCATGTGGCATCGTTACTGCTTTCGCTGTCAGCCGAAGCGGCCGGTAATATAATCCTGGGTGCGCTTGGCATGGGGGGCGGTGAACATCTTGTCCGCCGTATCCACCTCCACCAGTTCACCCATGTAGAAAAACGCGACACGGTCCGCGCATCGGGCCGCCTGCTGCAGGTTGTGCGTCACGATGGCGATGGAAAATTCCTGCTTCAGTTCATCCAGCAGTTCCTCGATCCGGGCAGTGGAAATCGGATCCAGCGCACTGGTCGGTTCATCCAGCAGGATAACCTCGGGTCGGGTCGCAATGGTGCGGGCAATGCACAGGCGCTGCTGCTGCCCGCCCGACAGGGCAGCGGCGGAAGCATTGAGCCGGTCCTTGACCTCGTTCCACAGCGCCACGCGCCGCAACACACCTTCCACACGCTGGTCCATATCCGCGCGTGACAGGCGTTCATGCAGCCGCACGCCAAAGGCGATGTTGTCATAAATGGACATGGGAAACGGCGTGGGTTTCTGGAACACCATGCCAATGCGCGAACGCAGCACGTTCACATCCAGACCGGGGGACAGGATGTTGCGTCCATCAAACAGCACCTCCCCCGTCGCGCGCTGGCCGGGATAAAGGTCATACATGCGGTTGAGGATACGCAGCAGCGTTGACTTGCCACAGCCTGACGGCCCGATCATGCCCGTGACCTGATGGATCGGGAAATCCAGCGATATGTCTTTCAGCGCATGGTTGCTGCCGTACCAGAAATTCAGGTTGCGTATCGCCAGCGCCGGCAGAACCGTGTCGCGGCCAATCGTGTCATCCATGATGATTTTGTTCATTGTTGTGCGGATCCATTACGCGTCAGCCACCAGCGGGCGAGGATGTTTGTCGCAAGCACCGCGACAGTAATCAGCAATGCCCCGGTCCATGCCATCTGCACCCAGTCATCATAGGCCGAACCGGCGTACTGGTAGATCGTGACCGGCAGGCTGGCCATTGGCGCATTGAGGTTGGTGGACCAGTTCAGGTTGCCAAGGGAGGTAAAAAGCAAAGGCGCCGTCTCACCCGATATCCGCGCCAGTGCCAGCAGGATGCCGGTCATGATGCCGCCCCGCGCCGAACGCAGGCAGACATTCAGGATCACCCGCCACCCCGGCGCACCCAGCGCATAGGCCGCTTCGCGCATGGCGCGGGGGACAAGGCGCAGCATGTCTTCCGTCGTGCGGACGACGATGGGGATGAACAGCACCGCCAGCGCCAGCGTGCCTGCCATGCCGGAAAAATGCCCCGCCGGTTCCACGATGATCAGGTAGATGAACAGCCCCACCAGAATGGACGGCACCGACAGCAGCATGTCCGAAACAAACCGGACCAGCGAGACAATCCGCCCGTCCTGACCAAATTCGGACAGGTAGATCCCCGCCATCATGCCGATCGGCGTGCCGATCAGGGCGGCTAGGCCGGTCTGTTCGCAAC
The DNA here is from genome assembly GCF_015155755.1 of Komagataeibacter sp. FXV3. Classification (GTDB taxonomy): domain Bacteria; phylum Pseudomonadota; class Alphaproteobacteria; order Acetobacterales; family Acetobacteraceae; genus Komagataeibacter. Next base: position 57,858 of record NZ_VWPI01000018.1, on the reverse strand, counting down.
TGCCGATAATGGCGTTCGCCAGACCGCCACCGCTGCCGGGCGCCGCCGTGCTGTGCAGGAAGGTCGGCAGCGACAGCCCCCCTGCCCCACGTGTGATCAGTGTCCATAAAATTGAAAACAGCACGAACAGCACGACAACCGTCGCCATGTTGCACAAAAGGCTGACAAACCGTTCAACCAGCCTGCGCCGCACGGCCTGCGCGCCGCCACGCTGCCATCCACCGGCATCAGTGGATTGTGATTGGGGAGCCGACATCATGGACTTCCTCAACTTGACGTGCCGCGCTGCAGGAAAATGCGCGAGCAGGCCAGGGTAATGAACGAAATGATCATAAGGATCGCCCCAAGGGCCAGCAGGGCCGACAGTTTCAGGCTGCCTGCCGAACTTTCGGGAAATTCCAGCGCAATCAGTGATGCAATGGTGTTGCCCGGCGCGAACAGCGACCAGCCCATGCGGTTGCTGTTGCCAATGACGAAGGTCACGGCCATCGTCTCACCCAATGCACGCCCCGTCCCCAGCATGATGCCGCCCATGACCGCCTGCCGCGACCACGGCAGGACCACCTGACGCATCACCTCCCACCGCGTGGCGCCAAGGCCGAAGGCGCTTTCCTTCAGCACGGCGGGGATGGAGACAAATACATCCGTCATGACCGAACAGATGAATGGCGTAATCATGATGGCCAGGATCAGCCCGCCAGTCAGTAACCCGGTGCCATAGGGCGCGCCACGGAACAGCAGGCCGATTGCGGGCACGTGGCCCAGGTAATGCGTCACCATGGGTTCAATGTAATGGGCCATGAACGGCACCACGATGAAAAAACCCCACATGCCAAATATGATGGAGGGCACGGCCGCCAGAAGCTGCACGGCGGTTTCAATAAACCGCGCCAGTGCCGGTGGCGCCATTTCCACCAGCCAGAACGCCACGCCAAATGCAAACGGCACGGCAAAGACAAGGGCGATCAGGGTGGTGACCAGGGTACCGAAAATGGAGGTCGCGGCACCAAAATGATCTGAAATCGGGTTCCATGCCGTACTGGTGAAAAAACCGGGACCAAAGGTGGAAAATGCCCGCCATCCCCCGCTGGCCAGCACAATGACAATACCCGCCATGACCAGCAGGATGAACCATCCCGCCAGGCGGGCGATCATGCCAAAAACCAGATCGCCAAACCGCCCGCGCGTATTCTTGTCCATTGCGGCGCCATCGCCGGCCGTAATGGTGGATGGAAGTTCCATCATCTAATTCCTGATGTATATGTCACAACAGCAGAACTAGGCCGCCATGGTGAGCAATGGCAATAATAACCTGATCTGTTTTGTATGAAGTTTTTATGACACCAGCCATTACATGCACATACGCGTGTATATTTGCGCCTGTCATAGAAAGTTCATCTATTTCCGGTTGCCCGCGCATGCGAACTACTGCATAGCACCCGCATCGGGACGGTGTTGCATATATCATCCCTTACGGAAAAACAGGCAGGAAACAGCCTTATGTTTGAATCCAGCGTTATCGAAATCGATGGGATCTTTGTTGGTATCGTCTTCCACAACGGTCCCGATGAGCCGTATGAATTCCGCGCCATGCATGAACGCGTAACGCAGATGGACGGGGACATCCTGCCCACGTTCGAAGCCGCCGTGGCACAGGCCCGCAGCCGCTTCCGGCTTGGTCGCACCAAGGCCCCGCGCACAATGGAAACCACACGCCTGCGGGCCTGAAACCCCGCCCCGCGCGGATCGCAGGCGATATTTTCGCGTTCCATTGCAAATATGAATATTATATTAAACAAATAAAGTTCATCTTATATTTTAATTTATTCTTATTTATGGTGCGCATAACAATAACTTACTGGTGTATTGTTTCATGCTCCACTTCGCGCCATATTCGGCTTTTTCCATCATCGCACTGGTCATATGCTTTGCGCTTGTCTGCGTCTTTGAATTCGTAAACGGTTTCCATGATACGGCCAATGCCGTTGCGACCGTCATTTATACCAGGTCACTCAAACCCCGCACCGCCGTCATCTGGTCGGGGTGCATGAATTTTGTCGGTGTGCTGCTGGGCGGCATCAGCGTGGCCTACGGGCTGGTTGAGCTACTGCCGGCGGATGTCCTGTCACCCCCCAATGGCGACCCCGCCGTGCCGATGCTGATTTCGCTGTTTGGCACGGCGCTGGCATGGAACCTGTTTACGTGGTGGTTTGGCATACCGAACTCCAGTTCCCATTGCGTCATCGGCGCGCTGATCGGAATCGCCATTGGCGATGCGCTGCTGCATACGCGTGACCTGGGCAACAGCGTTGACTGGTCACAGATCTGGAAAATCCTGCGCGCCCTGGCCATCTCGCCCCTGCTGGGTCTGGTTGGCGCGGGTGGGCTGTATTTCATTATCAAGCACCTTGTCCATGATCCCGAACTGTACCAGCCGCCGCAGGGTGACAGGCCGACACGCGGCTGGGTCCGGGGACTGCTGATCCTGACCTGCACCGGCGTCAGCTTTTCCCATGGCAGCAATGACGGACAGAAAAGCATCGGCCTGATCATGCTGACCATCATCGGCATCCTGCCCGCCACCTTTGCCCTGGCCCCCGACAGCACGCCGCGCATTCCCCATATTGCGGAATACGCCACCAGTGCAGCCCCCCTGATCGATCAGTACGACCATGATGGCCTGCGTGACGAGGCGATTGCCGCGGTAAGCCGCCTGTCCCAGACCGATGCGGAGCATATTGTCCCCTCTGTCCTGCGTGCGGACATGTATGAAGTTGTCGCGGGGCTGAAGGCGGTTTCAGCCAATCCTGCCGCCTCGACCCACGAACGCGCACAGGCCAAGGTGCTGGGTAACGAGATGCGCCCGGTGGTGGAATACGCGCCGTGGTGGGTGCGCCTGCTCAGCGCACTGTGCCTGGGAATCGGCACCATGATCGGTTACAAGCGGATCGTGCATACGCTGGGCGAAAAGATCGGCAATACGCACCTGACGCCAGCGCAGGGTGCATCGGCCGAACTGGTGGGCGCGGGCCTGATCGCCACCGCGGGCTATACCGGCCTGCCGGTCAGCACGACACATATCATCACCGCCGGTATTGCCGGCACCATGCTGGGGTCCGGTTCGGGCATCAACCGTGGCATGCTGGTCAAGATTGCCTTGGCGTGGGTCTGCACCCTGCCGGTCACCATCACGATCGCGGCCGGACTGTTCTATATCCTCAATGCCTGATCCTGTCTGATATTCCGCAAAAAAAGAACCGGGACCACATGGTATGTGGTCCCGGTTTTTATATAAATAATGGTATGATATTGCAGACAGTTTCATAAAAATACCTGCAAAAAATCATGTGAATCATAAAAATTTTGGTGGAACTGTTTTTCAGAAATCTAAAAAAAACGCCGCCTTAAATAAAGGCGGCGCCCAAAAACTTTTATTATTTATTTCCACATTCAGTATTTCTGCGGCACGATCATGGTATCGGGCACGGGCTGGCGGATATAATCAGGGCTGTAGACACGCTCGGGCAGCCGCACTTCGGGCTTGCTAACATCATGATAGGGTACCTGCGACAGAAGATGGCTTATGCAATTAAGCCGGGCCTTCTTCTTGTCATCAGCCGGAACAATCCACCATGGCGCTTCATCAATATTTGAACGTTCCAGCATGATTTCCTTGGCCAGCGTATAGGATTCCCACCGCCGCCTGCTTTCCAGGTCCATGGGGCTGAGTTTCCACTGCTTCAGTGGATCTTCCATACGGGCACGAAAGCGCAGTTCCTGTTCATCATCGGAAATGGAAAACCAGTATTTGACGATCTGTATGCCGCTACGCACCAGCATGCGTTCAAATTCGGGAACCGAGCGGAAGAATTCCTCGTATTCATCATCAGTGCAGAAATTCATGACCCGTTCAACGCCCGCGCGGTTATACCAGCTACGGTCAAACAGCACGATTTCCCCTGCCGCCGGCAGATGACTGACGTAACGCTGGAAATACCATTGCGTGCGCTCCCGGTCATTGGGGGCGGGCAATGCCGCGACACGACATATGCGCGGGTTCAGCCGCTGGGTAATACGCTTGATCACGCCCCCCTTGCCTGCCGCGTCCCGTCCTTCACAGATCACCACCAGCCTGTGCCCGGTTTCCTTGACCCAGTCCTGCAATTTGACCAGTTCGCCCTGCAGGGACAGCAGTTCACGGAAATAGGCCCGTCTGAAATCAGGCGTGCCATTGTCTTTGTCCGAACCCAGACGCGCATCATCCAGTTCAAGTTCTATTTCTTCATCAATATCGTCCAGAACTTCCGCGCGCAGGCGGTTGCGTTCCCATGATGCCTTGTCACTGCCGGGCAATTCGGTCATGTCGGGGGTCATCTCCGTCTGGTTTCCTTATCATGAATGGAAGGAAGAACATCAGAATTCGTCATGAATATACTCTTCGTCTTCTTCCATCATTTCAGGTGGAGTGGACGGTAACGCCCGCTTTGCCTGTCCCCTTGTGTCTTTCCACACCAGGACAAGCGCAGGCTGCCATTCTTCATGGATATGCGGCGATTTCGGTTCGGAATCCTGTTTCATGATGTCCATTCCTGTCCAGACGCCTATTCAGATCATAGGCATGGAAAGGTATAGGGCAGCACGCGACATATAATATGAATATTTGGTGAAATTGCATGCTACATGAATGAAAACAAAAATAAAACTATAATAGATAATCATTTGTTTATATTTTTATATTGAAAATATAATAATAGTTTTTTGTTATTATATCCTGCCTTTAGAATATGTTCAAAACAACTCATTGATAAAAAAATAAAAGCTTTTGGGTACTGCCTTTTCCAAAAAGGCAGATTTCTTTGAAGCTTTTTGAAAAAAGCTTCACCAAAAACTTTCTTCTGATTTCAGGATGTTGCCAGATCTGACTTTTCAAACAGCCTCCTGTGGCTTGAGGGATGAAGGCAGGCTGCCATGTTCAGATATGGGCTACTGGATAAAACGGATCATGCTTCGATCGGGCGAAATCGTGACCGAGCGCGAGCTTCGTACGAATGAGAACCGCTTTGACGGGCCGGCTCCCATGGTCGGTGATTTCGTGGAAGTCGAATGCCGCGGCCGCAAATTCACAGCGGATGTCTTGTGGGGAAACTGGTCCGGCCGTGAGCATCCGGCGGACACCATCGTTCCCCTTCGGGTAGCGGAAATCGGTTATGAGACGGCAGGCATGGACTTACGCGCCCTGCGTCGTGAACAGGTCCGAAACAGGCGCGACTGACCATCCACCCTTACCAGATAATTTGTCCGCGCGGCCCGGACCGCCCGCATGGGCATGACATTTTAAAAACAGGTCGGATACAGCCCATCCCTATCCTACACAGGCAATGAACAGCGCCATCGTCAGAACCGACACCACGGCGCTAAGAAACAGGGTCGATGCCGCTTCCTGCTCATCCGTCCCGAAACGCACCGCAAGGATAACGACAACCGTTCCCACCGGAATGGACAGGGCCAGCACGGCAGTACGGATCACCTCATGCGGCAGACCCAGCATGGTCAGCAGAAGCCAGGACAGGGCGGGAATAACAATATTACGCACGGTGACCGTCACCACCACCGGCAACGTCACTGAAACCCGCTGCAGGAAAAGCACGATCCCCGATGCGAACAGACCGACCCCCGCAGCCGCATTGCCCAGCAGTTCCCCCGACCTGAGCAGCGATGGAGGTATGTGGACACCTGCCACGACCAGAAGGGTCGCGACAATCGGGGCCCAGACAATAGGCTCCCTGCAGGATGCGATGATCTGTGGCCAGAGCCGGGCCTGTTCCGGCGATCCCGCATGGGTACTTTTGGCCAGCATGACCATGCAGACCGGCGTCTGGACCAGAACCATGGCGAACACGGCGGCCGAAATGGCCACGGACGTACTGGCATGCCCCACCAGTACCGGCAGCATGGCCGACCCGATGAAGGGCACCGATGGCGCCCCCATGGCCAGTCCCTGCAGGGTGGCTGCCGCAGCCCCCCGCCGGAACACATGGCGCGACAGGACATATGCCACGCCAAAACTGCCACACATGATCCCGAATACCGACGCCGCCAGCGGCAACTGCCCCGCAAGGATAGTGCGCGGCATGCCCGCAATGCCCACGAACAGATTGAGGGGAAAGGCATAAAGCATGACCATCCGGTTCAGGACGGAAACCTGCTCCCCATTGAAATCATGGTGCCATCCGGCACGGTAGCCCAGCAGGAAAACCACGACGAGGGGCAACATGGCGGCAATAATGGTCGCGAGCATACAGTTTGATTATCCCGTGGCTTACGGATGGATGCGTTAGAAAAAACGGACATGAATAATGATGCCGGCCGCCACGCGGCACGGATGGCCCTGATAATGGCGCACGCCGCTCCCCCATGCGGGAAAGGTGCGATAACAGGTGGATGAAAAAAATGCATATCTTATATTTGAGAATAAGAATTATCATTATTAATGTGCTGATATGCAATGATTTTTTATTTACAAATCCTTATCAAGTCAAATATATCCAATCCTGCCATAGTTTATCATAGCGAGTCACGCCATGCCGATCAAAGACCCCAAGGTTATCGAACACCTGAACACGCAGCTGACGAACGAGCTGACGGCCATCAACCAGTATTACCTGCACGCCCGCACGCTGCGCCACTGGGGTGTGACCCTGCTGGGCAAGAAGGAATACGAAGAATCAATCGAGGAGATGAAGCACGCCGACTGGCTGATCGAGCGCATCCTGTATCTGGGCGGCCTGCCCAACGTGCAGCGCTACAACCAGATCCTGGTGGGACAGGACGTGGAGGAAATCCTCAGATGCGACCTGAAGCTTGAAGAAAAGGCCATTGGCGACCTGCGCGAGGGCATCGCGTATTGCGAAAGCGTGCGCGACTTCGTCTCCCGCGATCTGCTGCTCAGGATCCTGGTCAACGAGGAAGAGCATGAAGACTTCCTCGACCGTCAGTTCGACCTGATCCGTCAGGTGGGGATCGAGAAGTATATTCAGCTCAACTCCGCCCCTGCTCCCGATCAGGAATAGGCAGGCACCGGGCCATGCCCCTTTGCGGGGGCGCGGCCCGACCTTCCGGTTACCGTTCCTGCAATGGGTGGGTCCGCGTCCCGTTCAGGAACAGTTCCACCGCCTGATCGATATGACGGCGCATGGCGTCATCCAGCCTGGCCGCAATCAGACCCAGAACAGCCTGCTGGAACGGATACTGGATCACGGCAGCCGTCAGGTAATCCGCCGCAAAGGCGATATCACCAACTGCGATTTCCCCCTTCTTCACGCCCTCGTGCAGAACGTGACCGATCAATTGCGCCGCCCTGCGCGCACCATGGGAATGGATATTACGCGCGAGTGCGGGGAACTGTCGGCTTTCCGCTGACACCACGCGGTACATTCCCACGCTGCGATCCGTCAGCAGCCAGTCCAGCAGCAGCGTGCAGATCGACACAAGCCGTGAGCGGATATCCCCATCCGCCGGCATCAGCAGTGCCAGCGCATCCAGCCGGATATCGATGGTCGTGCTGACCACGGCTTCAAACAGCAGGGGCTTGCCGCGGTATCGCGCGTAAAGGGTGCGTTTCGTAACACCTGCCGCCTCCGCCACCATGTCCATGCTGGTACCCCGGAACCCAAGGTCGAAGAACAGCCGCCCGGCTTCCTCCAGAATCCTCTCGGACAGCGTCGCCGCCTCCGCTACGGACGGACGGCCCATGCGGGCAGGCCTGGGGTATTCCTTCTCTGGCATCCTGTTGCTGCTTTCCTCGTGATCGTGCGGCCAGTCCCTGCGTGCAGGCAGCCGGTCACCATGAACTGCCCGCGCATAATGCACACCTGAGACATATGCCGACACATAAGATACACCGAACCGGATATTTTGTGGGTTGCTTTCCTTTTTAAATTTAAAATACACTTATGCGTATACATATTAAAGGGGTGTCCGTACCCGCTTTTTTTCATCCGCGGCAGGACGTCGTTTTTTATCAGGAAAGTTCAGATATCCGCCTCTGGATCAATGCATGACCTTTCATTCCCATCGAAGATACACCCAGACGGCAGGACAGCCTGCGTTGACCACGAGGAAAGATTCATGATCGCGTCATTTCATTTTAACACGACCTGCGCGGGACAACATGAAGGCCCGGCGGCATGAAGTGGCGTGACGCAGCGATCGGTGCGGGCATTGCCGTAATCGTGGTGGCCGGCGGGGCCGGATGGTATGTGGTACAGCATCGTGGCGACCTGCCCGCGGGCCTTGCGCGCGCCAACGGGCGGCTGGAACTGGCCCGCATCGACGTGGCGGTCAAGTATCCCGGCCGGATCACGGAACTGGACTTCCACGAAGGGGATAGCGTAACCGGTGGCCAGGTCCTTGCCCGCGAGGATGACACCACCGCACGGGCGCAACTGGATGCGGCGCGCGCCCATCTGCGCGCGGCACAGGCCGATGTCGCCCGCGCGGGCGCCGAACGTGATGCCCGCCTGTCGGCGCAGCATCTTTCGCAGCTTGACCTTGACCACGCCCGCACCATGTTCCACCAGCATCTGGTGTCCGACATGGAACTGTCGCAGCACCAGACAAATCTCGATACCGCGACATCCGCCGCCGATGCGGCGGGGCGGGCCGTGGACGCGGCGCAGGCGGCAGCCGATGCAGCGCAGGCGCAGGTTACGGAAGCGGCCTCCGCAGCCGATGACATGACCATCCGCGCGCCCGTGGCGGGCCGGATCGAATACCGGATCGTGGAAAAGGGCGCCGTGCTGCCCGGTGGCGGCCGCGTGGCGTCCCTGCTTGACCCCACGGACATGTACCTGACAATCTTCTTCCCCTCACAGCAGGCGGGACGACTGCGCGTGGGCGACCCGGCGCGCATTGCGCTGGACGCGCTGCACCAGCAGGTCATTCCGGCCACGATTTCCTTCATTTCACCCGAAGCGCAGTTCACCCCGAAATATGTCGAAACCGCCACCGAGCGTGACAAGCTGGTCTATCGCGTGAAGCTGCGCGTCTCCCCCGAAACGGCCCGGCATTATGGCGACGTGCTGAAATCGGGCATGACGGGCGATGGCTATGTGCGCACCGACCCGTCCACCCGCTGGCCCGCAACGCTTGATGTGGCCGATGCCCCGCAATGAGCGCCGATACGCCGCATAACCCGGCGGGCATCACCATTACGGGGGTGACCCACCGCTATGGCGCGGTCACGGCACTGGACAACGTGACGCTGGACCTGCCCGCCGGGACCACCATCGGCCTTGTCGGGCCGGATGGCGTGGGCAAATCCACCCTGCTGGGCCTGATTGCCGGCGTGCGCAGGCTGCAGTCGGGCACGGTGTCCGTGCTGGGATCGGATATGGGCGACCGCCGCGCGCGGGAGGCGTTCCTGCCGCGCGTCGCCTTCATGCCGCAGGGTCTGGGCCGCAACCTGTATCCCACGCTGTCGGTATGGGAAAACATCGATTTCTTCGCCCGCCTGTTCGGCATGGATGCGCAGGCGCGTGATGCACGCATCCAGCGCCTGCTGGATGCCACGGGGCTGGCCCCCTTCCCCGACCGGGCGGCGGGCCACCTGTCGGGCGGCATGAAGCAGAAGGTCAGCCTGTGCTGTGCGCTGGTGCATGACCCCGACCTGCTGATCCTGGACGAACCGACCACGGGCGTCGATCCGCTGTCGCGCCAGCAGTTCTGGACACTGGTGGACCAGCTGCGCAAGGAGCGGCCGTCCATGACGGTCATAGTGTCCACCGCGTATATGGATGAAGCGGAGCGGTTTGCGTGGCTGGTGGCCATGGATGGCGGCAGGGTCCTGATCAGTGACCGGACCCATAGCGTGCTGGAACGCACGCACACCACGTCGCTGGAAGATGCCTACATATCGCTGCTGCCGGATGCCAGACGCCAGCAGGCAAGCGGTTTCATCATTCCGCCCTACGCCAATCCCGGCGGCCCGCCCGCCATCGAGGCCGAACACCTGACCCGCCGTTTTGGCAGTTTCACGGCGGTCAGCGACGTAAGCTTCACCATCAGCCGGGGTGAAATCTTCGGCTTCCTCGGCTCCAACGGCTGCGGCAAGTCCACCACCATGAAGATGCTGACCGGTCTGCTGGACGTGACCAGCGGCACGGCCAAGCTGTTTGGCGAGCAGATCACGGCGGGCGACATGAAAACCCGCATGCGTATCGGGTACATGTCACAGGCGTTCTCGTTATATGAGGAACTGACCGTGCGGCAGAACCTCATGCTGCAGGCGCGGCTGTACCGCATGCCCCCCGGCAAGGCCACGCAGGCGGTCGAACAGTCGCTTGATTCGTTTGAACTGCGTCCCTATGCCGATGTCAGCCCGGCTTCCCTGCCGCTGGGTATCCGCCAGCGCCTGCAACTGGCGGCGGCGTGCATCAACAATCCCGAAATCCTGATCCTTGACGAACCGACATCGGGCGTGGACCCCGCGGCGCGCGACATGTTCTGGCGGCACCTGATCCGCCTGTCGCGCGAAGGGCACGTGACGATTTTCGTGTCCACCCACTTCATGAACGAAGCGGCGCGATGCGACCGGATCTCGCTCATGCACCGGGGGCATGTGCTGGCGGTCGGCACGCCGACCGAACTGGTTGAAAAACGCAGGGCGCCCAACCTGGAAGCCGCCTTCATCGCCTATCTGGAAGATGCCGAGGCGGCAACCGATGCGCAGGCCCCGCCACCGAAACCCGCAGCACCCGCGCGCGCATGGTGGCATGGCGTCAGCAACAGGCTGGCCACCCGGTTTGGCAGGCTGGGGGGCGGCTGGCTGCCACGGGCATGGGCCTTTGCCCGGCGCGAGGCGGTTGAACTGCTGCGCGACCGGCTGCGCCTGACCTTTGCGCTGATCGGGCCACTGATCCTGCTGGTGGTGGCGGCGTCGAGCATTTCATTCGATGTGGAAGGGATCGGCTTTACCGTCAGCGACCATGACCGGACCACCATCAGCCGCGACCTGATCGACAGTTTCCGTGGCTCGGCCTATTTCCATGAACGCGCACCCGTGGCCGATGCCGATACACTCGATCGCGCCATCCGCAATGGCCGTGTGCAGCTGGCGCTGGATATTCCCGCAGGCTTCGCCCGTGACATGGAAGCCGGGCGCAGGCCGGAAGTGGGCGTGATCATTGATGGCGCCGTGCCCTTCCTCGCGGCCAATGTGCGTGCCTATGTCACCGGCGTGCTGGGGGGATATGCGACAACCCTGGGCCGGGAACTGCCGCAGGGGCCCGCGACCCCCATCACGATCGAGCCGCGTTTTTCCTACAATCAGGAATTCCGCAGCATCTACGCCATGACCCCCGGCGTCATCATGCTTGCACTGATCCTGATCCCGACCATGCTGACCGCCCTGGGCGTGGTGCGGGAAAAGGAGGTGGGGTCGATCGTCAACCTCTACGCCTCCCCCGCATCGGTAGGGCAGTACCTGATGGGCAAGCAGGCGCCGTATGTGGCGCTGGCGACGATCAGCTATTTCATGCTGGTGGCGGTGTCCGTGATCGTCATGGGCGTGCCGCTGAAGGGGTCGCTGCTGGGGCTGACCATCGGGGGCGTCCTGTTCGTACTGTCGGCCACGGGGCTGGGGCTGCTGATCTCGACCTTTGTCAGTTCACAGGTCGCAGCCATTTTCGGCACGTCCATCATCTGCCTGATCCCGTCGGTCAATTTTTCCGGGCTGCTTTATCCCGCTTCCACCCTGACGGGGATCAGCCGCATCGTGGGGCTGGGCTTTCCGGCCTCATGGTACCAGCTGATCAGCCTTGGCTGCTTTACCAAGGGGCTGGGGACCAGCAGCTTCTGGCCCATGTACATCGCACTGGCCGCCTTCGGGTCGGCCTACATGCTGGCGGCGCGCCTGCTGCTGAAAAAACAGGAAGCATGACGGCATGATGCGCTGGCTGGTCAATGTTGGTCTTCTGTGCGGCAAGGAACTGCGCAGCCTGGTGCATGATCGCGTGCTGCTGGGGCTGATCGTGTTCGCGTTTACCGCCGGCGTGCTGCTGGTGGCCAATGGGGTGAAGGTGGAAGTTTCCAATGCCACCATCGCCTTTATTGACGAAGACAATTCCGCCCTGTCGCGCCGGATGCGCGACGCGGTTTTGCCCCCTTATTTCAAGCCCCCGGTGCTGGTGGACCGCGCGCAGGCCCTGCATGGCATGGATGAAGGCGATTACATTTTCGTTGTCGACATCCCGCCCCGGTTCGAAGCGGACGTCAAGGCCGGGCGCACCCCCGCCGTACAGTTGCGGGTAGACGCCACCGCCATGACACAGGCGGGACTGGGAACAGAGTACCTGAATGAAATCATGCTGGGGGAAGTCAACGACATGCTGCATGCGCCGGCACTGGTGGACCAGATCCCCTTTACCGCGCCCAGCCGCATCCGCTTCAACCCCAACAGTGAATCGAAGTGGTTCACCTCGGTCATGCAGATCGTGACCAACATCACCATCCTGTCCATCGTGCTGGTGGGGGCGGCGGTCATACGCGAACGCGAGCATGGCACGCTGGAGCACCTGCTGGTCATGCCCGTCACGGCCAGTGAGATCGCGGTAGCCAAGATTGTCACAAACGGGCTGGTCATCTTTGTCGCGGCCATCGTGTCGCTGTGGCTGGTGGTGCATGTCTGGCTGGGGGTACCGCTGGCGGGATCGGTCACGCTGTTTGCCGCATGTTCGCTGCTGTACCTGTTTTCGGCCACGGCGCTGGGCATCATGCTGGCAACGGTCGCCCCCACCATGCCGCAGTTCGGGCTGCTGGTGGTGCCGGTCTATGCGGTGGCCTACCTGCTGTCGGGGGCCGCGACACCGGTGGAAAGCATGCCCGCCGCCATGCAGGTGGTGGTGCGCTTCCTACCTACCACGCAGTTCGTCAACCTGTCACAGGCCATCCTGTACCGTGATGCGGGGCTGGGTGCGATCCTCCAGCCCCTGCTGACCGTAACCGTGACGGGAATTGTATTTCTTGTATTTGCGCTCGCGCGCTTCAGATCCATGTTGGCAAGGCAGGAATAATGAAGAACAGATTGGCACGGGTCGCCTGCATGGGGGGCGTTGCAATGGCCGTGGGGCTGGCGGGATGTTCGCCATTCCGCACGCGCGTACCGGCGTCGCATGTCACGGTGCCCAGACAGTTTTCGCAAACGTCCGCAACAACGCTACCCGCTACCGACCTTACGCGCTGGTGGGAAGCATGGCATGACCCTGCCCTGGTGCAGGCGGTGGACACGGCCCTTGCCGCCAGCCCCGACATCCGCATCGCGCGTGACCGCGTGCTGGAAGCCCGTGCAATGCATACGGTCGCGAAATCCGCGCTGTACCCCACCGTTGGGGCAACGGGGAACATGATGGGTGGCGGCATGTACTGGCGCAATCCCAGCACCCTGCCGACCAGCAATGACCCCGGCACCGACGGGCATCTGGCAGGCATTGGCGCGTCATGGGAACCGGACCTGTTTGGCGGTCGCCATGCGGATGTAAAAGCTGCGAAAGCAGGCATGAAGACGGAAGAAGAATACTTCCACGGCGTACAGATGGTCATTGCCGCCGATGCCGCCAATGATTACCTGCAGACGCAGGGGCTACAGCGCCAGATCACCCTGACCGATCGCGGCATTGGCATGCTTGAACAATTGCACCGGTATGGTCAGGCCCGTTTTGCCGCAGGACAGGCAACAGCGGCGGATGTGACGGGCGTTGACCAGAAACTGTCTGACCTGAAGGCGCGCAGGCCGGTGCTGGTTGCACATCTTGACCTTGTGCGCAGGCGTCTGGCCGTGCTGTCGGGACAGCCCCCCGAAGGACTGCCTGCCCTTGCACCGCCGCCCGCCTATTACGTGCCTGCGCCACCTGTGGGGCAGATGCCCGACACGGTGCTGGAACGCCGTCCTGACATCCGTGCGCGACGCGACCAGGTGGATGCGGCGCTCAACCGGCTGAAAAGCGCCAAGACCGACCTGCTGCCCCGCTTCGGGCTGGAATTCTTTGGCGGGGACGGACGGTTGCGCTTTGATGGCATTCCCGGCCTGTCGGGCACGGGTGGCCTGATTGCGCTGACCACCTACCTGCCGATCTTTACGGCCAACCGCATACAGGCGCGCATACATGCCGCCAGTGCACGGCTTGATGCCGCGGTTGCGGGATATGACAACAGCATCCTGCACGCACTGGCAGAAGTCGAGGATGGTTATGAAAACCGCCTGAGCCTGGATGCACGCGATACGGACCTGACCCGTGCGCAGCGTCAGGCCGAACAGGTCGCCAGTGACATGATGGGGCTATACACCGGCGGCCAGCGTACCTTTGGCGATGTGCTGAGCGCACGCATGACGGCACTGGATGCGCAGGCCAGCGTGCTGGACAATCAGGACGCCCGCACATCCGCCACCATACAGCTTGCCCGCGTGCTGGGCGGGGGCTGGCAGCCCGAAAGCGTGACAGTGCATAAATAACGGGAATGTTTCATGACCCCCGCCCGGTCATGAAACACCATTTCGCCAGACATATCCCTTTCCCCGTACAGGCCGGCATGACCGGCAGGCGCAGGGATCATTGCCCGGTCCTGTGGCTGCCATCCATGACCCGGCGCGTCACATGCGGGGATATCGACGATGCCCTTTATCCACGTAACGACCAGCCTGCCACCTGTCGGTAATGACAACGCCCGACACACTGACCGCACCATGGCCCGCTTCGCTATCGGTCAATGTAGGGGATATGACAGGCTACCGTCTGGTCCGTGCCTCGACATGGCCTGATACTCGTGGCAGAACGCATTACCTACCTGTCAATGCCGCCAGCATGCTGGCCACAACGGCCCGTTCTGGCCATGAACCACCATTTTCTCGCGTCTTGAATGTTCACGATGCGCTGCTGCATGATGACCCGGACAAGAGGAGATTGAATGAAGCCCGTTGCCCCGACCATTTCCCCCAAGCCGGGTTTACGTGAACGCAAGCAGGCACGTGCGCGCACCACCCTGATTGCCGAGGCAATGCGGCTGTTTTCTGCCCAGGGCTATGACCAGACCACGGTGGATGAAATTGCCGACGCGGCCGAAGTCTCGCGCCGGACCCTGTTCCGCATGTTCGAGACGAAGGGCGATATCGTGCTGGCATGGACGCGGGGCATGACACAGACGCTGAATGACGCCCTGGCCACCTGCCCCGCCGACATGCACCCGGCGGACGCCATGATGCATGCCTTTACCTCGCTGGTGCCACGCATCGCGGCGAACCGGCAGGATACCTATGCTTTTGTCTATCTGATTGAAAAGACGCCTTCGCTGCAGACGGTCAGCTTGCAGAAATATGGCAAGTGGGAGGACTGTCTGGCGGAAGGGCTGGCGAAGCGGATTACCGAACGCAAGAACCGCCGGATGGCCGCACGCCTTATGGCACGTGGCGGAATCGCCATTTTCCGTACGGCGCTGGATGAATGGATCCGGCTGAAGGGGCGGCCCGCGCTGGTGCCGCTTTTGCAGAAAACATATGAACTGCAGGCGTCACTCTGGCCCGACCATGCCGGGACCGGGCCAGAGGACGCTGCCTGAGCCAGCAGGCAGCGATCAGGAAACCTGTGCCGCGTCAGTCCAGGCGCACGGACGGGCGGACAAACACATCCAGCCAGTCCACAAGGCAGGACATCAGGCCACGGAACGTGCCATACAGTTCGAACTGGTGCTGGCGATACAGCATCAGGTGGACCATGCGCGCGCTGATACCACGCAGCCAGCCGCCACCGAATACCTTGCCACCGGGGAAAGTGCCCCAGCCATTGTAATCACCCAGCGCCACGACCGCGCCCTTGTTATGGAATGCAAAAGGCTTCAGCGGGCGGCCATTGATCCATGCGGGCATGCAGCGGGCCAGGTGATGGGCCTGCTGGCGGGCGGCCTGTGCGGTGGGCGCAACGGGCTTGTCCGCGATGAAGGCACAGTCGCCCATGGCAAAGATGCTGTCATCTTCCACAAGCTGCAACGTCGGGCGGACCTCAAGCTGGCCGGAGCGTGACAGTTTCAGTTCACCGAATTTGCGCGTGACATCAGGTGCCTTCACCCCTGCCGCCCAGACACGCAGCGTTGCGGGAATGCGCGTGCCATCCTTGAGCATGAAGCCCTTTTCATCCGCACCGCTGACCATGGCGGAGGTTTTCACACTTACGCCGATTTTCTCCAGTTCCTTCTGCGCGGCGGTCGAGACCGCTTCAGGGAAGGCCGGCAGGATACGGGGACCGGCTTCAAGCAGGGTAATGTTCAGCTTGGGCGGCTTCTTGCCAAAGCTGTAGAGCGAAGCAAGGTCAAGCGCCTTGTGCAGTTCCGCCGCAAGCTGCGTGCCGGTGGCGCCACCACCCACAATGGCGATGTCAAGCTGTTCGTTATTACCGAACGCCTTGAGCAGTTCCATGCGGAAACGGTCGTTAAAGCCGTTGGCATCCACAAGATTGTCAATGAACAGGCAGTGCTCGGCCACGCCGGGGGTGCCGAAATCATTGGCGCGGCTGCCGATCGACAGCACCAGCGCGTCATATTCCAGCTTGCGCTCATCCAGGATCACCTCACCCGTCGGTTCGACAACCGGGGCAAGGGTAATGGTCTTGGCCTTGCGGTCCATGCCCGCAATCTCACCCGGCCAGAATTCGAAATGATGGCGACTGGCCTGCGACAGGAAGCTGATGCGGTCGTTTTCGTTAGCGGCCGTGCCCGCTGCAAAGCAGTGGAGCATCGGTTTCCATACATGGGCGAAACTCTTGTCAACCAGCGTGATTTCCGCCCGGCCCGATTTGCCGATTGAATCACCCAGCCGTGTTGCCAGCGCCAGACCGGCCACACCACCCCCAACAATTACGACCCGAAACTTTTGTGCCATCCTATGCCTCTTTTTTACTACTGCCGCACAGTGTCCCGGTCCCGTGGGAAAAACCCTGTCGCATATCCTGAAATACCGAAAACTGCCTTGTGCCGGGTCCTACGCGCGTGACCCGGGTAACATGCCGCGGCGGCCGACCCGGTAAACCAGTCCGACCGCCGCGCCATGCCTTGTGCCCTATGGGGTTTTCACCCCATCAGCGGATCAGAAGAAGCCGCGCTTCTTGTCGCTGTAGCTGACCAGCATGTTCTTGGTCTGCTGGTAGTGCTCAAGCACCATCTTGTGGGTTTCACGACCGATGCCGGACTTCTTGTATCCGCCGAATGCCGCATGCGCGGGATAGACGTGATAGCAGTTGATCCACACGCGACCGGCTTCCAGCCCGCGACCCATGCGGTAGCAGGTGTTGGCGTCACGGCTCCACACGCCCGAGCCGAGGCCGAAGGGGGTGTCGTTGGCGATGGCCAGCGCTTCTTCTTCCGTCTTGAAGGTCGTTACGGCCAGAACCGGGCCAAAGATCTCTTCCTGGAAGATGCGCATCTTGTTGTTGCCCTTGAACACGGTCGGCTGCACGTAGCACCCGTTGTTCAGGTCCCCACCAAGGTCGGGACGGCCGCCACCGGTCAGCAGTTCAGCGCCTTCGCCCTTGCCGATGTCGATGTAGGACAGGATCTTTTCCTGATGCCCGTGGGAGTTCTGCGCACCCATCATGGTGTTGGGATCAAGCGGGTTGCCCTGACGGATCGCCTTGATGCGGGGCAGAGCGCGCTCCATGAACTTCTCATAGATCGATTCATGGACCAGCGCACGGCTGGGGCAGGAGCAGATCTGGCCCTGGTTGAGGGCGAACATGGTGAAGCCTTCGATTGCCTTGTCCAGGTAATCGTCGTCCTTGTCCATGATGTCGGCGAAGAAGATGTTCGGCGACTTGCCACCCAGTTCCAGCGTTGCCGGGATCAGGTGTTCGGCAGCAGCGTGCGCGATCATCTTGCCGGTCGGGGTGGAACCGGTAAAGGCGATCTTTGCAATACGGTCACTGTTGGACAGGGCGGCACCCACGTCCTTACCCAGGCCGTTGACAATGTTCAGCGTTCCGGGCGGGAACAGGTCACCGATCAGTTCCATCAGCACCAGCATGGAAGCGGGCGTGCTTTCGGCGGGCTTCATGACCACGCAGTTCCCGGCGACCAGCGCGGGGGCCAGCTTCCACGAACCCATGAGCAGCGGGAAGTTCCACGGAATAATCTGGGCCACAACGCCCAGCGGCTCATGGAAATGGTAGGCGATGGTGGTGGCATCGATCTCGCTCAGCGTGCCTTCCTGGGCGCGGATGCAGCCAGCGAAGTAACGGAAATGGTCGATTGCCAGCGGGATGTCGGCGGTCATGGTTTCACGGATGGGCTTGCCGTTGTCCCATGTCTCGGCCCGGGCGAGCAGGTCGAGGTTCTTTTCCATGATATCGGCTGCCTTGAGCAGGATCAGCGCGCGGTCAGCCGGGGCCATTTCACCCCATGCGGCCTTGGC
Organism: Komagataeibacter sp. FXV3; assembly: GCF_015155755.1. Taxonomy (GTDB): domain Bacteria; phylum Pseudomonadota; class Alphaproteobacteria; order Acetobacterales; family Acetobacteraceae; genus Komagataeibacter. The sequence goes on along the minus strand of NZ_VWPI01000018.1, from coordinate 39,413 downwards.
CTTGTGCGCGGCATCAAGTGCCAGTTCCACGTCGGCTGCGGTGGAAGCCGGGACTTCACACAGCACGCGGCCATCAACGGGGGAAGTGTTGGTCAGGTAATGACCATCAACGGGAGCCACCCACTTGCCACCGATATAGTTACCATAACGGGCCTTGAACGGGGGGGCTGCTGAGATACTGTCTGACGGCATGGAAATATTACTCCAGAAATTATTTTGCAATCAGGAACACCTGAAGGAATGCGTATGATTATTTATTAAATCCCTGCGCCATTCCTGATTTTTACACTAAACCCAAAACATAGGCATGGATCTGGTCTGGATGACTGTCCTGTTCGCACGGCAATCATTTCGCGTGAACATGATCCCCTTTCAAACCGGACCGCCCTCTGGCCATACCCCGGTCATTGCCGGGGCACCATCTATATCCATCGATATATAGAGCGTGGCATGACCGCAACCCGAAAATAGGTAACGTAAACGTGAGGTATGCATCTGGTGCCATAAGGACCATGGTGTAAGTATATAAATATCAATGTGTTAGTCATAATATAATCAGGAAAATATTTAATTTTTCGTATCTGATGTCCGGATGGGACATGATGGCGCATGCCATGACAGGACACCGGGTGCCATGGATATGCCGTCGGGCTGGTATGGTTGGGGGACACATTTCTCCCCCGCCCACCCGGTTCACCATGGCGCAGCGATTACGGCGATAACTGCAATGCATCCATAACATAATGACATGCAGGATTGCCCGCTTACCGGATGGCTTTTATTCAAGAAGCGATCAAATACTGTTGAAACTAAATGGAGAGTAAAATAATAAAAGTTTCCGGATGCCTCTTTTCCAAAAAAGTGACATTCCCTGATTTTTTTGAAAAAGCTTCACCCAAAACTTCTTTATGAGACTGTTTGAAAAGTCAGCACATGACAGCACTTTAAAATTAAAGGAAGTTTTTGGTGAAGCTTTTTGCAAAAGCTTCAAAAGAACGCCGCCTTTTTGAAAAAAGGCAGCACCCAAAAACTTTTATTGTTTTTTATCAATTGGTTGTTTTCAAACAGTCTCTATAATTTGCAGGCCGTTGCACATGACAGGTTTCCCAATGTAACCCATCCATATTGCCGCGTATCGTCAGAACCGGAATACAAAATTTGACTGGTAATACGTTCCACTGGAACCACCAGCAGCATTAAGGGCATGCGACGTCATGAAACGGGATGCATACTGCGTCCATGACACATGCGTGTTGATCTGCCAGGCAATCGATACCTGTGGCGCCATGCCAATGAACCTGCCACGGAAATTACCAGAAAACTTATAATTCCCCGATGATTTGTAAATGGGGTCGTTCACACTGTCACGCCAGAACAGTGGATACTTGAACTGGATGCTGACAGACTTGAATGGCGTAATCCGGACCAGCGGCGCGAAACTGATCAGGTTGGACGCCGTCATGTACGTTGTCGTGTCAAGGTAGTTGGTCTGCGGGTTGAAGGGGGAAATATAGGCACCAATCGTCCCTGTCCGGTCAGACGAATTACCACCCGAATACACATCCGTCTGGATCCCGGCGAATGTATTCAGCGTCTTTTCGGAAAAACGATAACCCACCGAGGAATTGATGGCATAGGCACTGACATTGCGCGCCAGCGTGGTCCCGGACGGACGGAATACACCCCCCTGCCAGATGCCGCCCACCGAGAATTCAATCGGCCCCGCCACGCCATGCCAGCGCATGCCAAAATTATTGCGCGTGTTGGACCCGGTAACCGAACCGCCCGGCCCCGCAATCGCCCCGGCCGCGCCATTCAGCTTGTAGCCAATATAAAAGGCATCGACAAAGGAATACCCTTTCTGCCCCATGAAGGTGAAATCAGGGGGCGCCCATGTCGTGTTGAAACCGTACAGGCGCGAAGCATAGTTTTCAGTATCGTGAAACATCTTGTTTTCACTGTCATATGTCTGCACGAAATCCCATCCGTCGATACGGATGCGCTTCCACACCATGTAACCGCGGAACCCGTCCCATGACAGCGGCACGTTCGGCGTCTCACGGGCATACAGCATGTAGGATGGCGCATCGAGAAACTGCTGCCGTCCAAAAATGAAGCCACTTTTGGCGCCAAGCATATTCCACCGTACTTCCACAAAGGCCTGCTGCGCATCCAGACGCTTGCGATAGGTCGAACCATAACCGTACCCGCCCCACCCAGCGGCATCGGCATTTACCAGCTGACCGAAAAAGCGCAGGTGCGAACCGATATGCAGATCCGCACCATACAGGTTGCGCACGGCGAAACGCCCGGAATCATTAGGCTTTTGCGTACCAAGCAGCGGACGGGTTTCAAACCAGTTACGCAGGCGGGTTTCGCCGGAAAAACTGATCCATACATTCCCGCTGCGGGTCAGCGGGATGTATTTCAGCACGTCAAAGGGATCATTATGGTTTTTCCTGCCGCGCAGGTTGCTCCAGTCCTCGGCCCACGGTGTCACGCCATACGTCCCGACCGGGCCGAACCCTGCGGATTCCCCGTTCCCCCGGTTGAACACGCCCCAGTCATACTGGTGGCCATTCTTGCGGTTTTCCGCGCCACTCATGCGCAGGGGCTGCCCCACAGGGTTGGCATGCGGATAGACCTGTATCGGGGGACGCCGCCCGATACGGACAATCACGTTTTCAGACTGTGATTGTGATGCCTGTCCTGCCGGTACGGCTGTCCCTGCCGCATTGACCGAAACTGGGTCGGCGGCATGTGCCCCCTGCCCCATGGTGACAATCCCCGCAGGCAGGCTGAGCAGCATGGCCAGGACATGGAAATCTCTCCCCTTCCTGCCGTCCCGCACGGAATGCGTGCAGGCGCCCTTCCTGCGGATGGAACGGTAGCGAACGGTCGCGGCTGAATTCAGGGATGGCAACATTGTCACATACCACTTCGCTATATGCTGGGCATCATGGTTCATTAAGCACTGTTTATTTACGTATTATGTAATTAAAAACACGTCAATGACGCATTTTTATATTCCCCTTCGTGAGCGTTCAAAATACGTAAAATATCGGAAAACTTTCCATTAACCATCTGTTATAAAACATTATATTTTATTTTTGAAATGGAACATAAAAATGGCGGGAGACATTTTTGTCGCATATAAAACGATAAGGATCGTACTATATACCCGTATCCATCATTGGCCAGGGATCATAGATCCCTGTTGTCCCAAAAGGGATGGAAACATTCATACATGCAGGTATCATGCATACTGCGCCAGAATGATATTTCCCTATATTCTGTTGATATAAAAAGAATATTTATGATTCTGTCTGTACGGAATGCAATCCGCCCCATGCTTCGTTAACGGCAGGGACAACCATACTGTTCCCCTATGCCAGAAGTATGTGACAACGAAGGCGCAGACTTATCATACGATCATATTCGTGAATTATTCCACGCTATCAAATGCGCTTTTCTTTCCCGCGGGTATGGATCCCTGAAACGTCCCTTATAGCAGGCCCGCGCACATCCATTCAGAAACGGCTTGAAAAACCAACCTTTGCAATATCGTATCAATTATAAAGCATTTTTGGTGAAACTTTTTGCAAAAAAAACATCCAAGACCTTTTATTTTAGTTATCCATACGTTGTTTCAAACAATCTCTTTAAGGGCAGACCATGAACCGGATGCCCCGCATTGCTGCGCTCTTGCCCCAAGAACAGGGGGCCAGATCCATGATGGTGCGCAGATTATCCCACCACACCAGAACATCAAATATGATCGGACCGGATGCTGGCAGGATAGAAAACGGGGTGTTTGCGTATCTCAAGACTATTCACTGTATGATGGTGTTTTTTACGGGACAATCCGGCATCAACATAACGATATTTTTTATTTTCAATGAGTAGGCCATGATATTCATGGCTATCACAACACCGCCCCGGTCCCTTTTGGCAATCAGGAAGCAGCCTTTTTTCCGAAAAAATTAACTTATAATTTCGTGATTAATGTTGACCAGCATAAAAAATTGTATTTTCATGCGCCCATCAATCCGCACACCAACAGGCAGGAACGTTACCTAAAACCCGGATCAGTCCATGGCGACTGCCATGCGCCATCGTATGAAACGCAATGCCGGTTTTTCCACGGCAGAAACAGTCATCCGAATCAGGAATGAAATGAAACTGAACGCCCCCATCACAAGAAGACACGCCCTTACCCTGCTGGGGACGGTAACCTGCCTGCCCATGATCCATGCAGCACAGGCAGCGGATGCCAGACGGTTGCGCATCGGGATCATGGCGGGCGAGGATGAGGATCTGTGGCGTGTCATCACCGCCAACGCCGCGAAGGAGGGGCTGGACCTCTCCATCGTGACATTTTCCGACTACAACACCCCTGACGAAGCTCTGGCCGAGCATGAAATTGATGCCAATGCCTTCCAGCACGGTCCCTTCCTGCAGGCGCAGATCGCCGCGCGCGGATATGACATCGTTGCAGTCGGAAATACCTATTTTTCGCCCATCGGGCTGTATTCGGCACGCTGGAAGTCGGTGACCGAGCTGCCACGGAACGCTGTGATCGGGGTGCCGAACGATCCCAGTAATGAAGGCCGCGCGCTGCATCTGCTCGAAACGCTGGGACTGATCAGGCTTGCACCTTCTGCGGGCCTGCTGCCGACCCCGCTGGATATTACCGACAATCCGCGCAACCTGACATTTCATGAACTGGATGCCGGGATTGTCGGGCGCTCCCTGCCCGACCTGGATGCAGCCGTCGTCAATACCAACTGGGCGCTGAAGGCGGAAATTGACCTGCAGAAACAGAAAATCGGGCAGGAATCCCTGCAAGACAACCCGTACGTCAACTTCATTGCCGTCAATGCGGCCGATGCGAAGGCACCGTGGGTGACGCCACTGGTCAATGCGGTCCACCAGCCGTCCACCCGCACGGCGATCGAGACGATCTTCCACGGTTCGGTCGTGCCAGCATGGACGTAGCACTGGTCCAGGTCAGCAATATCAGCCGCAGCTTTGGCGGCCACCTTGCGCTGGATGACATAAGCTTCACCGTGGCACAGGGCGAAATACTGGGCGTGATTGGCCGATCGGGCGCGGGCAAGAGTTCCCTGCTGCGCTGCCTTGGTGCGCTGGACCGGCCCGATACCGGTCATATCATGATCGAGGGACACGACCTGACCACCCTGCCCCTGTCGCAACTGATTGGCCTGCGGCGCAGGATCGGGTTTGTATTCCAGCATTTCAATCTGCTGGGTTCCCGCACGGTGGCGGGTAATATCAGCCTGCCGCTTGAAATCGCGGGCATGCCGCGCGCGCGGCGGGCGGCACGGATTACCGAACTGCTTTCCCTCGTCGGGCTGTCGGATCATGGCCATAAATGGCCGGCGCAGCTATCGGGTGGGCAGAAACAGCGCGTAGGCATCGCCCGTGCACTGGCCAACGCACCTGCCCTACTGCTGTGTGATGAAGCGACATCCGCCCTTGATCCTGAAACAACGACATCCATCCTTGACCTGCTGGCCCGCATCAACCGCGAACTGGGCCTGACCATCATCATGATTACCCATGAAATGGATGTCATCCGCCGGATTGCGACCCATCTGGTCGTCCTGGATCATGGCCGCGTGGTGGAAAACGGCCCGACGCTGGATATTCTGGGCGCGGATGCGCGTTCACCCGTGACACAGGCGCTCCTGTCGGAAACACAGCCGCAGGTACCCCCCGCCATCCGCGCCAGACTGGCCGATACAGACTGCGCCGGCGCGCGCATTGTCATACGCCTGCGCATGGGCGGAGCAGCGGCAGGGCAACCAGTGCTGTCCACCCTGGGACGGCGTTTCGGGGTGGACGCCACCATACTGGCGGGTGGGACCAGCGAAATCGCGGGTCAGCCCTTTACCGACATGATTGTGTGCCTGAGCGATTATCCAGCCGAAATCCGCGATTTCCTCCATGGCCTCGACCCCTCATTGAAAGTTCTTGGTTATGTCCCGGCTGATCTTTGACCTGATCCTGCGCGCAACGTGGGAAACAGCGCAGATGGTGCTGATATCGGGGCTTGTAGCCGTAATTGGCGGCCTGCCGCTGGCGCTGGTCATGGTGGCCACCCGCCGGGACGGCCTGCTGCCCTGCCCGCCCGTGGCGCGCCTGCTGGGGCTGGTCATTGACATGCTGCGTGCCATTCCCTTCATCATCCTGCTGGTGATCCTTATTCCCGTCACCCGCATGATCGTGGGCACGTCGCTTGGGACCACGGCGGCCATCGTGCCGCTATCGCTTGCGGCCATACCGTATTTCGCCCGCATTGCCGAAGTCTCGCTGCGCGAAGTAGACCCGGCACTGGTTGACGCGGTACGGACCATGGGCGGCACCCGGTGGATGATCGTCCGCCATGTCCTGATCCCCGAAGCCCTGCCCGGACTTGTCGCGGGCCTGACCGTTACCCTGATTACGCTGACCGGGGCATCGGCCATGGCCGGGGCGGTGGGCGCAGGCGGACTGGGTGATGTCGCCATCCGTTACGGCTACCAGCGTTTCAATACGGAAATCATGACGCTGGTGGTACTGGTCCTGATTGTCTTTGTCGCGTTGCTACAAACTATCGGGAACGCAATTTCCAATCACCTGCGCCATACCTGACAGGGGGCCATGCCCATGCACAGCGTACGTGACCGGACCGCCACTGCCCTGATCATCATGCTGGACGTGGCGTTTTACAGCATTGCCGGTCGGCCGGTCAGCACGATCGATATCGCGGACCGCTCCGGTCTGGCACGGCGTGGGATCGAACCCATCGTACAATCCCTTGCCCGGTCCGGTCTGTTGCAGGGCGTGCGTGGCCCGCATGGGGGCTACCGGCTGGGCCATCCGGCAGGTGAAATCCTGCTGGCGGATATATACCGGGCCACGATGCATGACGACGCCCCGGCCGAACGACGTCAGGGCACGCTGTTCAATACGGTTGTCCGGCCCTTTCTGGACCAGATGGAAGGTCTTCTGACCCACGAATACAGCAAGGTCACATTGCATGACTTCGTGCGGCAGGCCGAAACACGCGGCCTGCAGCGCCCGCCCGGCAGTCCAGCCAATTTTTCGATATAAACTGCTATTTTCTAAAAGATAAAAGTTTTTGAGCGCCGCCTTTTTTTTCAAAAAGGCGTCGCCAAAAACTTCTCATGATTTTCAATCAGTCCAGCCGAACGGAAGGGCGCACGAATACATCCAGCCAGTCCACAAGGCACGAAATCGTGCCACGCACCGGCCCATACAGTTCAAACTGATGCTGGCGATACAGCATGAGATGTACCATCCGCGCCGACAGCCCATGCAGCCAGCCACCGCCAAACACCGTACCGCCGGGGAACGTGCCCCAGCCATTATAGTCCCCCAGCGCCACGACAGCCCCCTTGTTATGGAAGGTGAAGGCGGGCAGCGGCTGGCCGCTCATCATCCATGCAGGCAATGCCTTGGCCAGGTGGTGCGCCTGCTGGCGGGCGGCCTGCGCGGTCGGGGCGACGGGTTTTTCAGCAATGAAGGCACAGTCGCCCATGGCAAAGATGTTGTCATCCTCCATGACCTGTAGCGTCGGCCTGACCTCAAGCTGGCCGGAACGCGACAGCTTCAGCCCGCCAAACTGCTTTGTCACATCCGGTGCCTTCACGCCCGCAGCCCAAACCCGCAGCGTTGCCGGAACACGGCTACCGTCCTTCAGGATAAAGCCGTTTTCATCCGCGCCACTGACCATGGCACCCGCCCGGACATCGACACCGATAGCCTCAAGCTGCTTGACGGCCGCATCCGATACGGATTCAGGGAATGCCGGCAGGATGCGCGGCCCGGCTTCCAGCAGGGTGATGCGCAGCTTGGGCGGTTTCTGGCCGAAACTGTAAAGCGATGCCAGATCCAGCGCCTTGTGCAGTTCCGCCGCCAGCTGCGTGCCGGTGGCGCCACCGCCGACAATGGCGATATCCAGTTCCTGATGATTGGCAAACGCCCGCAGCAGTTCCATGCGAAAGCGGTCATTGAAACCGTTCGCATCCACCAGATTGTCGATGAACATGCAGTGTTCGGCCACACCTGGCGTGCCGAAATCATTCGCCCGGCTGCCGATGGACAGGACCACCGCGTCATAATCCAGCGTGCGGGCGTCCACCACCTGCTCACCGGTCAGCGGGTCCTTGATGGGGGCCAGCGAAATGGTCTTGGCCTGACGGTCAAGGGCCGTGATCTCACCAGGCCAGAATTCGAAATGATGGCGGCTGGCCTGTGACATGAAGCTTATGCGGTCATTTTCATTCGCGGCCGTGCCAGCGGCAAAGCAGTGCAGCATCGGCTTCCACACATGGGCGAAGCTCTTGTCCACCAATGTGATCTCCGCCCGCCCCGCGCGTCCGACCGAATTGCCCAGCCGTGTCGCCAGCGCAAGCCCGGCCACACCACCGCCTACAATAACGATCCGAAACTTTTGTGCCATCTCGATAATGCTCCAAACCCGCTCGCACGGCGCTCCGGCCCCCACATGGAAAACCCCGATACGCCACAGCCATACAAACCACGTTGACGGGATTATAGGCAATCCAGCCCGTGCCCGAAACATGCGCTGGTACGGATTTAGGTACGAAGGCGCAACAACCTGTCATCCACGCCCCCCATTTTCCGCGCCAGAGCGCGAAAAAACGGGATATCGGCACAGGCGATCAAAAGAACCCGATCTATTGCATCGGGGCGTCATAGATCCCCTCACCCCCATCCCTCGCGCAGCAGCCCCGAGCAGCGAACATGACGGGCAACATCTATCCATTCCCGACGTTAGCCCGCATAACGGCAGACGCAACAGCTATGCCAACATACTGAAATCAATGACAGGACAGCAGGAGAAACCATGACCGCCACCCCACATGGACGCATTCAGGACAAGGTCGCCCTTATTACCGGTGCCGCAAGCGGGATCGGTCGGGCCACGGCCGAACGCTTCGCGGCAGAGGGCGCGCGACTGGCGCTGACCGACCTCAATACCGATGCGCTGGATGAACTGGTCAGCCAGTTTGAAAAAAGCGGGGTGCCCGTGATTTCGGTTCCCGCCGATGTCACAAGCGAGGCGGATATCAAGCGCGTGGTCCATGAAACCATGAAGCATTTCGGCCGGATCGACATTCTTGTCGCCAATGCGGGCGTCATTCCTGAAGCCGACCTGGCCACCGCCACGGCGGATCTGTGGGACCATACCATGGCGGTGGACGCACGCGGCATGTTCCTGAGCTGCAAGTACGCCGCCGCCGAGATGGTGCATGCCGGACAGGGTGCGATTGTCTGCCTGTCCTCCATTTCCGCCTTTGCCGGGCAGAAAGGACAGGCGGTCTATGGACCGGCCAAGTTCGTGGCATCGGGCATTACCAAGCATCTCGCCATCGACCTTGCGGACAAGGGCGTACGTGTCAATGCCGTGGCACCCGGCACGATCGATACCCCGGCAGTGGCTAAAATGGATGCGGACGCCATCCGCAAGGTGGTCGAGATGCACCCGATGGGACGCATGGGCAAGCCTGCGGAAATCGCCAGCGCGATCCTGTTCCTGGCATCCGATGACGCGTCATTCATCACTGGCGCGGTCCTGCCGGTTGATGGCGGGTATCTGGCGCAGTAACGCCATGGACGGGGGCGGTCACGCCCGCCCCCGTCCATCAGGCGATATGCAGTTCCACGTCATGTTCGCGCAGCAGCGCGCATATGCGTTCGGATGGTTGCCGGTCGGTAAAGAAACCATGGACATGCGACAGGTGTCCCAGCCGTCCCATGGGCCTGCGGCCAAACTTGGTCTGGTCCGCCAGCAGGTAGACACGCCGGGCATTGCGCATCATGGCCTGCGCCACGCTGATTTCATCTGCATCGAAATCCAGCAGCGTACCATCTTCCTCGATCCCGCTTATGCCGATTACCGCGAAGTCGGTACGGTACTGTTCAATAAAGGTGCTGGCGGCGGAACCGGTAATCCCGCCGTCATAAAACCGCACCAGTCCCCCCGTCACGATCACTTGGAAATCCGTCTGCGCGGACAGGGGGGTTGCGACATGCAGGTTGTTGGTAATGACACGTAGCGCCTTGTGCCGCCGCAATGCCTTGGCAAAGGCTTCCGTGGTGGTGCCGATACTGACAAACAGGGATGAATTGTCGGGTATCTGCCGGGCGGCAAGGTGGCCGATGGCCTCCTTGGCGCGGCGGTTGAGCACCTGGCGTTCGGAATAGGCAATATTCTCGACCGACGAGGCCAGCCCCGCCCCGCCATGATGCCGCGCCACCAGCCCGCGCCGGGCCAGCAGGTTGACATCACGGCGGATGGTCTGGACTGCAACATTCAGCCTCTGGGCCAGTTCCTCGTTCGAGACGTAACCCTGGGTGCGCACCAGTGTGATAATTTCATGGTGGCGTTCTTCAGCTGACACGTTGCCTGTTACTCCACTGCGTCATCCAAAACCTAGATCGCGCGCGCAACCGTGCGCCCGGTGGCCCCCAGATCGGCAAAGGACTGTTCCAGACGGTCCACGATCCCCTGTTCGCCAACCCGCAGCCACTTGCGCGGGTCATACAGTTTCTTGGTCGGCTTGCCGGTGCCGGGTGCGATCTGGTGGCTGAAGGCTTCGGCATGTTCATGCACGTAGCGGCCAATGCTGCTGGCGAATGCAAACTGGATATCGGTATCGATATTCATCTTGAACACGCCATAGGACACGGCTTCGGTAATCTTGGACTGTTCGGACCCCGAACCACCATGGAATACCAGCGCCAGCGGCTTTTCACCCCGCCCCGTAACCTTTGCCACCGCCGCCTGCGAATTGCGCAGGATTTCGGGCCGCAGCCTGACATTACCGGGCGCGTAGACGCCATGCACATTGCCGAACGACGCGGCAATGGTCACGAACCCGAGCGGGGACAGCGCTTCATACGCCTTCAGCACGTCTTCGGGCTGGGTATAGAGATGGGCGTTGTCCGCGCCGTCATCGAGGTCATGGCCTACGCCATCTTCCTCGCCACCCGTCACGCCAAGCTCGATTTCAAGACCGATGCCCAACGGGGCCATGCGGCGCAGGAAGGTGGCGCATTCGGCGATATTGTCCTCCAGCGGTTCCGCCGAAAGGTCAATCATGTGCGAGGAGAACAGCGGCCGGCCGGTTTCCTTCACCGCTTCCTCGCTCGCATCGATCAGGCCGGAAATCCACGGCAGCAGCTTGCGGTCGGCATGGTCGGTATGCAGGATCACGCACACGCCATAGGCGGCCGCCACCGTATGGACATGACGCGCCGCGGCCACGGCACCCAGCACGCGAGCCTGATCCGCGTCCTTCATGCCTTCGCCCGCGTAAAAACGCGCGCCCCCATTCGATAGCTGGATGATGACATCGGCACGGTTGCGGGCGGCGGCTTCCAGCACGGCGTTGATGCTGTCCGTGCCCACGACGTTCACCGCAGGCAGGGCGTAGCCTTCGTCCCGGCAGGTTTCAACCAGGCGGCGGTAATCAGCACCCGTCACCACACCGGGCTTCAGACCCAGACGGTGGGAAACCGCGTTCGCTGTATCGGTCATGTCGTTTCTCTATTGCCTGTTATTGTTGTTATGCAACGGATAAAATGTTCACCAGGTCTTGGTCTGGTAGTCGTGATGACCTTCCACGAAACGGATGGTGCCGGACTTGGAACGCATGACCAGCGAATGCGTGACCGTGCGCAGGCCACTGCGGCGGATACCGCGCAGAAGCGCCCCACCCGTAACGCCAGTGGCCGAAAACAGGACATCGCCCCGCGCCATGTCTTCCAGCGCCAGCTTGCGCGACGGGTCGGCGCCGGGGTTCATCTTGCGCGCACGCTCGATCTGCCCGTCATCCTCGAACAGCAGGCGACCCTGCATCTGCCCATGCACACAGCGTACGGCCGCGGCGGCCAGCACACCTTCGGGCGCGCCACCCGACCCCACGTAAATGTCGATCTCGCTATCATCCAGACATGCGGCAATGGCAGCCGCCACGTCACCATCACTGAGCAGCGTCACGCGGGCGCCAACGGCACGGGCGCGCGAAATCAGTTCCTCATGGCGTTCACGGTCCAGCGTGCACAGCATGAGTTCGGACACGTCGCATTTCTTGGCGGCCGCCAGCGACTTCAGGTTGGTCTCGATGCTGTTGTCCAGGTCCACCACGCCTTCGGGCAGGTAGGGGCCGACAACGATCTTGTCCATGTAGATGTCGGGTGCATGCAGGAAGTTGCCGCTTTCCGCCAGGGCCACAACCGTCAGCGCGTTGGGCAGGTTCTTGGCGCACAGGTTGGTGCCTTCCAGCGGGTCCACGGCAATATCCATGCCGGGGCCGCCCGCACCCACGTTTTCCCCGATGAACAGCATCGGGGCTTCATCCATCTCGCCTTCGCCAATGACCACGGTGCCGTTGATGGCAACCGTGTCGAACGCACGACGCATGGCCTCCACCGCCGCACCGTCGGCTTCGTTCTTCTGGCCACGGCCTGTCCATGCCGACGCGGCCACGGCGGCCGCTTCCGTCACGCGGACGAGTTCAAGCGCAAGGTTGCGATCCGTAACCTGATAGGGATTATGCCGGGTGGAGGTCATGAAACACTCTTTTCCTGTTTTCTTGCTATAATTCGTCGGTTACGCAGCAATGGTGGCGCTGAGCGTGCGGCGCACCGCCAGATGCCACCCTGCCACCATGCTGTCGCGCTGGGCCTTGTCCATTGTGGGGCGGAACAGCTGCCCGCGGCTCCAGGTGCCCTCGACTTCCGCAATGCTGCTCCATACCCCTGTCGCCAGCCCGGCCAGGAACGCGGCGCCAAGGGCCGTCGTCTCGACCTGCTTGGGCCGTTCCACCGGCGTGCGCAGCATATCGGCAAGGAACTGGCAGAACCAGTCATTGACCGACATCCCGCCATCAACACGCAGTGCGCTCAGTTCCTCGCCACCATCCTCATGCATGGCATCCATGAGATCAAGCGTCTGATACGCCACCGATTCCAGCGCCGCGCGGGCGATATGGGCCGCCGTTGCATCCAGCGTCAGCCCGCAGATCAGGCCACGGGCATCCGGGTCCCAGTGCGGCGCGCCAAGGCCGACAAAACCGGGCACCATATAGACGCCATGGCTGTGCGGCACGCGGGTCGCCATGTCATCGGTCTGGGATGCATGGGTAATTAGGCCAAGCCCGTCACGCAGCCAGCGGATGGCGGCGCCGGCCACGAAAATCGACCCTTCCAGCGCATATGTCGTCTCGGCACCGATGCGGTAGGCGATGGTGGTCAGCATGCGGTTTTCGGACTGGACCGGCGTGGTCCCGGTATTGAGCAGCGCGAAACAGCCCGTGCCATATGTCGCCTTGGCCGTGCCGGGCCTGAAGCAGGCCTGCCCCACCATGGCGGCATTCTGGTCACCCGCCATGCCCGCGACCTTCAACGGTTCGCCAAACAGCTCGGCCCGGGTCTCGCCAAAGATTTCGCTGTTGGTGCGTACTTCGGGCAGGATGGCGCGCGGCACGTTGAACAGCGCCAGCAGGTCATCATCCCACGCGCAGCTATGGATATTGAACAGAAGCGTGCGTGATGCATTGGTCGTATCGGTGGCATGCACCCGCCCACCCGTCAGCCGCCACAGCAGGAAGCTGTCGATCGTGCCGCAGGCCAGCTTTCCCTGCTCGGCCTGCACGCGCGCACCTTCGACATTATCAAGGATCCACGCGATTTTCGTGGCCGAGAAATAGGGATCCAGCAGCAGCCCGGTGCGTTCGCGCACAAGCGGTTCATGCCCCTGTTCATGCATGCGCGCGCAGACAGGCGTCGTGCGCCGGTCCTGCCAGACAATGGCGCGATGAATGGGCTTTCCCGTTTCCCGGTCCCACACGACAACGGTTTCGCGCTGGTTGGTAATGCCGATCCCCGCGATCGTACCCGGACCACCAGCCTTTTCAATGGCTTCACGCGCGGTGGACAGGACGTTGGACCAGATTTCCTCCGGATCGTGTTCGACCCAGCCCGGATTGGGGTAATGCTGGGCAAATTCGGTACGCGCGACAGAAAGCGCGTTGATGTCACGATCGAAGACGATGCTGCGGGTCGAGGTCGTTCCCTGATCGATAGCGAGAATTCTGTTCTTCTTGTTCATTATTTTCTCCTGCCCTGACGGGCGGATGCGGTTCTGGCCGTGGACGATGTTACGCCCACGGCCTGTTTGTCACGAAGCCGATTTTGCAGCGACCGGCTGGCGGCCACGCAGGTAGGTGTCAAGGCGGCCTGCGTCCTCATCGGTCACATGCAGCCCCATGCGGGAACGGCGCCACAGGATGTCCTCGGTCGTCTGCGCCCATTCATGCGCGATCAGGTATTCCACTTCACGCGCGGTCAGGCCACCGCCAAACTGCTCGCCCATATCAGCCATGCTGCGCGCATCACCCACGATTTCGGTCGCACGCGAACCATAATTGCGCACCAGACGCCAGCACAGCTGTGCATCAAGGAACGGGGCCTTTGCCGCAAGGCGGCTGACCGCGCCATCAAACCCGCCCTCGCCCAAGTCACCGCCGGGCAGCACCTGATCCGCGGTCCAGCCCGGCGCGGACAGGACCGGCAGGAAGGGCTGCAGCTTCTCCAGCGCGTGTTCAGCCAGCTTGCGGTACGTGGTGATCTTGCCACCGAAGATGGACAGCATCGGCGCCTGATTGCCCTGCGTGTCCACATCCAGCACGTAATCACGCGTCACGGCGGAGGCGTTCTTGGCCGCGTCATCATAGAGCGGGCGCACGCCGGCGTAGCTCCACACCACGTCATCCGGGGTGACCGGCTTGGTGAAATAGCGGCTGACGCTTTCGCACAGGTAGCTGATTTCCTCGGGCGAGATCTCAACCCGGCCGGGGGCCTGCGTCCACGGCACGTCGGTGGTGCCGATCAGGGTGAATTTCTGCTCGTAGGGGATCGCGAAAACGATTCGCTTGTCCGGGTTCTGCAGGATATAGGCCTGCGGCCCGTCAAACAGGCGCGGCACCACGATATGGCTGCCCTTGACCAGGCGCACGTTCTTGTCGGAATCGACCTGCGCGCGCTTACGCAGCACCTCGCTCACCCACGGGCCGCCGGCATTGACCAGTACCTTTGCCTGCACGGTCGTCTGGCTGCCATCGCGCGTGTTCTCGATCACCGCTTCCCATATGCCGTTAACGCGGCGGGCCTGCACAAGGCGGGTGCGGGTGCGGATATCGGCCCCGTGCACTTTGGCATCCATGGCGTTGAGGACGACAAGGCGGCTGTCCTGCACCCATCCATCGGAATAGGCAAAGCCACGCGCCAGCGTGCCGTTGAGCGGCCTGCCTGCCGAATTCGTGCGGAAATCAAGCGACTTGCACTTGGGCAGCGTCATGTTGGGCGCGAGGTGGTCATACAGGAACAGGCCAAGGCGCAGCATCCATGCGGGCCGTGCCTGCGGGGTATAGGGCAGCACGAAGCGCATCGGCCAGATGATGTGGGGCGCGATGCGCAGCAGGCGCTCACGTTCGATCAGCGCCTCACGCACCAGGCGGAATTCATAATATTCAAGGTAGCGCAGGCCACCATGGATCAGCTTGGTGCTGGCTGATGAAGTGTAGCTGGCAAGGTCGTCCTGCTCGACCAGCAGGACGGACGCGCCCCGCCCTGCGGCATCGCGCGCGATGCCCGTGCCGTTGATCCCACCGCCAACGACCAGCAGGTCGAGCGGACCGCCCTGTGCCGCAGGGGTGCGGAATGTTTCGTCCTTGGACGCCATGGTAGATGTTCCTCCTGATACTCATGTTCGTAAACGAACATCGCGCGCGTTTCAATAGGGAAAGCGCACATCAGCCGCGGTATTCCGTGAAATATTTCATGCATAAATATTGCCGGTTTTAGACATAAATTCGCCATATGCAGGTATTTATCTGTGTGGGCGGTTTTTGTGCATGTGCGAAAACGCGCAGCATGAGCCACCGCCCCGCCCCCGCTGCTGTCTGACACGCACCAGCGCGGCATGCCCCCAAATCTGCCCGGCTGGAGAGGTTTCATGAAATATAATGAAATAAAAGGAAAAAGGAGAAACTTTCCCCCCGGCCAGCACACGTCCCCCTTTCCGACCCGGATATGTTCGTTTAAGAACATGACAGGGCCGGAAACCCGCCACAAGGCGGACAGCCCATTCCCATCGAATGATAATAAAAGAATAAAGTGGGTTAAAATGCTAAAGAACCGACAGTTTCTGGGCGAACTGATATCAGAATGCATCGCGGTCATGATCATTGTCCTGATCGGTGATTCCGTGGCAGCCATGTACACACTGTATGATCCCAGCCCCTACAAGCTCTCATACTGGGGGGTTTCCATTGTATGGGGGCTGGGCGTGACCATCGCGATTTACGTGACCGGCAGCGTATCGGGCACCCATGCCAACCCGGCCGTATCGGTGGCGCTGGCGCTTTACCGTGGTTTTTCATGGCGCAAGGTGCCTGCCTATTGTGCGGCACAGGTATTGGGGGGCATGCTGGGTGCGGCCCTTGTCTATACGCTGTACCAGCCGGTCATAGACCATTACAACCAGTTGCATGGCATAAGCCGCGCCGATGGCGGGGCGGCCGGGGTATTTTTCACCCATCCGGGCGAATTCATCACGCCGCTCCATGCCTTCATGGATGAAACCATCCTGACGGCGCTGCTGGTCGGCGGCATCTTCGCGATCACCTGCGAGTACAACACCGTCGCACCGCAGGCCAATTCCAGCGCGCTGATCATCGGCCTGCTGGTGGCCAGCATTGGCGCGTGTTCAGGCTATCTGGAGGCATGGGCCATCAATCCCGCCCGTGACTTCGGCCCGCGCCTGTTCTGTTTCCTGGCCGGATGGGGCGGTTCCGCACTGCCTTCGGCGGACAATTTCTGGTGGGTGCCAATTGCTGGTCCACTGCTGGGCGGCGTGGTTGGTGCGGGCTGTTACCAGTTCCTGATCCGTCCGTTCATTCCGCGTCACGCCGGCGCGGTGCTTCCCCCGGTCCCGTAACCTTCCTTTTCGCACCGCCGGATCATCCCGGCGGTGTTACGTTTCATCACGGGGCAGACCCAGAATGGTCCGCGCCCCGGATAACCAATTCAACAAAAGTTTTTAATGAAGCTTGTTTCAAAAAGCTTCGTGGAACGCCGCCTTTTTGAAAAAAAGGCGGCACCCGGAAACTTTGTTCATTTCTTATTAATACTTAACGCTGCACGACGGTGCGGATGGCAAAGTTGCTCTGTATCCGGGCGACACCGGGCATGCGCGACAGTTCTTCCTTATGAATGCGTTCATAATCGGCGGCATCCCGTGCCTCGACCCGGACCAGATAATCGGCATCCCCCGTCATCAGGTAACATTCGCGCACATCGGCGCATTCGCGCACGCGGGCCTCGAACCGGCGCAGGCATTCCTCCGTCTGGCGTTCCAGCGTGATCTGTACGATCACGGTGGTCATGCCATGGACCGAACGCTCATCCACCAGCGCGCGATAGCCCCGGATCACCCCGTCCTTTTCCAGCATACGCACCCGCCGCAGGCAGGCGGAGGGGGACAGGCCGACCTTCTGCGCCAGTTCGGCATTGCTCATGCGTCCGTCATGGCGAAGGTTGCGCAATATGGCGTCTGTCAGACGATCGAATGCCATGGTGAATTTTCCGCTTATTTTCGTATATGATTGCGTACAGACAATTCTTAATTGCATGAAATTGCGTCAAACGACAGGACATTTTGTTTCAGTCAGCGTACGATCAACCTGTCCCGCCAGCCCGATGGAGTACACGCCCCATGCCTGACCTGCCTTCCTTCCCGCACACTACCGGCTGGGCCGCGCCGGGTGCGGGTGCGATGCTGGAAATCGACCTGGACGCGATCGCGGCGAATTACCGCCTGCTCAATGCCCGTACGGGCAACACCACCTGCGCGGCAGTGGTCAAGGCTGATGCCTACGGGCTGGGTGCCCACCGGGTTGCCCCCGTGCTGGAACAGGCCGGGGCAAGTACCTTTTTTGTCGCCCATCTGGAAGAAGGCATCCGCCTGCGGCCGCATGTCGCCCCCACCGCACGCATTTTTGTCCTGCATGGCCCGATGCCGGGAACACAAGCCGAGTTCACCCGCCATGCCCTGCTGCCGGTGCTGAACAGCATGGAACAGGTGGCCGGATGGCGCATGCATGCGGGCAGGATGGAACAGCCCCTGCCCGCCGCCCTGCAGGTTGATACCGGCATGTCCCGCTTCGGCCTGTCCAGGCAGGATGTCACCACACTGGCGGCAAACCCGGACCTGCTGGATGGAATCGACACGCAACTGGTGATGAGCCACCTTGCCTGCGCCGATACCCCGGCCAGCCCCGCCAACACCATCCAGCGCGACCGCCTGCGCGCCATGGCCGCCCGCCTGCCTGCGGCCCCGCTGGCGCTTTCGGCCTCATCGGGGATCTTCCTTGGGCCTGATTACCATTTCGATCTTGTGCGTCCCGGTGCCGCCCTCTACGGCCTGGCGCCCAATGACGACGCGCCCAACCCCCTGCGCCCCACCGTGCGGCTGGGCGCGCGGATTGTCCAGCGCCGTACCATCAACGCGGGAGACGGCGTGGGCTATGGCCTGACATGGCGCGCCACGGGACCATGCCGGATTGCAACCCTGGGCATCGGCTATGCCGACGGGTTCCTGCGCCACGGCGCCGATGGCGATGGATGTGCGTGGCTGGGGGACTACCGGCTGCCGATCCTTGGCCGCATTTCCATGGATTCCACCACCATCGACGTAAGCGACGTGCCCGAAAACGTGCTGGCGCAGGCCACGCATGTGGACATGATCGGCCCGCGCCGCAGTGTGGATGATGTCGCCCGGTCCGCTGGCACCATTGGCTATGAAGTGCTGACGGCGCTGGGTTCCCGTTTCCATCGCGCGTACCTGACACAGGCGGCGTGATGCGTTTCCACCCGCCAGAGAAGGCATCTGTGTAATGAAAATCATCGTTCTGGGTAGCGGTGTCGTCGGTGTGACATCGGCATGGTACCTTGCGCAGGCAGGGCATGAGGTCACTGTGGTGGACCGCCAGCCCGAAGCAGGCCTTGAAACCAGCTTCGCCAATGCGGGGCAGGTCTCACCGGGATATTCATCCCCCTGGGCCGGGCCGGGCGTGCCGCTGAAGTCGATCAAGTGGCTGCTGATGAAATACCGTCCCTTCGTATTCTGGCCCATGCCTGACCCGCATCTGTGGAAATGGCTGGTGCAGATGCTGGAAAACTGCACGACAGCCGCCTATGACCGCAACAAGGGCCGCATGGTGCGTATCGCGGAATACAGCCGCGACGTGATGCGCGACCTGCGCGCCAGCACCGGCATCACCTATGATGACCGACAGCAGGGCACGCTGCAGGTTTTCCGCACGCAAAAGCAGATGGACGCCATCGCGGGCGATATCCGCGTGCTGGAACAGTACAATGTCCCCTATGAAATCCTGACGCGCGAAGGCTGCGTGCGGGCCGAGCCGGGTCTGGCGTCATCGGCGGACAAGATTGTGGGCGGCCTGCGCCTGCCGGGTGATGAAACGGGCGATGCCTTCCTGTTCACCCAGCGCCTTGCGGCCATGGCGGCGAAGGCTGGCGTCACCTTCCATTACGACACCCGCATCCGCACCATGACGAATGATGGTGGCCGCATTACCGGGATCGAGACCAGCCGCGGCCAGATGGTGGCGGATTCCTATGTCCTGTCACTGGGCAGCTATTCGCCAGCCATGGTGCGCCGCCTTGGGCTGGACCTGCCGATCTATCCGGTCAAGGGCTACTCGCTGACCGCTGACATCGTGAATGAAAAGCAGGCCCCGGTTTCCACCATCATGGATGAGACGTTCAAGATCGGGATCACCCGCCTTGGCGAACGCATCCGCGTGGGTGGCACGGCGGAACTGGCAGGCTTCAGCACGAAGCTGCGCGCGCCGCGGCGGGAGACGCTGGAACATTCGGTGACTGACCTGTTCCCCGGTGGCGGCAATATCGCAGCGGCCAAATTCTGGACCGGCCTGCGCCCGATGACCCCCGATGGCACGCCCATCATCGGCCGCACGAAATATGACAACCTGTTCCTCAACACCGGGCATGGCACGCTGGGCTGGACCATGGCCTGCGGGTCGGGCCGGGTACTGGCTGACATCATGTCAAACCGCATGCCCGACATCCCGTACGAGGATCTGGGCGTGGTGCGCTACGGGCAGTAAAAACAGTTTGAGAACAAAAGTTTTTTGGGTGCCGCCTTTTTTCAGAAAGGCCGCGTCCCCTGAAGCTTGCTGAAACAAGCTTCACCAAAAACTTCTTTATATTCTGCCTTGTATCTCAAAGACGGGTTTTGCAACCAGCCTTTATGTCCCATTCCCCGCTGCCACCGTGGCGGGGGAAAACCCATCCGGCAGGACATCCCCGCGCTGGCGCACGACCTGATAGACCGTATTGCGCAACCAGCGATGCACCGGATCGCTGTCACGCCTTGGGTGCCACGCCTGAAATGAATGCACCGGGGGCAGTTCGAAGGGAAATTCGAACTCTTCAAGATGCATGGACCGTATGGGCAGGTAATCAATGGCGATACCCGGCAACGGCAGGATCATGTCCGTCATGCGCAGGGTTTCCACCATGGCGTAATAAGTGGGGACGACCATGACCACCCGCCGCTTCAGCCCGAAGCGTTCCTTCAGCACCGTATCGATCGGTCCGTGCGGCCGTCCCCGGCGCGACACGCTTATGTGTTCGTACCGCGCGACCGAGGCGGGCGTAATCCCCTCGGTCAGGATGGGATGGCCCGCGCGCACCAGTGCGCGGAAGGACGTGGGAAAAATGCTCTGGCGGCGTATTTCCGACCGCATGTCATCAGATGCGCCAAGATAGAGGTCAATCCGCCCTTCCCGCAGGTCGTTGCTGGGTTCCTCATCCGTTTCCGGGGCGAAGGTTATGGTGCAGCCGGGGCATTCGGCCCGCAACGCCGCAAGGATGGCAGCCCCGAACGCCCCCACGATCAGGTCATTCGCCCGCAGGGTGAAATGGGGGGACAGACCGGCAAGGTCGGGGGCGTCCTGTTCCTCCAGCAGGGAATCCGCACCTTCGACCAGCGTCTGCACCCGTTCACGGATCCCCAGCGCAAAGGTGGTGGCGACCAGCCTGCGCCCCGACGCCACCAGGATGGGATCGCCAAAGACCACGCGCAGTTTGGCGAGGGTACGGCTCATGGCGGCCTCGCTCACCTGCAGCCTGCGCGCGGCGTGGGAGACGCCTTCTTCCTCGATCAGGGCCTGAAGACTACGCAGTAGGTCGAGATCGTAGCGTTTCCTCATGACCCTGCGTGTCTTCCCTACACTGAAACCGGAATGCAGCCATCCCGATTATCCTGAAAAAACGGATTTGACCAATCCGCAAAATGAAAGTGTCACCTTACGCGATCATGGGTATTCGCGCACGCCCCCCGCGCCGATCATGTGTCTGTTTTCCCATCGGGACAGATAAATGTGAACGCCGCCCACGCCGCCCCTTCCTATATCCCGCCCTTTGGCATCCGCACGGTCGTGGGGTGCCTTGGGGTTCTGCTGGCCGTGCATGTCGCCGGTTTCAATGAACACATCACGGAAATCGGCCTGCCCGATATCCGTGGGGCGATGCATATCGGCCACGATGAAGGCACGTGGTTCATTTCCATCTATGAATGTTTCAACATCGCGGCGATGGCGTTCACGCCGTGGTTCTACGTCACGTTTTCCATCTACCGCTTTACCCTGTTCATGACGGCGCTGCTGGGACTGCTGGCCATTCCCGCACCCTACATGCCCGACATGACCACGCTGTGCATCCTGCGCGCGGCGCAGGGGCTGTCGGCGGGGTGCCTGCCGCCCATCCTCATGACCGTCATGCTCAAATACCTGCCTGCCCCGCTGCGGGTGTTCGGCATTGGCGGGTATGCCATGAGTGCGACCTTTGGCCCCAACCTTGGCGGCCCGCTGGAGGCGATGTGGTTCGAACATGTCGGCTGGCGGTGGCTGTACTGGGAAACGCTGCCGCTGTGCGCGGTGGCGGTGCTGATGATCGGCTGGGGGCTGCCGCGCGATCCGTCGCACTGGGAACGGTTCCGCAACTTCAACTGGCGTGGGTTCATGCTGGGGGTTCCGGCCATCATGTGCGTGGTGACGGTGCTGTATCAGGGCGACCGGCTGGACTGGTTCCGCTCCCCCGTCATCACGCACCTGACATTCTGGGGCGGGGCGCTGTTCATTGCCTTCCTGGCGCATGAATGGTTCCACCACAGCCCGTTCTTCCGCATCCAGTTCTGGGGTAACCGCAATATCGCCGCATCCCTGCTGACGCTGGTGGCGTCACTCATGATCTGCGGGCTGATGACGGAAATCCCGTTCACCTACCTTGCCGATATCCGTGGCTACCGGCCCATTCAGGCAGCACCCGTGGCCCTGGTGGTCGCATTGCCGCAACTGATCCTGCTGCCGCTGACGGCGGCACTGTGCAATCTCCGCGCGGTGGACTGCCGGTACGTGCTGGCCATCGGGCTGATCTGCCTTGGTGTTGCGGCATGGCTGGGCACGTGGCTGACGCCGGACTGGGTGCGCGACAATTTCATGGTCATCCAGATCCTGCAGGTCTTCGGGCAGCCGATGGTGGTCATCCCCACCCTCATGCTTGCAGCGCTGGGGCTGGGGCCTGCCGACGGGCCGATGATCTCGGGCATGGTGAACATGCTCAAGGGCATGGCCAACGCCATCGCCACCGCCCTGTTCGAAGTCATGCTGCGCCGGCGCGAGCAGTATCATTCCACCATGCTGCTGGACCTGCATGGCACACACGGCACGGCGCTGTCGGGCATGGGCGACCCCATTGCCGGGCAGATCGCGGCCACGTCGCCCGATGCCGGGCATGTCGCGCGCAACGCGCTGCAGATCTTCCATACCTACGTGCATGAACAGGCCACCGTGCTGGCGCTGGCGGACATCTATCTGCTGGTCATGTGGATCTGCGCCTTTTTCCTTGTCCTGACGGCAATCCTGCCCGGACGTATCTACCCCCCGCGTGCGCCGGTCCCTGCACCTGCCGCACACTGAATGATCGGGTCCAAAGCAATGCCCCACAAGAAACCCATCATCCTGGCTGGCGCCACGGTCATTGTCCTGGTTGCGGCCGCATGGACCGCCGACCGGCTTGTATCGGGTAACGGCACCAGCGAATATACCAATGATGCCTATGTCACGGCGGATTTCACCACCGTGGCGCCGAAGGTGCCCGGCCGCATCGACCGTGTGATCGCGCAGGATAACGAGGCCGTCCACCCCGGCGAGGAACTGGCCCATATCGAGGACGAGGATTACCGGGCTGCGCTGGAGACAGCACGGGGTGAGCGGGAAGCGGCACAGGGCGACGTTGCGAACCTTGAGGCCGAGCTGGTGCGCCAGTCGGCCCTGATCGCGCAGGCGCATGCCAGCGTCACCGCAGATCAGGCGCAGCTTGTCTTTGCCCAGCAGAATGCGCGGCGGTACCGTAACCTGTCGGCGGACGGGTCCGGCA
Organism: Komagataeibacter sp. FXV3; assembly: GCF_015155755.1. GTDB lineage: Bacteria > Pseudomonadota > Alphaproteobacteria > Acetobacterales > Acetobacteraceae > Komagataeibacter. The sequence continues at coordinate 15,806 of NZ_VWPI01000018.1, read as the reverse complement.
CGCTGGAGCAGAACCAGGACAGTGCCGCCCGCCTGCTGGAAGCGCAGGCCCGTCTTGACCACGACAACGCCGCGGTCGAAGCTGAAACCGATCAGGTCGCGGTCCTGCGCGCGCGCCTGCTGCATGCACAGGGCGCGCTGGAACAGGCACGCGGGCGCGAACATACGGCCGCACTGAACCTGTCCTACTGCACCATCCCCGCCCCGGTCGAAGGCGTGGTGGGTGAACGTGGCGTGCGCGTGGGGGCCTATGTCCATGCGGGCACGGCCCTGCTGGCGGTGGTGCCGACACAGGCGGCCTACGTGCTGGCCAATTTTCAGGAAACGCAGCTGACCCGTGTCCGCACCGGGCAGCGCGCGACCATATGGGTCGATACCTTTCCCGGCCACCCGCTGCATGCCCACGTGGACAGCCTGGCCCCCGCCACCGGCGTTGCCTTCGCCCCGATCCAGCCGGACAACGCCACCGGCAACTTTACCAAGGTGGTGCAGCGTATTCCCGTCAAGCTGGTGTTCGACCCCGGACAGACGCTGGCCGGGCTGGTGCGTGTCGGCATGTCGGTCGAAGCCCGCATTGATACCGTAACCCCGCCTGACGGCCCCCACGCGACGGAGGCCCGCTATGTCTGGCAGTAACATCCCGCACGCCGCACGCCATCCGCGCGCCCTGCTGACCTTTGGCATGATCGCACTGATTGCCACCGGCTGCACGGTTGGCCCCAACTATCACCGCAAACCCCAGCCAGCGCCTGCGACATGGCATGACAGCCTGCCGCCTGCCGAAAGCCACGTCACTGATGCGAAGACAGACGCGCAGTGGTGGACCATTTTCAATGACGCCACCCTGACCGCGCTGGAAACACAGGTGGCGCAGGACAACCTTGACCTGAAAGCCGCGTCATGGCGCTTTGCCCAGAGCATGGCCGAACGCCGTATCGCAAGTGCGGCCCAGTTCCCGCATGCCGAAGCCAATGCGTCCTATGCCCGCGAACGCGCCAGCACCAATGGCATACTGGGCCTGCTGGGCACCATGGAGCAGCAGGGCGCTGGCACGATCGCCAGCGGCACGCAGGGCTTTGGTCCCACGGCCATGCCCGGTTCGATCGGCAATCCGTCCTTCAACCTGCCGCAGTACGGCATGAATGCAGCGTGGGAAGTGGACCTGTGGGGACATGTGCGCCGTCAGGTCGAAGCCGCCACCGCCGCCATGCACGCGACCGAGGACATGCGCCGGGGGCTTATGGTCTCACTCATGGCGGAAACGGCGCAGGATTACCTTGACCTGCGCGGCGTGCAGGCACGCATGGCCATTGTCCGGCAGAACATCGACCTGGCCAGCCATACGCTGCACCTGACCACGCGCCGCCTGGACGAAGGGGCCGCGACCCGCATGGACGTGGCCGATGCATCGGGCCAGTACGAGGAATTCCGCTCCCGCCTGCCGGTGCTGCAGGATCAGGAAGCGCATCTGCTCAACGCCCTGAGCTTTCTGGTCGCCCGCGAACCCGGCGCACTGACCCAGAACCTTGGGCCTGGCGGCGGCGTGCCGCCGGTGCCGCGTGAAATTCCGGTGGGGCTGCCATCGCAACTGGCGGAACGCAGGCCCGATATCCGCATGGCGGAAGAACGGCTGCATGCCGCCACCGCCAGCATTGGCGTCGCCATTGCCGATTTCTTCCCGCGCGTGACGCTGTCGGGCAGCCTTGATGTGCAGGCGCTGCAGTTCAGCGGGCTGGGAAGCTGGGCATCGCGCCAGTACGGTTTTGGCCCGACCGCGACCTTTCCCATATTCGAGGGCGGGCGGCTGACGGGCCAGTTGCGCCTGCGCAAGGCGCAGCAGAAGGAAGCCGCCATCATGCTGCAGCGCACGATGCTCAAGGCATGGCAGGAAATCGATGACGCGATGGCCGACCTGTCATCAGCACAGAACCAGCGCGACCGGCTGGCCGCCGCCGTGGAGCAGAACCAGATTGCCGTGCGCACCGCGCAGCGCCAGTACACCGAAGGTTCGGCTGCGTTCCTGAATGTGCTGGAAATGCAGGACCGGCTGCTCGATACGCAGTCCCGCCTGGTCGAGGCGGATGTCGCGGTCTCGACTTCCGTCACCCATCTGTATCGCGCGCTGGGCGGTGGATGGGAAAGCCGTTATCCCCTGCCCCAGCCACGCCGGAAAAAAGGCTGAAAAAACAAAGACGTTCTTGGTGAAGCTTTTTTCAAAAAGCTACCAGGAACGCCGCCTTTTTGACAAAAGGAGACACCCAGAAAACCTTTATTATTCCCGGATATAACAGGCATTATTCCACTCCCGCCGCCATGGCGGTCACGCAGGCCGAAGCCGTGCGGCTGATCCCGTCAAGGCAGGCCAGCACCTCCAGCAGCCTGCCATTGCCGGGATCGGCCTTTTCCATATGGGCCAGCCGCCTGCGCGTGGCCCGGACCATGGCGATGCCGCGCGGACTGACCGGCCGGTAGCGCACCAGCACACGCAACAGTTCGGTAATGACGTCCGATACCGTATCGCGCCGCTGCCGCTTGAGCTGGCGCAGCAGCAGGATATTCAGCCCGACGGAAGAAAACATGAGCATGAGCCGGATCCCGGCGGCAGCGCTGCGGTCCCTTTCCTGTGCGGCATGGCGCACCATGCGCCCGATCCGGTCCACGCTGGTGCCAATCCACCATTGTGGCGATGGCGGCAGGGGCACAAGGCACAGCCGCCGCAGTTCACCACGTATATGCATGCCAAAACGCAGCCGTTCGTCCCGCGCGCGGAATGGCAGGACCAGCCGGAACACCAGCACGCTCAGCCCCACCGCCAGCACCGTGTGGAAGGCACCATTCAGGAATGTGATTTCATCCACCCGGCTCTGGTTACCGGGCATGAGCAGGTTGGGCATGAGCAGGCCATAGGCCGCAGCCGCCCCCGCCGTGCCCCGGTTGCATTTGGCAAGCCCGCCCACGAACAGGAATATGCCCAGCACGAAGGCGAATTCCTCGTAATCCGTAAGATAAGGCAGGATCCACAGGTCAAGGGTGCCCGCGGCAACAGCCGACCATACCGCCCCCGACAGGAACCGCGTCGTGCCCACAACCGGATTTTCACGCGTGGCGAACAGCCCGCAGACCAGCGTGGTAATGGCGATGAACCCCATGCCACCGGGCCACGCCGTGCATTCGTAAACGAAAGCCGCCAGCATGATGGCGGCGGCGCCACGCAACCCGTTATACAACGCCAGCCGGATATCGCGGTGGCCACCCAGATGGAAGCGGAAACGGTCATGCGCTGGCGGGCTGAAAATGGCGTGGCAGTGATCCAGCGCCGTTTCCAGATCATCCATCGTGGCCGCGAGTACGCCATGGGTAATGCGGGCCGTTTCCTGTTCACCATACGCCGCGCGCCGTTCAAACAGGGTGCGCAGGTGCGTGACCTGCGCCTGCACGCCGTCCAGCGCTCCGGATTTCAGCCGGCAGGCCGCCAGCCGGTCACATAGATGCAGCAATTGCCCCCGTGTATCCGCCAGCACTCCGTCATCGGCCAGCATGGCACGCTCCGCCCCGCCGGACAGGCCGACAAGGCGGGTGACAAGGATCGAGACCTCCGCCAGTACGGCGCGCGCGTGATCGCCCGCATGCACCTGCCGCCCCATTTCGATGGCCGGGAATTCCAGCCCCTGATGGACCGATACCACCATGTCCGAAAACTCACCGGCATGGACCAGCGTGTCACGGTCATGCAACACGATTTCGCGCAGCAGCGTGCCCAGACGATGCAGCACGTTTTCCACCTGCGCCGCCATGGTGGCCTGAGCGCGCGTGGACAGGCTGACGGTGAACAGCATGGCCATCCCCGCCTCGCACACCACGCCAAGGATAATATAGGTGGCGCGTGAAATGCCGATGAAAAACACGTTGTCCGGTGCGGATGCCGCCGCAACCGCAATGATCGAGCAGGTATAGCCCGACAGCACGAAGGCATAGGAACGGAAGTTCAGGCAGAACGTGGCAAGGAAACTGCACAGCCCGATCCATGTCGCCACGGCGGGAAAGAACAGCCATGACTGCTGTGGAAAGGCGGCAATGAACACCACGGCCGCGACAGCACCGACCAGCGTACCCACGATACGCCATCGCGCCTTGGACATGCTTTCGCCCCGGCGCACCTGCGCCACCGACCATACGGTGGCGACCGCCCATTGCGGGCTGTCCAGTTCCATCCACAGCGCAATGGCCAGCGCCACGATGGAGGCAATGGTATTGCGCAGCGCGAACGCCACCGCCTGTGGCGTGGGACAGAACAGCCAGCGCAGCATGTCCCTACCCACCGGCCAGCGCATGACCGGATCGGGCATGAAGCGGGAAATATTCATCTGATCCTGCCCGTCATGGCATGGCGGACACGTTTTACTTCCCCTTATGGAAGCCGTTTGCCCATGAAAATTGTCTCAGGCAGGCCTAGCGGGCAGAGGGCGCCTTTTCATACGGGCGGTACCGTGCGGTCCACACGGCATCATTCAGCGCGGCCTCGAGCGTTTCGGGCGATGCCTGGGGGGCAACCCCTTCCACCTGTCCCTGCCGGATCACGGCCCGGGCCACGGCCATGGCCACGGTGCGCAGTTCGGATACGGGCGGCAGCAGGGGCGCTGTCGCCTGATCATCCGCCCCGGCGGCGGGCGAAAGCCCCGCCAGCGCATGGGCCGCGGCAAGGAACATGCCATCCGTCATGCGCGTGATGCCACCTGCCACCACCGCAAGACCCACGCCGGGAAAGACATAGGAATTGTTGATCTGGTCCACCGGACGCTGGCGTCCATCATACTCCACCGGGGCGAATGGACCACCTGTGCCGATGATCGCACGTCCCCCCGTCCATTCCAGCAGGTCGGCAGGCGTTGCCTCGATATTGGCGGTGGGGTTGGACAGGGCGAAAATGACCGGACGCACCGACTGCCGCGCCATGGGGGCCACGATATCACGCGTAAAGGCGCCACCCTGTCCCGATGTGCCGATCAGCATGGTGGGACGGGCATTTTCCATCACCTCGGCCAGCGTGACATGGGCGGGATCAGCCACATTCCACGTTGCCGCGATATCGGCAGGCTGTACGAAGGGACGCTGGCCTTCGGTCACGCCGTCCATGCCCGTGCGCACGAGACCGTTGATATCGACCATGAAGAAACGGCGGTTGGCCTCCTCAGGCGTCATGCCGTCAGTCACCATCATCTGCGCCAGCAGGTCGGCAATGCCGCAACCCGCGCCACCTGCGCCAAAAATGACGATCCGCTGCTGCGCCAGCGGGGCCGCACCGGCACGGATCGCGGCCAGCAGCGCACCCGCCGTCACCCCGGCCGTACCCTGGATATCGTCATTATAGGTGCACATCCCGCCACGATAACGACGCAGGATCCGCAGCGCGTCCGCACCCGACAGGTCTTCCCAATGCAGGGCGATATTGGGCCAGCGCGCATTAACGGCAGCCACGAATTCGGCAATGAAAGCGTCATAATCCGCCCCACGCACGCGTTTGTGCCGCCAGCCGATATATTCCGGGTCTTCCAGCAAGGTGGCATTATCCGTACCGACATCCAGCAAGATAGGCAGCGCGCGCGCCGGGTCCAGGCCGCCACAGGCAGTATAGAGCGACAGCTTGCCAATGGGGATGCCCATGCCATTGGCCCCCTGATCGCCAATGCCAAGGATGCTGCCGCCATCACTGGCCACGATCACGCGCACCCCATCCCATTGCGGGTCTGACAGGATTTCGGCAATGCGGCCCCGGTCCGTGTAATTCAGGAACAGGCCGCGCGGGCGGGTCCAGATATGGCTGAATTCCCGACAGGCCCGGCCAATCGCGGGTGTGTAGATGACGGGCAGCCACGCCTCCAGCGCCTGATCGATAATGGCGTAGAAAAGCGTTTCATTCCTGTCCTGGATTTCGCGCAGCGCAATATGTCGCGAAAAGTTGTCCGGCAGCGCCGCCAGCCGCGCACGGGCAAGGTCCGCCTGTTCTTCCAGCGTTGCAATGCGTGCGGGTAACAGGCCATGCAATCCAAACAGGTCACGTTCACGGCTGTCGAATGCATTCCCCTTGTTCAGAACTGGACAATCCAGAAGTTCCCTGCCTGACAGCGCTGTTTTGAGGGAAGTGTGACAGGTGGACTGGACTGTATCCGACATAAGAACCCGATATTGCGATAACAGTTGAAGAGTGCGCAGGATACGGATCTGCACATCTTCGTGTAGGGCATACGATTGCACGCCAACCGTACGCCAGACGCAATCATGGGACGCCTTATGCCGGATGAAATCAGTGACCTGAAGTTTTTCTGCATCCTGACCGCATCGGGCAGCATTGCCGGGTGCGCACGCGCCATGGGCATGTCGTCTGCCGCCATGAGCCGCCGCCTGAGCGCCATGGAAACCCGTCTGGGCACGCGTCTGGTCACGCGCACGTCGCGCCATTTCGCCCTGACGGCAGAAGGCCAGCGCCTGCATGAGCACGCAGTCAGGATCATGCAGGAAGTGGAGGAAGCCGAGGCCGAACTGACCGCGCGCGCCGGTATCCCGCACGGCCTGCTGCGCGTGGGCGTGCCATCGGAAATCGGGCGCAAGCTGCTGGCTGGCGTGGTGGCCGCCTTTGTCGGGCAGTATCCCGATGTCACCGTGCACCTGACCCTGTCGGATGCGGGGCTGGATGTAATCGATGATGGTCTGGACATTGCCATCCGCCCCGGCATGCCATCGGATCAGGAAGTCATGACCACCAGCCTGATCAACAGCCGCCGCGTGGTATGTGCATCCCCTGATTACGTCGCGCGCAAGGGATTGCCCGCCACACCGCATGACCTGCTGAAACATGACTGCATCTGCCTGATCCGCCGCCAGCGCATATTCAATGAATGGGCCTATCTGGACGGCAAGGTGCGCAAGGAAATCCACGTAACACCCCGGCTTGCCACATCCAGCAGCGAGGTCGTGCATGACTGGGCGGTAAACGGGCGGGGCATTGCGCTGAAGGTACTTTGGGATATTGCCGATGACCTGAAATGCGGTCGTCTGATCGAATGTCTCAGCACCTATGCGTGGGAGGACGTGACGCTGTATGCCGTCTATCCCTCCCGCGCGCACCTGCCCTCGCGCACGCGGTTTTTCCTTGATTTCGTGCGGCGTGAACTGCGCCAGAACTATTTCGGGACGTAAGAGAAAGTTTTTGATGACGCTTTTTCAAAAAGCTTCGAAGAACGCCACCTTTTTGAAAAAAGGCGACACCCAAAAACTTTTCTTTTTTATCAATTGGTTGTTTTGAAATCCTTTAGGATATTCATGTCCGCCCACCATAATTCGCCCGGATGCGTTCATCCAGATAATCGCGGGCGGTAATGGGCGCATATTTCTTCCGTGGCCCCTGAATGATCGCGTCACGGTTGGCCTGACAGAAAAACGGCAGGGACAGGCGCGGGCCAAGATATTCATCGCGCCGGGGCATACGCACACGGTGCAGGGTGGATTTCAGGCGGTCATCGCTCCAGCGCATCAGCATGTCACCAATATTGCACGTAACCGCGCCCGCCACCGGCGGCACGTCGGTCCAGGCCAGTATATCCACATCCTTGCCGGGACAGACCTGCAGCCCTCCCTGCCCCGGCCGCTGGTGCAGCAGTGTCAGGCAGTCAAAATCGGAATGGGCGCCCGCACGCCAGAATTCGAAATCCGCGTCGCGGGCATTTTCCATGCTCATGTAATGGATCAGGCGCAGGGTACTCTGGTACCCGGTTGATGCAGGATCGTGGTTACGGGTGAAGAAATCCGCATCGAACCCCAGCCTGATCGCGAAACACGACAGGATTTTCATTCCCAGTACCCAATTCTGGCGTTCGAAACGCCGCATGCGAGCCTGAAATCCGGGCAAGGTGGTTTCGGCTGGCCATATGTCTTCCCCCATCCGCGGCAGGGTGATCTGGTAGGATTCCTTGTTATCCGGGGTGCCGGTGGAAGGGCGGACCTGCGCACGGTATTCCCACCCGACATTGGATCCGGGATGGCGGGCATGACGTGCCTTCTGGTCCATGGGCAGGTCAAAGAACCCTTCGGCCGCGGCAAAGGCAGCGTCCACATCCGCGGCGTCAATGCCGTGATTGATGACCTGAAAAAAGCCAACCTGTGTTGCGGCCTCCCATAATGCATCGGCAATGACAGATTTGCGCCTGTCATAATCCGACAGGTCGATCTGCGGGATATTACGGGCAATACAGGTGCCCTGCCCGCCCATCAGGGCTTCCCGATCCAGTTCGGACTGCGCATTGCCATGTGCGGGTGCAGGTATGGGGACATGCGGTGTTCTCCGGTCAGAAGGTTTTTCCTGCCGGGCACGCAAGGGTTACAGGGCATGGCGCGACCGTCCCGATCCGGTGTTGCCGGATGATGCGGAAAAAAACGCCATCAATATAAAATGCCATGCAAGCCAGCGGCCCACAAATCAGGAACTGATTGGTGTGGAGCAATGCCCAGGATACAATCCCGACCGCTTCTACTCGCCCCCGACAACAACATGCCGGGGCATTTTCCGTCAAGACCGAAAACCGCGTGGACTGGCCTTATCCCTGCGGTAGCCAGACGCTGCAGCATGTGCCCTGTCCCGGCGTGCTGGTTATATCCAGCCGGCCACCATGGCGGTCCACGATATGTCGGACAATGGCCAGCCCCAGTCCCGTTCCCTGATCGCCCCCGCTGTGCCCGGCAGACTGGGACACACGATAGAACCGTTCGGTCAACCGGGGCAGGTGCTGCGCCGCGATGCCCGGACCGTTATCGCGCACCGAAATCACAAGCCCGCCGTTTTCCAGCCAGTGCGCCGCAACATCGATCCGCGCCACGGTCGGCGGCGCGGGACGGCCATAACGCAGTGCGTTTTCACACAAATTGACCAGCACCTGTAAAATCTGGTCCGCATCCCCCCGCACCGTGCCGGGTGGTGGCGCATGGATAATGATGGCGGCCCGGTCTTCCGCCGGTTTGCCCTGCAGTTCATCATTCAGGCGTGCAAACAGCTCAGGTAGCACGACCTGACCCTGGGGGCGCTGGTGTTCAAGCATCTGCACGCGCGACAGGTACAGCAACCGGTCAATCAGGCGCTGCATGCGGGCGGCCTGCCGGGCCATGATGGCAAGGAATTTCTGCCTTGCCGCGGCATCGTTCGCGGCTGGCCCCTGCAATGTTTCGATAAAGCCGATCAGGGCGGCCAGCGGGGTGCGCAGTTCATGACTGGCATGGGCGACAAAGTCACTGCGCGCGCGGTCCAGCGCATCACGCGCCGTGGCATCCAGCAGCACCACAACGCAGGCGGGATGGCCGTGCCACGACCCTGCCTTCACAAACGCCTGCACCACGCGCCGGACGGGCACATCGGCTTCGATCCGCACCTCGCTCACACCGCCGGGTTGCAGGTCTGCCACGGCGCGCTGCAGGGCGGGATGGCGGATCAGGGTACCCAGTCCTTCGGCAAATTCAGACTGTGCGCGGGGCGCGGCATGCAGAAGCCGCCCCCCACGTGACAGTACGACCAGGGCGACGGGCAGTTCATCAACCGTAATCGTGTCGGCATCCCCACTGGCGACGGGGTTCGCCAGCGCACGGGCGGGAAACCGGCCCACCCTACCGGCGGAGGACGCAGCCAGGTGCACGCCATATCCCCCCGCGACCGCACCGATCACCAGTCCCACCACCATCAGAACAAGTGCTGTCACCCCATTCTCCCATTCCCGGCCTGCGCAGGGCATGACACGGGCGATACCATGATGCCGGGACAGCGGAAAGCAGAATGATATTTGTAATAAAATTACAATTTGTGCGGTGCAAAATTAATATAATTCTGAAATGTTTGACATTTCGATAATTTTAAAATACGCATCGATCATCATAAAAATAAAAACAATGGTTGAATAAAATCATGATCCACACGATCCTGCTCCACACCGCATCTGCCCGCTTTTCCGAATGCGTCATGTACGTGCCCGTCCCCTGATACGGCGACAGCACGCACCCAGGCATCCTTGCCGCGTTTTCACGCCCCGCCATCCGGCCCGGCCACGAGAAAATCGACAGATGACAACACTGACACGCCATGCCCGTGACCCGCATGGCCGCCATCACCCATTCCCCCATGCCTGCGGTTGGCTGCTGGCCGTAAGCACCATGGCGCTGCCAGCCCACCGCGCCCTTGCGCAGGCCGCATTCCCTGCGGCCCCTACGGTTCCCTCCCTTGTCATGTCCGGCGCGGTTTCCGCCATGCCTGCGACAGCGGTGGCATCAGAGGGCATGACATCCGAACGGCAGATCAGCCTCAACCTGGATGCAGAACGTCTGGGACCGACGCCCGGGGCCATCCGCCGCCCCCCCAACACGCCCATTCCGCCCAGTGGCGTGCCGACCTACCCATCCGCCGGGCTGGCAACCATGAGTGTCGCCCCCGTCAGCAGCCCCGGTGACAGCAGGGCGTTCCACAAGATCGAGCTGGATGCCATCCTGACCCATCACGAAGGGCCGTCCGGGCTGCTGCCCGAATGGATCGACGCGCAGCATGACACCGATCTGGAAGACCCGTACTATGTTCCCACCGCAGGCAGCGGCCACCTTGTCCCGCAACTCAATCCGTTGCGGAAGAAGCTGCTGGATCATGGCGTAAGTTTCGCCTTCACCTACAAGGGCGAAGCGATGGGCGTGATCAATGGTGGCGTGGAACGGGGCATGAGCTACGTGCACGAACTGACCGCGCAGGTGAACTTCGACCTGGAAAAAATGGCGGGGATAACCGGCTGGTCGGTCCACACACTGGTGATGGAACGCGCGGGCCATGCCGTAAGCCATGACCGCGTGGGGGAATATTACGTCAACCTGCAGGAAGTCTATGGCCTGTCGGGCAACGTCGTGGCCCATCTGGTGGATTTCTATGCCGAAAAGAAACTGTGGGACAACCATCTGGACATCACCTTCGGCCGCATGGCGCTGACCCATGTGTTTGCCACGTCGCCGCTGCTGTGTTCGTTCATGGTCACTTGCTCCGCGCCTGTGGCGCTGAAGCTGGATCCCGGTTTCAGCGTGTACCCGAAGGCAACATGGGGGTCGCGCATCCGCATGCGGCCCACGCGTGACACCGCCATCCAGCTTGGCGCGTATTCGGTCAGCGCCCTGACCGACAACCCCAGCGGCTGGGCATGGGGTAGCGAGAAGGCGACCGGCCTCATGCTGCCTGTCGAATTCACGTGGCAGCCGTTCCTGACCCGCAACCGCCTGCCGGGGCATTACGTGCTGGGCTATGCGCATGACACCACGCGCTATCCCGACCAGATCGGCATTGGCCTGCCCCCCGCCCTGCGTACGGCGGCAGGACACCAGCGATCGGCGCCCATGGACATGTTCTGGTTCGAAGGCGACCAGATGGTCTATCGCCGGGGCGGGCGTAACCAGATGGCAGGTGGCTACCTGATGGCGGGTTATATCCACAATACCCCGCACGTGACCTCGATTTCGGATGAAGCCTATGGCGGCCTGTCCTTTGCCGGTGTCATCCCGTCGCGGGTTACGGACCGGCTGGGCATCATGTATTCATGGTACCATGTCAGCCACCGCAAGGAGGAAGGGCAGATCCTGCGGTATGAAGCCGGTTATTCGCTGGGCACCGCCGTGCGCGCGCCGCAGACGGATTCCCACATCATAGAAGCCTATTACGCCATTGACGCGATGCCGGGCATACTGGTCCAGCCGGAATTCGAGTACATGATCCGGCCGGGTGAAACCAAACACATTCCCAATGCCGCCCTGGTCGGGCTGAAGGTCATCGCCAACCTGTAACATGCCTGTCGCGCATTGGTGCACAAAGCCCCGTATCCCCTGTGGTGCGGGGCTTTTTCGCGCTCGGGTTGTAATTGATAATGCGAATTTGTTGCATTTAAGAGACACAGGGAAGCGAAGCGCCTCAGGGGTTATTGCGAATAATTATCAAAATAGATATGCAGCCTTCATGCAATTAAGAGGCTGTTGCAATATGACAAACCAGACCATCCGCCAGAAACTCAGGCCTTTCTCCCTGCTCACCGCTTCCATGGCGCTGGCCTGCGCGGCTACCGGCGCGCAGGCTGCCGCACAGGACACGACATCCACATCCCCGACCGGCAGCACCAAACAGGCCCGGACGACCACGGCATCGGATACCGATACAACGGACCTGTACAATCATTCATCCGATACATCCCATGACCTGACCCATGTCACCGCATCCCCGATGAATGTGCTGCATGAATCCATCGGGCTGAGCCGGATGCCGCAGGACGCCATGCACACGCCACAGAACGTGAATGTGGTGCCGCAGGTGCTTATGCAGCAGCAGAATGTCAAATCCCTGGATGAAGCGCTGAAGAACGTGCCCGGGATCACCGCATCGGTGGGTGAAGGCGAAGGCGGCATGGCGGGGGACCAGTTCCTGATCCGTGGTTTTGCAGCCCAGAACGATATTTATGAAAACGGCCTGCGTGACTTTGGCGTCTATACGCGCGACAGCTTCTATTATGACCATGTTTCGGTCATCAAGGGGCCGTCATCGGAAGTATTCGGTAACGGCACCACGGGTGGCGCGATCAATATCGTGACCAAGACCCCGCATCTGGGCAACAGCTACCAAGCCAGTTTTTCAGGCGGCAGCGGGTCCTATTATCGCGGCACGCTGGATGTGAACTACCAGTTGAACAGCACCACCGCCTTCCGCCTGACGGGCATGGGCAACGAAAACAATGTCGTTGGCCGTGACGATATCTATTCCCACCGCTGGGGTATCGCGCCGTCCATCGCATTCGGGCTGGGCAAGAAAGTGTCGTTCGTGCTGGAATATTTCCATCAGAACGATAACCGCATTCCCGATTACGGCGTGCCGGTTGTCTATTCCTCCGCCGGTGCCATTGGCCGCCCCGTTACAGAATACGGCGTCAAGCGTACCAACTGGTATGGCACCACCTATGACCAGGACAATTCCAGCACGGACATGATTACCGGCCGCCTGACGGCCAGGGTCAACCCGATCCTGACATTATATAACGACATGCGTGGCGGCATCTTTCATCGCTATTTCTCCGCATCACAGGAAGCATGCTCGAACTTCAGCAGCGGCGCCGTGCTGACCAACAACACATTCAATGGCGTGTCGCCTTCATCCACCTGTCAGTCCGATTTCTTTTCCGCCAATCCCGGTGCGGCACAGGTGGCGCGTAATGGCGGGGTGGGTGGACCCGAACCCTACCGGCAGAGCGACTGGTCCATACAGGACGTGTTTTCCGGTGTCGCCCACCTGAAAACCGGCGGCATCCGGCACGAGATCATTGGCGGCTTCGACATTGAATACGTGACCGACCACCGACAGAACTACGCCTACGGCTCCAACCGTCCCGGCACCAGCCTGCTTGACCCCTCACCCTACGTGCCCGGCCTGACATTGGGGGACTGCAACCAGTATCCGAACCGGCTGGTCAATATCGGCAATGGCGTGGGCCGCAAGTGCTACAAGGACAGCGACGCGCTGGATGTGGGCTTCTTCCTGTCCGATCAGATCTGGCTGACGAATTACCTGTCGGTGAAGGCAGGTTTCCGCTGGGATAACTGGAACAGCCATTACAGCGCCACCGGCGGTAGCACCGCGACGCCGGATGTGCATTACGGGCAGAACGAAACCACCATCAACCCGTCGGTCAGCATCATGTACACCCCGCGCAGCAACCTGATGGTGTATTTCAACTGGTCGGAATCCACCACGCCGCTGAGCATGTATGTCACCAACAGTTCCGAACCCATGAACGCCAAGAACGCAACGGCCGCGCCCGAACGCAGCAGGCTGTATGAAGTGGGTGCGAAATACAGTGCTTTCCACGACCGCGTCGGCTTTACGGCGGCCCTGTTCCGGCTGGAAAAGAACAATTCGGTGCAGACCGATCCCTCCACCGGGGACATTACCGCCACCAGTGACCAGGAACGCAACCAGGGGCTTGAACTCAGCGCATCGGGCACCCTGCTGCGCAACTGGATGTTCTATGGCACCTATGCCCTGTATGACCCCACCATCACCAAGGCCGGTTCCACTTCATCCAAGCAGGGCGGGCAGATCCAGTATGTGCCCCATAATCAGGCCACGGCGTGGACCAGTTATGAAATCGCCCCGCGCAAGCCATGGAACATGACCATCGGCGGCGGCATCACGTGGCGGCAGGGTGTATGGCTGGATCAGGCCAACACGGCGCGCGTGCCCGCCACGGTGGAATTCGACGCCATGGTATCGCACCATTTCGCCGACCACTGGAAAGTGGCGATGAACGCCTATAACCTTGATAACCGGCTGAATTACGGCAGCCTGTTTTCAAACCGGGTGACGCCTTCCATCGGTCGGTCGTTCCTGTTCAACATCTCGGCCCAGTACTGATCCCCAACGCCATATGCCCAAGATCCCGCCATGCTGCTGCACATTCCCGCCCTGCTGACGGCCGATGAACTGGCCCATTGCCGTGAAACACTGAAAAACGCGCAATGGACCGACGGACGCGAGACGGCAGGCGCACAGTCAGCGAAGGCCAAGAACAACCTGCAGCTGCCCCGGGATTCAGAAGCCTGTCTTGAACTGGGGCAGCTTGTGCTGCGCGCGCTGGGCCGCAATGCCCTGTTCAACAGCGCGGTGCTGCCCTACCGGGTCAGTCCGCCGCTGTTCAACCGCTATGAAAGCGGCATGAGCTTTGGCGCGCATGTGGACAACGCCATACGCGGCATCCTGTCGGGGGGGATCCATACGCGTATCCGCACGGATGTCTCCTCCACACTGTTTTTTTCCGACCCGGATGAATATGACGGCGGTGAACTGACCATTCATGCCAATGGCAATGAACAGGCAATAAAACTGCCGGCGGGCGACATGATCCTGTATCCCACCACCGTGCTGCACAGCGTCACCCCGGTAACACGGGGCAGCAGGCTGGCAGCCTTTTTCTGGTCGCAGTCCATGATTGCCGAAGAAAGCCGGCGGCAGATCATGTTTGACCTGGACATGCAGGTGACATCGCTGCGCGAACGGCTGGGGGATGCCGATTCCGCCGTACTGTCACTGACCAATATCTACCACAACATGATGCGCCAGTGGTGCGCGCTTTAGCCCGCCATCTGATGCCCGACAGGAAATATTTCCGCTTTTTTGAATATTTTCCGTGCTATTTGCGTGCAACCTCTATACAAGATGCCCCACGGCTGGACTTTTCAGCTACGGACAAGATTTCAATTGCAGCCACGCTACGCGGCCTTCTGGCATCCCCGATAAAACGAAAAGTCTCGATTCCGCGCATGTTCGCGTGGGTGCCGGTTACGCAAGGAGGCCAACACATGGCCGCAGGAACAGTTAAATGGTTCAACGCCCAGAAGGGCTTTGGATTTATCCAGCCTGATGATGGAAGCGCTGACGCTTTCGTTCACATCTCTGCAGTCGAGCAGGCTGGCCAGCAGACCCTGAACGAAGGACAGGCTGTGACCTACGACCTCGAACGGGGCCGTAATGGCAAGTCTTCCGCAGTCAATCTGAAGATTGGCTGATAATTTCGGCAGGAACCCCGGTTCCTGCCGTTTTTATTTCTACCCTCTTTTACAGCCAGACAGCATGTTCCGGTTCCTGATACTGGTGCTGGCCTGCCTGCCCCTGCATCGTGCCATGGCACAGATGCCCGGCGCGGTCCCCGGTGGCTGGAATGGCAGCGTGGCATTGCCCCACGCAACGATGGCCCCATTGGGCCCGTCCATACC
>NZ_VWPI01000179.1 GCF_015155755.1 Komagataeibacter sp. FXV3 | reverse complement strand
CGCTGGGTGGTTGAACGAACATTCGCCTGGCTGGGACGGTGCAGGCGGCTCGCCAAAGATTGGGAAAAGTCCATTGCTTCCTCAACCGCATGGACATTGATCGCCTCGATCCGCATGCTCACACGACGGACAGCAAGGCATTATCAAGCTTGAAAAACTTTCGGATCGGGCTCTTAGAAGGATATCCGTTTCTGTAAAGTCACCGAGGAGTAGAGGAAAGCAGCCAGGCCGTCCATTGTACACACAATATGTGAGAAATTGCTCCTTTTGAACAGATGGGGCGATATCCAATAGGCTTGAGGGCACACAGTAGATACCATTACCCGTGCAGTATATCCTTAACTGTCTGTTTTACGCTTTCCTGCCATTCCGGCAATTTCACACCAAAGGTCTTTTCAAGCTTTGTTCCATCAAGACGTGAATCTTTTGGGCGCTTGGCCGGTGTTGGCCAATCTTCCGTACGAATTGCCATTATTTCCGGCATGGGACGCCCAGATTTAGCAGCTTCCTGCAGCACTGCCACGGCAAGTCCATGCCATGTTGTCATTCCTGAGCCGGTTGCATGATAAATGCCAGCGTAAGCGTCTTGCCATCCCAGCTGCAACTTTTCAATTATTGCCAGAATGCCGGCAGCCAGATCATCGGAACAGGTTGGATTGCCGAACTGGTCACCAACCACCTTCAACTCGGGATTTTTTGCACCTGCATTGATCATGGTGCGCACGAAGTTTTTCCCATGGGACGAATAAACCCACGCCGTTCTCAGAATGAGGGTCTTGGGATGTGCGGTCAGTACAGCCTGTTCTCCTGCCGCCTTGGTACGTCCATACACAGTCTGGGGGCTGATCGGATCCGTTTCAACATACGGCTCCCCTTTATCGCCCGCATATACATAATCCGTTGAAACGTGGATTAATGGAATATTATGTCGCGCGCAGACTCGGGCCAGTTCAGCTGGACCCGTTTCATTGGCACGAGTGGCCCCTTCCACTTCACTTTCCGCCAGATCAACAGCAGTCCATGCCGCTGCATTCACGACAAAGGCGGGACGATATTTTTCAATCGCTGCAGCAATGGTTTCGGGTCTGTCGAAGTCAAATTCCGGACGTCCGACCACCACTACGCGCGTACCGCCCAGCTTTGCCAGTGAAGTCGCCAGTTGACCCTTGCCACCAGTGACGAGAATGGGACCACGCATATCGCTATTCATCAGATACTGAACCAGCCTTTGGCTTCGGCAAAATGCGGAGCAACCTGATCCTTGTCAGACAGGATTGCATCACCCGGAGCAATCGGCCATGCGATATTCAGATGCGGACAGTTCCAGATTACGGCCCGTTCAGATGCTTTGTCATACAGACCGGTACATTTGTACTGTACTTCCGTATTGTCAGCCAGGGTCACAAAACCATGCAGGAAGCCCGGCGGAATCCACAGTTGGGACCAGTTTTCTTCCGAAAGTTCAGCAGCAACCCATTTGCCATATGTGGGCGATCTGGTCCGCGCATCCACCGCTACATCCCAGATTGCACCTCTTGTGCAGCGTACGAGTTTACCCTGTTCATGCGGTGCCAACTGACAGTGCAACCCACGCACGACCCCTTTCTGCCGGGACAGGCTCTGGTTATCCTGAATGAAAGGCAGATTGATCCCTGCATCTCTCATACGGTCCAGATTATAGGTTTCAGAAAAAAAACCACGACTGTCACTGAAGCGGGGCGGTGTGATCAGAATGACATCAGGGATGTCCAGACGCTCGACCTTCATGAATGGTTACTCCTTTAAACCTGCTGCTACCCGACAAGACGGAGCATGTAGCCCAGTTCGGTCTTGGCCATCTTCTTTGCCTGCGCCAGCAGGGTATCACGATCGATATATCCCATCCGGTAAGCAACTTCGGTCGGTGACCCAACCAGCATGCCCTGACGGGACTGGATGGTCTGAACAAAATTACCAGCCTGCATCAGACTGTCAGACATACCGGCATCCAGCCAGGCGCATCCACGACCCAACTGGTCAACGCTGAGCGTACCTTCCTCAAGATACATCCTGTTAAGATCGGTGATTTCCAGTTCGCCGCGCGCACTGGGCCTGACCCGTCGCGCCAATTCTGTCACACGGTGATCATAAAAATAAAGCCCGGTTACGGCCCAGTTCGATTCAGGCTTTTCAGGCTTTTCGACAATATTGAGTGCACGACCATGCGCGTCGAAGGAAACCACGCCATAACGTTCAGGGTCGCGTACCTGATAGGCAAAAACGGTTGCCCCGTTCGCCTGCCTGGCCCGCTGGGCTGCCTCACGTAACAAACCGCCCAGATGGTCAGCAAAAATCAGATTGTCACCCAGCGCCAGAGCACAAGGTGCACCGTCGATCCAGTCTTCTCCGATTACGAATGCCTGTGCCAGCCCATCGGGCGAAGGCTGGACACGGTAGGCAAAACGGACCCCGAACTGCGATCCATCCCCTAAAAGCCGCTGGAACTGCGGCATATCCTGCGGTGTGGTAATGATCAGGATATCCTGAATCCCTGCTAGCATCAGCGTTGTCAGGGGATAATAGATCATTGGCTTGTCATAGACAGGCAGCAATTGCTTTGACGTGGCCAGCGTCATCGGATGCAGGCGTGTTCCGGACCCGCCAGCCAGCAGGATACCCTTCATCGGTGCGGGCTGTGTTACGGATGCGGTTGTCATGCTTGGGTTCCCAGTCTCTGACCTGTGTAGCGTTGCGCGCGGATGCCTTCCCACCAAGCGCGATTGTCCAGATACCACTGCACCGTGCGCCGGATGCCCGTTTCAAAATCATGTCGGGCCTTCCAGTCAAGCGCCTGCTCGGCATGGCTGGGATCAATCTCATAACGGAAGTCATGTCCTGGACGGTCCGTAACAAAACGGATCAGGCGTTCACGCGGCCCCTTGGGGTCGGGGACGAGTTCGTCCAACACGGCGCAGATGGTCTTGACGACCTGCAGGTTCATGCGGGGCTGGCGTGCACCGATGGCGTAGGTTTCACCCGGTTGTCCGTGTTCGACCGCCTTTACCAGCGCCTCGGCATGGTCTTCGACAAACAGCCAGTCGCGAATGTTCTCGCCCTTGCCGTAAACCGGTAGCTCCTTGCCCTCGATGGCGTTGATGGTCACAAGCGGGACAAGCTTTTCGGGAAAATGCCAGATACCGTAGTTATTTGTCGTATTGGTTACGAAGGTAGGCAGACCATAGGTGTGGTACCATGCCCGGACGAGATGGTCGGACGCTGCCTTCGATGCGGAATACGGGCTGCGGGGATCATAAGGCGTGGTTTCGGTAAAGGGCGGATCGTTGACATCCAGATGCCCGAAGACTTCATCGGTCGAGATATGATGGAAACGGAATGCCTTCTGCCGGGCGTTATCCAGCCCCTTCCAGTAGGCATGCGCGGCTTCCAGCAGCGTATAGGTGCCGATAACGTTGGTCTGCATGAACACCCCGGGCCCGTCGATGGAACGGTCCACATGACTTTCTGCCGCAAGATGCATGACAGCGTCAGGCTTGTGGGTTTCAAACAGATGCTTCATCGCGGCAGCATCAAGGATACTGGCAGGCACATGAAGGTAACGATCACTCGAAGCGACCTCTGCTACAGCATCTGGCGACGCTGCATAAGTCATGCAGTCGACATTGATTACGCTGTGTTCCGTCTTGTGGACAAGGTGCCTTACCACAGCAGAACCGATAAACCCGCAACCTCCAGTCAATAATACCCGCATCAATTGTGCCCTACATTATAAAAATACTAGGATAACATGAGGAATTATAACAGTAAATATATAAAACAGCAGATCTCCAGAGCACATCAACATCTAGGGCCTGTTAGAGCCCGATCCGAAAGTTTTTCAAGCTTGATAATGCCTTGCTGTCCGTCGGTCGTGTGAGCATGCGGATCGAGGCGATCAATGTCCATGCGGTTGAGGAAGCAATGGACTTTTCCCAATCTTTGGCGAGCCGCCTGCACCGTCCCAGCCAGGCGAATGTTCGTTCAACCACCCAGCG
>NZ_VWPI01000178.1 GCF_015155755.1 Komagataeibacter sp. FXV3 | reverse complement strand
TCGTGCGGCTGTCGGCGTCGGCCCGGGCCTATGATGCCCTTGTCCAGTCGCTCAGGATCCGGATCGCTCGCCTGCAGAAACAGAAATTCGGGGCCAGTTCAGAAAAGATCGAGCGTGAGACTGAACAGCTCGAACTGCTCCTCGAAGATGTGGAAATCGCCATCGCGGCAGCCGATCCGTCTCCCGAAAGTGAGGGGGGCGATCGCGGCGACGCCGTGGTCTCTCCCCAAAGACGGCGCGGCAGGCCCCGGGTCTCGGACGCCACACCACGGGAGCGCATTGTGCTCGACCCGGGCGAAGCCTGTTCCGCCTGTGGCGGTCCCTTGCGCCTCGTCGGCGAAGATGTCACCGAAATCCTTGAATTCATCGCGGCAAAACTGAAAGTTGTTGAAACGGCACGGCTGAAGAAATCCTGCCGTCATTGCGAAACAATGGTGCAGCCTGAAGCGCCATCGCGCCCTGTCCCACGGGGCATGGCTGGCCCCGGGCTCCTGGCCCATATTCTGGTCTCGAAATTCGATGACCATATCCCGCTTTATCGTCAGAACGAGATCTTTGCCCGTCAGGGTGTCGAAATCCCTCGTTCAACCCTGATCGACTGGTGTGGTCAGGCCGTTGCAGTCCTGCGGCCCCTGACAGATATGATCCGTCAGGAGGTCGTGGGGGCAGACCTGCTTCATGCCGATGATACGCCCATCCAGGTTCTTGATCCCCGCCTGCGCCAGGCTGGTAAACCACGCGGTGTGAAGGAAGGACGGATCTGGACCTATCTGCGCGATCCCCGCCCCTGGGGTGGCAGCGATCCGCCCGCCGTTGCCTACTGGTTCTCTCCCGATCGCAAGGGGATCAATCCCCAGACCCATCTGGCGACCTTCTCGGGTATTCTCCAGGCGGATGCCTACGCCGGGTTCAGGGACCTGTATAAACCCGATGCAACGGGAACCGTCCGCGTGCGCGAAGCGGCCTGCTGGGCCCATCTGCGTCGGGCATTCCATGATATCTGGAAAGGCAGCTTCTCGACAATTGCAAGGGAAGCCCTTGAGCAGATCGGAGAGCTCTACGATATCGAGCGGCAGATCACCGGGCATCCCGCCAGGCACCGCCTGGCTGTCCGACAGGAAAAAAGCCGCCCTCGCGTTGCGGCCTTCCATGCCCGGTGCGAAGCACAGCTCGCCCGCATCCCCGGGAAGGGGGAACTGGCAAAAGCGATCCGCTATGCGCTCAACCGGTGGACCGCCTTTACCCTGTTTGTGGAAGATGGTCGCGTCGCCATTGACAACAATCCTGCCGAACGGGCCATACGGCCCGTGTGCGTCGGTAGAAAAAACTACCTCTTTGCCGGTTCCGATGCCGGTGGGGACAACATCGCTGACGCCATGACCCTCATCGAAAGCGCAAAACTCTCAGGCCTCAACCCGCACGATTACCTCGCCGACATCTTGGCCCGTATCAACGAACACAAGATCAACCGGCTCCACGAACTGTTGCCATGGAACTGGAGACCCATGAAAATACCTCATCAACAGGCTGCATAGTCATGGCTGCCATCAGCTACATCTTTACCGCAGCATACGTCGCAGCAAAACTTGCTGAAGACGAGGATCTGCTGCATGAAATCGCCGAAGGCATGACGCCGGAAGATGGGCGTATCTATGTCTTCAACTCTAACCGGGAAGACGAGGAACCAATCCTTGCTTTTACGGAGTTTGGTATCGAAAATCTTCCATACCTAATCGAAATTCATAAAGAAAATCACGCGCTCAATACCAAAACCCCAGGCAGAAATACAGTCTGACGGGTCTTGAACGGCCGGTTACCAGGATCAAGCTTCTGACGTGGGACGGTCAGGGGTTCTGCCTTTATTACAAGGTGCTCGAGACCGGACGTTTTCCGTGGCCCTCCCCGGCAGATGGCGTTGCCCGCCTGACAGCCGCACAGATGGCCATGCTCTGCGAAGGCATTAAGGAATATACTGTCCATTGATGGTGACGAATCCCCGGCAGGGGTTGTCAAGGTATGCGATCCGCGCCATCCGCTATTTGGTCGCCGCCTCGTCGTGTTGCGGCGGCTTGCTGCACGTGGGGACAATTTTCCGATCTCGTATGAGGTTTTTTATGACCGCGGTGGTACGCTGATCATTCCCGTTGCAGCCGTCGACTTCGACGTGAACGTATTTAATGGTACAAAACTGTCGGTCGATAGTATAAATGAATTGGTATCGGAAATCGACCGGATCGAGAACGATGCCAATTCAACCCAAAGATCTCTGGATATTGCTTCAGCCGAAGCAGAAACGTCAGATCATCGACGAGATCGCAGGCATTCTGGGGGAGACGTCCCATGAGATCGGAGTTGGTTCTGCCAATACATCTGGGTCGGAAAGCGATCGTCTATGTGCGTCAGTCGACGCCCAGTCAGATCATCAGCAACCAGGAAAGTCTGCGTCTTCAATATGCCCTGAAACTCCGGGCCCGCGAACTCGGCTGGAAGGCAGGCGACGTCGAAATCATTGATGCGGATCTGGGGCTCAGTGGTGCCTCCACGCTGCGCCGGGAAGGTTTCCGGGAGTTGGTCGGGCGTGTCGGCCTGGGCGAGGTCGGTCTTATTCTGTCGATCGACGTGACACGTCTCGCGCGAAACTGCTCGGACTGGTATCCGCTGCTCGATATCTGCGGGTTGCAGAAATGTCTCATTGCAGACCGGGATGGTGTCTACGATCCGGCATCGCCAAACGGTCGTTTGCTCCTTGGTCTCAAAGGGACTATCTCGGAACTCGAACTGCACACAATCCGCAGTCGTCTGACTGCCGGCCTTCTTGCAAAGGCGGAACGCGGTGCTCTGGCGTTGACGCTGCCGATTGGCTTTGTCCGTAATCCTGGCGGTGCAGTCGTCAAAGACCCCAACGTTGAGGTTCAGGGAAGATTAGCTTTTCTTTTCAGTACTTTCCTGAAAGTGAAATCAGTCTCGCAGGTTATGAGGCATCTCAATCGTAATGGTCTCGATCTGCCAGCCCGAGACCGGCACGGCGATCTGCACTGGACAGCGGCCACGTTGGCAGCAGTGGCACGCATTTTGCGGAACCCGGCCTATGCAGGTGCCTTTGTTTACGGACGAACGCGGCTCAAGGCGCAAAGGCCTGGAAATCTACCGCAGAAAACCCCCCGGCCCATCGATGAATGGCGCATTGTCGTTCGGGACCAGTATCCTGGTTATATCGATTGGCAGACCTATCTGAAAATTCGCCACATCATGAACGATAACAAGGTTGATTACATGCGTACCAATAGCCGCGGGGTGCCGCGTAACGGCGGTCTGCTGTTACATGGGATCGTTCGGTGTGCCCGATGTGGCCACAAAATGTATGTGCGATATCAGAATGGCGGCGAGTATGTCTGTAATCATTTGCGTACGCACCAGGGCCTGCCAACGTGTCAGCATGTACGGGCCCCGGCGATTGATGCTGCGGTTACACAAGCCTTTCTGGAAGCGGTGGCGCCTGCTGAATTCGAGGCGTTCTCTGCCGCATACAAGGCCCGGCGTCAATCCGTCGCGGAAGCCCGCCGAGGCCTTGAGCAGCAACTCGAGCGCAGGCGCTACGAAGCGACGCTGGCTGAACGGCAGTTCAACAAGGTCGATCCGGACAATCGTCTGGTCGCCGCCGAACTGGAGCGACGTTGGGAGACGGCCCTCAATGATGTACGCACAGCAGAAGAGGCTTTGTCCCGATCGGAAGCCGGACAACCCGCTTCTCCGCTCGTGTTGCCGCGCGAGATGGGCGCAAAGGTCGTTCATATCCAGGGCCGGCTCCCAAAGATCTGGCACGACCCAGCCACCGATGATGCGAGACGCAAGGCGTTGCTACGATGCCTGGTCGAACAGGTGGTTCTCAATCGTGGTGAATACGAAACGGGAAGCGTCCGGATCATCTGGCGTGGCGGTCTGGTCACGGAACTGGCCGTACCGATGACGGTCTCTTCCGTGGATCGACTGGAACGTGGCGCTGAAATGCGGGCGAGAATTCTCGTTCTCGCGACATCCGGGCTGAATGACAGTGCCATCGCCGCAACCCTGACAGCAGAAGGCCACCGTTCCCCGGCATGTGTTGAGCGCGTACTGCCGACGACAGGTAATCCCCCCATTTTTAGTGGGGTGCTGAATGAGAATTCAGGCAGCTGTTTTTAGTTTCTGGGCGGGGGTTAGCCCGCTGTTCCCCATGTTGGGTCTGTCATGGTTATATGTCCAGAGCCATTGT
>NZ_VWPI01000177.1 GCF_015155755.1 Komagataeibacter sp. FXV3 | reverse complement strand
ACTCAGAAGCTCCATGTCAATCACTCCTCAAACCCCCAGCAGATGCTGCCGGGGAGTGTGAAGGCATGGGTCAAATCTCGATGAAAATTTCCGCCCTACCCGGGTCAGTTCTCAGTGAAAATCAACATCCTATCGTTTCATGTCCGAATTTTTGATAAAATGCGCATCGGATATCACTTCGTACATTTCACGTGGACCGATATGGAGGATTGTCATCCAGCCTGGATATAACGACAGCATCTTTAGTGTTGCTGTTATCCGCCTTCTTTTTTTGTCGAGGAAAAACAGCATCGTCATGGATCGTCCCTTTCCACACAGTTTACTGTCTGAATTGTTTGATATATTATACCTTACTAATTGACGTCTGTTTCTGATCATGTGTCATGCCCAGACGATGCATAAGGTCATTATCACTATTTTTATCAGGATTACTAGCAGTCAATAATGTGTCGCCAATGAAAATGGAGTTGGCTCCTGCAAGGAAACACAGCGTCTGCGTTTCATTACTCATGTTCGCACGCCCTGCTGTCAACCGCACGTATGAAGATGGCATCATCAGGCGTGCCAGCGCAACAACACGGACAAAAGCGATAGAATCAACCGGAGGCACATCGGCCATACGGGAATCCGGCATTGGCATCAACATGTTGATAGGAACACTTTCCGGCGGAACAGGCAGGTTAGCCAAGGTAAGTAGCATGTCTATCCGGTCTTTTACCGTTTCCCCCAGTCCCAGTATCCCCCCACAACAAACTTTCATTCCGGCCCTGCGTACATGATCAAGTGTATCCAACCTGTCGCGGAATGTATGCGTTGTTGTAACTTGTGGATAGAAACATTCAGAAGTATCAATGTTATGATTGTAATAGTCCAAACCGGCCTGGCTAAGAGACAGAGCCTGTTCAGATGAAAGTTTACCGAGTGTCATGCATGTTTCCAGTCCCAATGCCTTGACCTCTTTTATCATCTCAACGATAGCCATCTCATCTCGCGGTTGCAGCGAACGCCAGGCCGCGCCCATGCAAAAGCGCGTTGCGCCACGTGCCTGGGCCTGCTTGGCGTTCGCGATTACTTCGTCGGCTTTCATCAATCGGGTGGCTTTCAGTCTGCTGCCATTATGTACGGACTGACTGCAATATCCGCAGTCTTCCGGACAGCCGCCCGTCTTAATATTCAGCAGTTCGCTCATCTGAATATGATTGGGATCAAAATTTTCTCGATGAACGCACTGCGCCCTGAACAACAGGTCGTTGAAGGGCAGGTCATACAGGGACCTGGCGTCAGTATATGACCATGATATATTCTGCTTGCATTCCATGATTTCCATCCTGAAAATCGTAATATGTATAAGAAGAAAAAATGATCAATATAGGGATATGATATCCTAGAATTCCGCCTTGATCGTACCAAAAAACTGCCTAGGTGCACCAATAAGCATGGATTGGTAGTCTGTGTTCAGCGGATAACCATTCTCACCCATCGTGGCGATATAACGTTCATTCGCTAGATTATAGACATCAAAACTGAAAATCAGGTTCTGGACCGATGCAAGATGGCGATTATATTTCGAGAGCGCGCCAAGACTGTAACGTAACCCGGCATTTGCCAGCCAGTATGCTGGCGCTTTATAATTCCCAACATAGCTAAAATTACGCTGCGACATGTAACTGGCATCAACATGAGCTTCCAGCCCACGCCAATTATAGGCAAGCGCAGTTTTATACATGAAACGCGGATATGCAACAACCTGCTGCCCATGCAAATTATATGTTGTTGAAACGCCATTACTGTTAATTGTCAGATCCTGCCCATAAGTCGAATGATTATAGCTGATATTATTACTAAAAGTCAAACCTTTGATCGGAGTTATGGTAAGACCCGCATCCACGCCATTCATGGAAACGCTGCCTACATTGAGCACGGAAGTCACGGGATTGGTAATAGAACCAGATGAAATCTGCTGCAGACGATTATTGAAGTCGGCCCTATACGCATATATGGATGCTTGGACCAGAGAACCTGTATAGCGATAACCTACAGAATAGCTCCATGCTGTTTCGGGCTTCAGACGCCCGCGGGACGTATCATACTGCGCCTGCGACACGGCCATGGGGGACGCTGTCAGGTTATAACCCGATTCTGAAAAGGAATGGACGTTTTCTGCAATATCAAAAAACAGTTCATGTTTGCGAAGGAAATGCCAGTTACCACTGATATGGGGTAGAAACGGCTTGGCGACTGTCAGACTTTCTCCACCAGTAATTGCACTCACGCCTGTATAGGCCTCGTTATTACCGGTTGCACCGACACGTGTTGTCGTCAACAGGGATTTGAAACCAAAATGTAGCGCCAATCCTGGCAGAGGATGATAGGTATCCTGAAAGAAGGCCGTAAAGGTATTGGTATTATAGGTCTGTCCCCAGAATTTTGTAAAAGCGTTTTTGTAATCTCCAAAAGCAGGAAATGGTGATCCTTGTCCCAAAAGCGGTTCTTCATAACCGTACAGGTCAGACATATATTTGTTATTTTCGTACCAGACACCCATTCCAATATCATTATGGGCAATATTGTAATTAACACTCGATATAATACCGAAACGCCGGATGCTTGGCTGTTTCATCTCGTCTGTAAGCGGGGCACCATTGGGTGATGAATAAAAAGGGGAAACCCAGTATTCATGGTCAGATTCACTGTGGCCATAGACCGTTGTTTTCCACCGGACCCTGTTGGTCAGCGCCAAATCAGCGGTAATCCCTCCCAGATAATCATGGTTCTGCGTTCCACCATCATAATATGAGGCATCTTTTGGATCTGACAGTTTCTGATAAGCCGACCCATAATTTCCCTGCGCGGCAGCATAGGCCGCGCCATAATTGGGATAATAATCATCCAAATTATAGCCCATCTTCTGGATCAGTTCAAAAGACATGTCCTGATAGACATGCTGCTCCAGGTCCGTATAATCAAAAAAGGCCGATATCCGACTGTTCTCTCCGATAGGCTGGACAAATTTAGCGTTGACCTGCTGCATGAACTGCCCACCGTAGCCCTTCCATTTCTGTGCATCATTGCGCATGTAGGATGCATAAAAACGGGTTCCCGTCTTATTTAGCGCACCGCTGTCAACCCTGACAAATGTATGAAAAGTCGCGTTGCTACCAAAAGTCTGTGCAACAGTGGCGCCCCGTTTCATTTTTGGATCAGAACTGATAAATGCGATCGAACCACCCAAATTGTTAGTACTGGGCGTTGATTCTGCTCCGGCACTAGGAGAGACATCCAGTCGGGCAACGTTTTCTGAACTTATGGCAGCTACGGAATTCAGGCCGTTATAGTTACGGTAAGACTGTTCACCCAATGGCATTCCATCAAGGGTGAAACCGATTTCGTTCTGCATGAAACCATGCATGTAAGTTTGGGTGGACCATGTATCCATTCCCTGTGGATCATCGGAATTAAACATGACCCCGGGAAGTTGCGCCAGTGCCTTCAAAGGATTGGTGCCCGGAACAAGTTGATTAATCGCTTTGGCGGAGACAACACTGATACTGGCATGAGAGCGATGGCTTCCCGTTACGGCAATGGCTTCGTTTGTTTTGGCTATAAGGGACGCTGCCTGGGAAGTATGATTTTTTGAATGCGTAACCGATCGCGCTGCCAGAGGATGGCCGTATCGGTTATTCGTCGTTTCCGCAATAGCAGGGAAGCTGATCAGAGCGGAAGAAACCGTGAGAAGGGTCGTAAAGGCCTGACGTTTCATGGCACAGTTCTCCTGTTTGCAGTTTTCAGGCTACATTCTACAATACCATTCCGGCACCGTAATGATACGAATGTGCGTTTACATTTGTTTGTGGCAATTACCCGGAAAGTATATGTTGCAGATCGTTCAGCCTCTGCTGTTCTTTCTGTCTCGCTATAAGGGCATCATCCATGGAAACGGGTAAGAAACAGACTTTCTGATGCGGCTGCAACTGCGCTATCAGGTCCATATCGGCCGAAATGATCGTACCCAGGGTAAAATATCCACCGGCAGATACAGCATCCCGATGTAGGATGATTGGCTCTTTTCCGGACGGTACCTGAATGGAACCGTAGGGATAACAGGAATCAACTATATTGGAGGGATTTGATCCTGCGCCAAATGGAGGGTCGCGCGGAACGAATTCCAATGGCGCTCCCTTTTTGAACCGATAACCTGTCCTGTCTGCCTCTGTCCCTACCTGCCAAGTATCCGTCATGAAGCGAACCAGCGAATCTGGCATCACACGGAAAGAATATAGGCCAATAATGACACGTAGTCGGGCTTTGCGTTCCATTGGGCGACGCATAAGGGGAGGAATCTCGGCCCCTGCGACGATCTGCCTTTCTCTTGGCAAAAGGGACAGGACATCCCCATCCTTCAGGGATCTTCCCTTATATCCACCCATCCGACCGGCAAGATAGGTTGACCGACTGTTCATTACCAGCGGCACGTCTATGCCACCGGCGAATGCAATATAGGCACGCGCACCCATACGCATGAACTGGAAGCTTAATACATCCCCCGCATGGGCCTGCAAGGTTTGCCAGGCCGGGCATGCCTCTCCATTAAGCAGAAGTGGTACCTCGGCCCCCGTTACCGCAAAGGCCGTATCATGCAGAAAACGGATTTCTGGCCCCAGCAAAGTAGCTTCCAGTAGTGCGCTACCCGGATCATTCCCGACAAGAAGGTTGGCCGCCCGGGCCGAAAAACGGTCCATTGCGCCTGAGATGGGAATGCCTAGATGATAATAACCAGGACGGCCCATATCCTGAACGGTTGTGGCCAGACCGGGCTTCAGAATTTCAATCGCCATGGAGAGCCTCCGTTAACATGCGGGTTATAGCGGTTGGATTTTCCAAAAAAGCCGATATGCTCAACGAGACCGACCGGATACAGGGCGTAAAGCGGTCGTGCGACACAGCTTCACGTATGGCGTCGTATTCTGGGCGCTCAATGGCTCTAAAACATATAATGTCACCAGGCCGACAGAAAGTGTACTGTCCCTGCATATATGACAGGGCAGCATCAGAATCAAAGATTGGCATAGGGGTAATCCCCAGTAAC
>NZ_VWPI01000176.1:2500-5541 GCF_015155755.1 Komagataeibacter sp. FXV3 | reverse complement strand
TGGTTGCGGGGGCAGGATTTGAACCTGCGGCCTTCAGGTTATGAGCCTGACGAGCTACCGGGCTGCTCCACCCCGCGGTGGTGAGGGGTGACTGGAAGACCTGGCGGCGACCGACTTTCCCGTGCCTTGAGGCACAGTATCATGGGCGCTGGGGTGTTTCACGGCCGAGTTCGGGATGGGATCGGGTGGATCATTCCCCGCCATGGCCACCAGGTCATCCAGTCATCCCTTTGGTAAGGGGCTGAGAGGATGTGATGGGTTGGTGCTTTGATGTGTTGAAGAGTGGATGACTGCTGTGCATGTGTGTTGCCACTGTTGTGGCTTTGGAATGAGCCTATTGGGCGATTAGGACCAGTTAGCTGCACGCATTACTGCGCTTCCACACCTGGCCTATTGACGTGATGGTCTATCACGGCCCTCGGGGAGACCTTGTTTTGAGGTGGGTTTCCCGCTTAGATGCTTTCAGCGGTTATCCCGTCCACACTTAGCTACCCGGCTGTGCCGCTGGCGCGACAACCGGTGCACCAGAGGTATGTTCATCCCGGTCCTCTCGTACTAGGGACAAATCCTCTCAAGTCTCCAACACCCACGGCAGATAGGGACCGAACTGTCTCACGACGTTCTAAACCCAGCTCACGTACCACTTTAATCGGCGAACAGCCGAACCCTTGGGACCTGCTCCAGCCCCAGGATGTGATGAGCCGACATCGAGGTGCCAAACCTCCCCGTCGATGTGGACTCTTGGGGGAGATCAGCCTGTTATCCCTAGAGTACCTTTTATCCGTTGAGCGATGGCCCTTCCACGCGGGACCACCGGATCACTATGGCCGACTTTCGTCTCTGATCGAGCTGTCACTCTCACAGTCAGGCGGGCTTATGCCATTGCACTCGACAGCCGGTTTCCGACCGGCCTGAGCCCACCATCGCGCGCCTCCGTTACACTTTGGGAGGCGACCGCCCCAGTCAAACTGCCCACCATGCAGGGTCCCGGACCTGGCTAACAGGCCTCGGTTAGACATCAGAAACAGTCAGGGTGGTATTTCAAGGATGGCTCCACCGGAACTGGCGCCCCGGTTTCAAAGCCTCCCACCTATCCTACACAGAATGTCTCTGATGCCACTGCAAAGCTGCAGTAAAGGTTCATAGGGTCTTTCCGTCTGACCGCGGGTACCCCGCATCTTCACGGGGAATTCAATTTCGCTGAGCCGATGCTGGAGACAGCGGGGAAGTCGTTACGCCATTCGTGCAGGTCGGAACTTACCCGACAAGGAATTTCGCTACCTTAGGACCGTTATAGTTACGGCCGCCGTTTACCGGGGCTTCAATTCGGTGCTTGCACACCTCCTCTTAACCTTCCGGCACCGGGCAGGCGTCAGGCCGTATACGTCGTCTCTCGACTTCGCACAGCCCTGTGTTTTTACTAAACAGTCGCTACCCCCTGGTCTGTGCCACCCGCCAATGGTTGCCCACTGACGGGTCTTGCTTATCCCGAAGTTACGCAAGTAATTTGCCTAGTTCCTTCAGCATCGTTCTCTCAAGCGCCTTGGTATTCTCTACCAGTCCACCTGTGTCGGTTTCGGGTACGGTCTATATGCCAGAGCTATTTCCTGGAATACTCCAAAAGCCGGATCAATCCGATAAGACCCGACAACATATTGTATTCGTCACTTCTGGCAGGCCCGGGAATATTTGCCCGGTTTCCATCGACTACGGCTTTCGCCCTCGCCTTAGGGGCCGGCTCACCCTGCGCGGATTAACCTTGCGCAGGAACCCTTGGACTTTCGGCGACAGTGTTTCTCGCACTGTTTGTCGCTACTCATGTCAGCATTCGCACTTCCGATATCTCCAGAGAGGGTCACCCCGTCTCCTTCACAGACCTACGGAACGCTCCGCTACCGCGCATTCAAAGAATGCACCCACAGCTTCGGCACGTGGCTTGAGCCCCGTTACATTTTCGGCGCAGGGTTTCTATTAGACCAGTGAGCTATTACGCTTTCTTTAAAGGATGGCTGCTTCTAAGCCAACCTCCTGGTTGTTTTGGAATCCCCACATCCTTTCCCACTTAGCCACGATTTGGGGGCCTTAGCTGGTGGTCTGGGCTGTTTCCCTCTCGACAATGGACCTTAGCACCCACTGTCTGTCTGCCGAGCTCATACTTCCGGGTATTCGGAGTTTGGTTAGGTTTGGTAAGGCTTTGGGCCCCCCTAGCCCATCCAGTGCTCTACCCCCCGGGGTAATACTCGACGGTCTACCTCAATAGATTTCGCGGAGAACCAGCTATTTCCGAGTTTGATTGGCCTTTCACCCCTAGCCACAGCTCATCCCCGACTTTTTCAACAGGCGTGGGTTCGGCCCTCCAGTGCGTGTTACCGCACCTTCAGCCTGGCCATGGCTAGATCACTCGGTTTCGGGTCTTCTGCCAGCAACTCGTCGCCCTGTTCAGACTCGCTTTCGCTGCGCCTACACCTAACGGCTTAAGCTTGCTGCAAACAGAAACTCGCTGACCCATTATACAAAAGGTACGCCGTCACCCCATAAGAGGCTCCGACTGCTTGTAGGCATTCGGTTTCAGGTCTTTTTCACTCCCCTCGTCGGGGTGCTTTTCACCTTTCCCTCACGGTACTTGTTCACTATCGGTCACCAGGGAGTATTTAGGCTTGGAGGGTGGTCCCCCCATGTTCAGACAGGATTTCACGTGTCCCGCCCTACTCAAGGATCATTCCTGACACTACGCATACGGGGCTATCACCCGCTATGGCCGGACTTTCCATTCCGTTCTGCTTCTTCAAAAATGACCACTGGCCTGTTCCGCGTTCGCTCGCCACTACTAGCAGAATCTCAATTGATGTCTTTTCCTCCGGGTACTTAGATGTTTCAGTTCCCCGGGTTCGCCTCATGTCCCTATGTATTCAGAACATGATACCCATCGCTGGGTGGGTTGCCCCATTCAGATATCCACGGATCAAAGCCTGCTCGCGGCTCCCCATGGCTTTTCGCAGCGTGCCACGTCTTTCATCGCCTCCTGGTGCCAAGGCATCCAC
>NZ_VWPI01000175.1 GCF_015155755.1 Komagataeibacter sp. FXV3 | reverse complement strand
CCTCAGCCTGGCGGATCACACCCATGATCTGCGCGTCAGTAAAGCGATCACTCTTCATCAGAATCTCCTCATCCTTACGCTGAGAAAATTCTCATTCAAAAGCCACTCTTTTTATGGGGGGATTACCCCCTGACAAGCGCCGGGTAGATGTCGGTGGGTCCGTTATGGAGACGGCCCAGGGGGAGGAGCCGGATGCCGTCCATCAGGGCTGTCGCGCTTTCATTGATCTGCGGGTCCGCCCGGTTCGCCATCAGCAGGGCAGTCGCCAGCAGTCGGGGAGACGTTGTCTCCAGCCGCCGCCGGGCTTCGGCCGTCCGCGCGTGCAGAGCGCGGAGCACAGCGAGAGCGCTTTTGCATTGCGCAGGCATCATCGCGGTATCCGACCCTGACGCGATCGCGTCCATTGCACGATGCCAGACGACATCCTGTCCGTTTGGCCCGTTGCCGAGCGTCTGCATGAGGGCCTGATGCGCGCAGCGGGTCAGGGTCATGATGCGTGTCTGCGACAGTTTCGGCCACCATATCAGGACGGCTTCGCGTTCGATGGCCGGACGGGTCGGATCCTGCAGGATATTGCATAAGGCGCAGACAGGTCCGGGTCCGTCACCGTGCCATGGAAACCTGCGACCAGGCGTTATCAGGCCGCAGCAGGCACATGTGAAAAGGCCCGGCTCACCCATCTCCCCGGCGCCTGGCGCTGACGGATCCCATGGGCGCGGCAGCAGCCGGAAAGACTGTGTGAGACGGGCCATTGCGATCGGGTTCCTAGCCGCCGCTCGTAAACTGATAGGCCTGAGCCTGCGTACCAACGGTTGCCGAGCCACCGGACGCGGTGTTGGCAGCCTTGTTGATCCACTGCGGACCCGTTGCGAACAGACCGCACAGCACGATGCCGGCGATTGCCATACCGACCTTTCCGGGCGAACGGTTCTGTTCGTTGCGGCTCTGCCAGGCCGCCCATACGCCGCCGATGAAGCAGATGAAGGCAGCGACATACATGCATGCTGCAGCGACAAAGCCGCCCGCTGTCAGCCCCTCCTGGGCGGTGGCCTGCATCTGGGCCCCGATACCGTTTGCGCTGCCGGTTGCGGATTGGGCCAGCGCATGGCTGGCAATGAGGATCGGGACGGCCAATGTGCCAAGTGCCGTGACGGCACGCTGGCTGTATCCGACCCGTTTGGTCACAAGACGCGTCAATCGCCCCGTGTCGGGGATGCTTGTGCGAGAGAGGTTCATGGTCAAGGGCTCCGTTAAAGAGGGAGGCATGTCCCTCGGAGGAGTCTTCGGCCAGTAACATGCGACTGCGAATGTTTTTTCCGAAAAAATCTATCTTGTCGAACGGTACACTATGACTTTGGTATAAAAATGGCTATCCGGCGTTTGGGGTTGATGGGCTGAATCCCCGGCTCGTTGGGAAGGCAGCTCAGGCCACTGCCTGAGCTACCATATCGGGGTGCCGTCCGATGACCCGAACGTAGGCTACAGCGAAGTCGGGGGCCATCGCCCGTGCCTGCTCCCAGTCCCGTAACGTGCCGACAGGAACGCGGAAACGGCTGGCAAACTCGACCTGAGACAGACCGAGATCGTTACGGGTTTTACGGATCAACCGCGCCCTTTGCCCACGCTCCATGCCTTCGATGGATACCGCGCGGTCTTCGGAATCCGCCGGATCAGCAGGTAGAATGATATGCTCTCTCTTCACCTTTGTTGCTCCTTCTCACGGAAATAAAGCGGGGCAGATCGTCCCGCCAGACAAACACACCGGTGAACAGCTTCTCGCCCACGACGCCAACCACTTTGTAGCGATCCTCCTCATCCTCAATGCGGATGGTGGGCAAGATCAGGTGATTATCGTCCTCGAAAATACGGTCGCCAAAGGCCAGAGACAGTTTGTGCTTTTTTTGGTTGGCGAGGTCTTTTGCGGGGTCAAACCTGTTATCCATGAGACGATAATACGGGATTACCGTAGTTGCTGTAAAGTGAAAACTACGGGCATCCCGCAACTTTTAGCCATTTCGACAGGTCGCCATCAACCTCGTATACCCGATAGCATAAAAATCCGGGGCATATATCTTTATCCAGAATCACTCGAATATTTAGTAATAATAAAATATTTCTTGTTTAATTTCTAGAAAATATGAACAGTAAGCGAAAGTGATCGAGCGTAGTTTAGGTGCTACCGCGAATACATCCCTATTTTTGTACGGGCCTCAACTTTGATGGGTCTGTTACCCTCATTATAAACAAGTTTCACACGGTCAACCGTTGGTTGGAATGGACGATAAATTTTCAATTATCCTTGATAGGTATTTTAGAAATACCATAACCAAGAACACCAATGATGATTGGCATGCCAATGAAGGCGAAGAACTGCATAAAGGTCATTCTCGAAGCCCCCCTAAAACGGTCTGTGCCCGTTGAGGGAGAAAATATGCCATTCCCAGCCAGAAAGCGACTCCCAAGATAACGATATGAGTAGGAATGCGGTTGGCTGTCAGATTAAAAAATGACGCAGCCAAAGGAGATAGGACACCTAGCGAAAGGCAAGATCCTGCAGCGGTATCCTGCAGGTTTGCCCGCAGCTTGGTCCGCTCGTTATGAACAAGATTACCCATCCCAGTCATCGTGTTTGGCGGCTTCAAGTTCCCTTGCGATCAGGCTGCGGATTGCTCCAGCATGGTTAATGCCCTGGCGCACGGCCATATGTGACCATCTCACCAGATGGGGGCGCCCCGCTTTTTCGGGTTATTATTTCCCAATTTTATCATGTTTATCGGTTATCAAAAAAATGCGCAGGAAGGTCGAACCTTAGCTAATCTCAGCGCTACGGGTTGGGTTATGATTTTAGCCGGACGTTGTCCAGTGGCTCAGGATCCAGGTTGCTTCCTTGACGGGATTGAGGAGGATCACGCCGAAAACGAACTGGATGAGGCAACTGAGTTTTGAGCGGTTTGTTTTTCCGGTCGCCGACGCGTTCCACGCAACGACCGCCATGAACGCCGCCCAGGCGCCGAACATTTCGAAGAACAGGGCGAAATCACTGACGATTGACAGGATGGCATCCTCTGGGCCGGTCCCGGAAATGACGCTTCCGGTCGCGGCATCCGTATAGCCGGTGACAGAAGCTCCCAGCGAAACCTGCGTATCGAGACCGGCAGAGGTGGTGGATTTGGTGAGTATCCTGTCAAAAGTGGCGAAGACGCCGGAGAGGACAATCCCGATCCAGGGCACCCAGGGACGGCCGACGAACGGGTTCTGGGGCTGGCGCTGCTGCCATAATCCCCATGTCCCGGTCAGGAAGGCAATCCAGGCTGCAATATAGCAGGCCATTGGCAGCAGCCAGGCCATGGCGAGAGCGAGATCGTTGACGAGGTTGACCAGACCTTGCACGTCGATGTCTCCTTGCCTTACTGGATGATGCCGCGTTCAGCCTGGATCACCCACATCGTGCCGCGTTGAGAGATGGCGCGCACTCGACCATATCCGCGGAGATCGGTGCCGATTTCGATTTCGGACTGCGGCGGTTGCCCGGCCGGCGCAGCGTCGTCCTGCACCATGGCAAGCTGGGGAGATGCAGCAAGTATCCGGTAGTGCGGCGTCCATGTCGGGGGCGGAGCAGGAGGCGCCTGACGCATTTTCGCTGTCCGGGACGCTGGAAATTGCGGCGGCGTTGGTGTTGGCTGCGGCTCGGCCGCCGCGGCTTCCAGGGCTGCCCGTGCCTTGTCGGCTGCGGCACGTGTGGTGGCCGGTCCATCTGACGGGGGTGCTTCGGCGTCGGCCACGGCTCGTTTCGCTTCGAGGAGCGACATCCGGCGGTTGAGATCCGAAGCCTTTGCCGTATCTGCGATACGCAGCCGGTCAAGATCCTGCCGGAGCGCTGCGATCTCGCTGCGGGTCCGCTGCACCAGTGCTGCTTCTTCCGTTACAAGCTGCAGCACCTGCAACTGGTCGTCCGATGTCATGGGAGCCGCTTGCAGGCGGCTTGCTTTCTGGACCGCATCGTCCGTCGGAACAGCCTTTTCGATGCCAGTGTCGTGTTTCTGCGCGGGCGTGTTCTCGGCCGACGGGGTAGCCGGTATTGGGCCGGCGGGATGGGGCGGCTTTTTCATCGCAAGAAGTGCCTTGAGATCCTCATCTGTAGCCGAGACCTGAGGTGCCGGCGATGATGGCGATGATGTAGGTGAGTGTCCCGGCGCGGGAGACGCTTTGGGGCCTGATGGCAGCGGAGCGGAAATCATTCCGACTTCCTGGGCCACGGGAGACGCCTGCCTCTTTGTTATGCCCATCACGAGGAAGAGGGAGAGCAGACTGCCGACGGCAGTACCCGCGATCATGACCTGCCTGCGACGCGGAAGCGCCCTGAAAAGGGCTATTGCATGTGGAACGGGTCGGTTTCTGTCAGGTGCTGCTGTCACAGGTTGCGGGTGAGGAGAGAGAGGCTCGGCAATTGTGTCCGGCGTGGGCGAAGGGTCAGGCTCGGGCGTCGTGCCCAGCTTGCGAAACGGGACAGGTTCAATGCCGCGATCCGCGCTGAACGGATCCCGGGACGTCGTTGCGGTTGCGGCTGAGGTCATGGTGAATGCTGCCTTCTGGTAGAGAGTGCAGAATTCGCCGATATCATGCGACCGGTGCCCGAAAACTTACTTCTTCATGACGACGTCCGACATGAAGATCACGCCAACACTGACCTGAGCGGCAAGATTTACGCGCGGCTGGGTCGGCATCTGCTGCATGAGCGCGCTGTTGACCTGCGAGGCCGCTGCACCGGCCGCCACGCCCAGTTGTTGCGGGAAATTCAGTGACTGGACGTAGTTGACGTTGCCGAGGGCTCCGATCGAACCGGTCGTGTTCGACGTCATCTCGATCGCCTGCCCGAGCCCTTGGACAAAGGCGGCAGCGGCGGGAAGAACAAAGCGCTCGACGTATAGCTGGTCAACGCTTGAGGCCACGGCAGCTTCCATGGTGTCCGGCGCAACCACCATACCTTCGACCTGGATCGGGGTCGGATCATTCTTATGGAAGACCTGATCAACGCGGACAACCAGCCTGTTCAGATGTCCCCCGGCCCTTCTGACGGATGCTTTCATCCTGTCGCCAGCGAGTGGACCTGAATCAGCTTCCAGGATGATTTCTCCCCCGAGATCGCTGTTGGTTGCTGAAACCGTATGGGCGTAAATCCCCCGTCCGGCAGGAACAAGAACGCGGGAGAGAGAAGTCTGGGAATTTGCTGTCGCCGCCGAAGTTATCGAAGGGGAAACCGCCGGTTTTTTTGTCTGCTCCCTTCCGGTTTCCGTCTTTTCATACAGGACATTTGTGACCGGAAGGCGTCCATCAAGACGGCCTGCAAGATCCATGATCGCATGTCTGTATGCGGCGATTGCGTCCTTCTGGAGCTGCGGGTCACGTGGCATGGCAGCACGGAAGGCTGTATCCGTCTGCACTGGTACGACGGGAACGCTTGGTACGACCTCAGGCGCGTGCGGGGCTGGCGCTGCGGCGGCCTTGGCCATCGCCGGGTTGACGTCCGCCCCGACCTCCTGGGCGACCGGGGGC
>NZ_VWPI01000174.1 GCF_015155755.1 Komagataeibacter sp. FXV3 | reverse complement strand
GGGGGGGGGGTAGTGCACGAGCTATGCACTACCCCCCGTGCACCAGCTATGCACTACCCCTAGTGCATTTTTGCGTTGTTTTCACGCAAGTTTGCGGCAAAGATAAGCTTGGTTTTTAAGCACGGGTGCGGAATGTCTAAGCAAGATTTGTCCTCGCAGCGGCAGTCAGGAACATGGGTTCAGACTGAACGGGCGGCCCATGAAGCATGGGCCGCCCTCCTTCGAGATTCACCACGGGCAGCAGAGCTTTTGCACCTACTCGTGGCCAGAGTAGGGCCACACAACGCGGTCGTAATCAGCCAACAGACACTGGCAAAGCTTATGGGCCGATCGATTGATACGGTGAAACGAGCATTAAGCGTCCTCAAAGCCGGCCTCTGGCTTGAGGTCCGTCAGATTGGCGACCGAGGCACAGTCAACGCCTACGTGCTGAATGATCGGGTTGTATGGTCAGGCCCGCGCGATGGCATCCGTCACAGCCTATTTTCGGCCTCTGTGGTGATCTCGGCCGACGAACAGCCAGACAAGGCCATGCTGGGAAAACAGCCGCCTCTCCGCCAGTTGCCATCGCTCTATCCGGGCGAACGCCAGCTCCCGACAGGCCCCGGCATGCCGCCCCCGTCTCAACCGTCACTGGATGGGATGGAGCCGGACATACCAGCCCGTCAAATGGACATTGAAGATATTACTGGACGGCAATAGTGAAGCTACAGATTTTAATATACAAACGGTTACAAATAGGCATTTATTAGGACAATTCAAATGAATAAAATACTATACGCCGTATCTTCTTGCATACTCTGTCTATCACTCACTTCTTGCTCAAATGAGATGGCACAAAGGAGTAAAGAATCTTATCTTTCGAAGATGAGTGAAGAAAAAATACAAGAAAAAACTAGAGTAGTAAATAAGCCTTGGATTGATACGATACTAATAAGTCAGAAAGGACTTTACACTAACGGTATTGTTTATACTGAAATGAAAGACAACAGAACCGAAGTTTGGGTTAATTCATTTTTAGGTTCTATGATAAACAGAAAAACAGGCGCAACAAATTACTTTATTGGTGCCGATCTTCGAATTGGAACAAATGTATATCAGCATATCGAATATACTGTTAATGGAGAAAAAAAGTATGTGAATATTGAAAACTTAATGTCACAAACAAATTGTGGTGACGAACATGTCTACACCGTTGGTTCCGTATCAGATGTAAGTAGAGATTGCTTATCAAGCACAAAAGATGCTGCTTTTGTAACTACAGACCTCATAAACTATATAGCTTCATTAGATCAGCCATTCCATATTGATTTCATTTCCGATGATCCAACCATACGCCCTTATGACGATGTGATTATGCCTGTCGAAGCGCGTGCAATACTTGACCGCGCACAGCAGGAGAAAGCCACCCTGACGGCCCCTCCAGAAGCAACACCAGACGTACAACCACGCTAAACCCTATCCTTGATCGCCCTGGGCGACAGCCCAAGGCGATCAGAACGGCTCAAAGCTCGATCCGCCGCCACTAGGATCGGGGTCCGTGTCCCGGTCCCTCGACCGGGACGGCCCACCCCGGCCACGTCCTCGGCCTCTCATGCGCATGCCTGGCCCTTCGGACCGCCTCTGCCGTTCCTGCGCCTCGTATCGCTCCAGTCCGGTCCTGACGGCCTTTTCCTCGGCCGCCAGATCCTCCAGCCCCATGTGATACAGCTTGGCATCCAAAGCACGGGCGAGAGGATCTGTCGGGTAAAATCTGGCGAACAGCTCCGCCCTCTTTTCCGGCGCTTCACGAATGAGCTGCGCCAGCCTGCTCTCGATCCGCCGCTTCTGCTCCTCCTGCCGCTTCAAAACCTTCCTGCGGACTTCTGCGGCCCGCTCCTGTTGCTCCTCGGCCTGCCGTCGTTGCTCCGCCTCACGCTGGCGCAGCATTTCGGCATATCTGGCTTCGGTCTCCTGTTCAGCCCGGCGACTGCGGCCAAAGGCCCGCACAAGTGAGCTGGCAGCGGCTTTCTTGGCAGCACGAACCTTCTGGATGACGCCTGCCAGTTCCTGGGCCAGCTCACGCACGCGCTCATTCAGGCCGCGCCTGCGCCGGTTCTCCTGCGCCTTGAACGTCCGGGGCTGATAATCCTCCCCTTTCCGTTCGGCCTCGGCCTGATGCTTCCGCTCGATGGTCACACTGGTCGGACCGAGATGCAGGGTCGGCATCTTCTCGACCCCCTGCCGCTCGTAACTGCGATGATCGACACGGGCAGGCTTGTTGTGGCGTTCGAGCGCCTCATTGCATTGCATGGCCCACAGCTCGCGCAGGCTTTCGATCTCTGGCCCGCCTGTCTTGGCGGCATCCAGTATGCGGGTCTTTTTGCCTAGACCGTCCGGCTCGACCTCGCGGGTCGTGGTGAGGATATGCGCGTGATGATTCCGCTCGTCTCCCTCGCGGCTGGGAGCATGCAGGGCAA
The DNA here is from genome assembly GCF_015155755.1 of Komagataeibacter sp. FXV3. Lineage (GTDB taxonomy): Bacteria > Pseudomonadota > Alphaproteobacteria > Acetobacterales > Acetobacteraceae > Komagataeibacter. The sequence goes on along the minus strand of NZ_VWPI01000174.1, from coordinate 3,544 downwards.
CATCTGCCGCCACACCATAACGCTCGACCAAAGCCCCAGCAAAAGCCCGCGCCAGATCAGATCGCTCCGTGGCGTCCAGTTCGGCAGGAAGGGCCAGGACATATTCACGGGCTGTAACCGAATTGGAGCGCTTCTCGGTCTGCTCTGCCGTGTTCCACAAACGCGAACGATCCATCGCCCAATCACACCCGGTCGGTGCTATGATGAATGAGCCATCGACGCCTGACCGTCTGGTGTAGTCGTGATGGCGTCCATCCCGTTCGTTGGTCAACGTGTCACCTGTCCGATAAGCCGCAGCGGCAACGGCACTCCTGCCGGTACTCCGCGATACGGTTTTGACGGACAAGTGAAAGATCGCCACGGGACACGCTCTCCACAAAAGGGGTTTCAAGGGGCTTGCCCCTGACGCACGCAAACTCGCAGAGTTTGCATAAGTGCGCCCTTAATACCTAATCGGCATTAAGGGTTGAGGTCAACAGCTATTCATGATATACTAATAAGTATAGGGGGAAACTGTAGTCATGTCAGATACAGTCCATCACAAGAAGTCGGCAAAAGTTCTCGCGGCAGAAGAACGTCTCGAACAGGCAAAACGTGCCTTACGTGATGCCAAACAGGCTGAGAACAAGCAGCAGAGAAAAATTGCTGACAGGCAAAAGATAATTCTCGGCGCGACGTTGCTCAATCTTGCCGAACGGGATGAGCGGTTCTCACGGGTCATTGATGAACTATTGAAGCGTCTCACACGGGAACAGGATGTAAAAGCTTTCCGGGATCATGGCTTTGTCACGCCCCGACCTGCAAACGACCAGAATCCGACCACAGCAGATGGCGTCCATACGGGGGCATAATTCATGAATAGCTCTGGTGATGATGATGACGATTTTGCTTTGCAGGAGTTGGAAAAGCTCCGGCAGACGATCATCAAGTCACAGGAGGCTTATTCCAGAATTACCGACACGATCCCTGAACACGTCCAGTTCCTAGAAAGGTCGGCCCACGAGATAAAAAAATCTGCGGATGAAGTGGAAAAAAGCTGCAAGGCTGTAACTGGGTACATCAGTGGGGATCGAAAGGCCCTGATCTGGACATGCAGCACCTCGGCCCTGCTTCTTGTTTTCGTCGCGGCCTTCCTTGGATACACCTTCGGGCATCGGGGTGGATACGCGGAAGGACTGGCCGAAGTTCAGCAACAGGCCAAGGAGCGAAGTGCCCTGGCTGAATGGGCGGCATCTTCTCCATCCGGGGCGCTCGCCTATCAGATGGATCAGGTTGGAGAGGTGCAGGCATTCGGTCGATGCCGGATCGAGGGGTATCATGTCGTCCAGAAGAATGGCGGACGCTGGTGCATCCCGATGAGAGACACCGGCGGGGGGCCTGAATGGTCGCTCCCATCGTCATAACTTCACGTCAGGAGTGAATGATGCCACGGGATATAAACCGTTGCCCCACCCATCCCGGTGAATTGCTGCGGATGGACGTCTTTCCTGCCAGTGGCATGGATGCGCCAGAAATCGCACAGGCGCTCGGCATATCCTGCCAGAGCCTCGATGAGCTGCTGGCCGCACGAAAGCCTATCACCCCCGATCTGGCAGAGCGGCTGGGCCAACTGTTAGGAAATGGCCCCGGCCTCTGGATCAGAATGCAGGCGGCTCATGACGACTGGTGGGCCAGGCGCAACAATGCGCCCTGAATCTGACAAGTCAGACAAAGAGTCAGACATGTCAGACAACCCTAAGCCGTGGGGTGCATCCAGAAGCGGGGGATATGGATTGCCCTACGCCAGTCCGAGAAAAAGGGCGAGCGCCCGACTGACAGACAGCATGAGGGTATCGCTGGCGATCCCGAAAGCGGGACCGACCTTCTCGCGGTTGATGGTGGTCGGTTTGTCGATCATGACCTGTGATGGCTTCCGTAGCCCATTCTGCTCGTCAGGCCGGATTGTCAGGCGAAGCAGGGGAGCATCCACAAGGGCGCTGGAGAGGGGCAGGAGAGTCACAGCGGCTGTCATGTCGAACCGATCAGCCTGCACCACCAATGCAGGCCGGGGTTTGCCAAGATCGCCTTGCAGGGCAACGGTTACAAAGTCTCCGCGCTTCATGCCTCCCAGCCATCCACATCGACAGCAGCCGCATCGAGGAAAGAGGCAATATCTGGATCATGCGAGTCAGCCAGGGCCACCAGCATGGCCTGACGGCGGCATTCCTCGTCAAATCCCTTTGCCCGTGTATCGGGAACCCAGATTTGGACAGGGCGTAACCCCGCCTTGCGGAGCGTTTCACGGCGCTTCTGTACGCGGATGGCAACAGGGGTCATGACATATCCTCCCCGTTACATGTAACAGGAAAGGTGTTCAGGTTCAATGTTTCCCGGTCGGGTTGGAACTCACTGTTTTGCTTGTGCCGGGCAGATAAACACCACCACATTCCCTGTCAGACAAGTCAGACAAGGAGTCAGACATGACAGACGACCCCAAGCCGTGGTCAATCCGTGGCGTTCATCCAGAAGTGCGGAATGCCGCCCTGTCGGCGGCCAGGCGGGAAGGTCTCACGATTGGCGACTGGCTGGACAGGGCAATTCGCTCCCACATAAAAAGTGGCAGAAAACAGGGAGAAAACCTGTCTGACACACCTGTCAGACAGACGACAGACTTGTCTGACGCGGAACGTCTGGTCAGCATGATCGCCCAACTGTCTGCGGCAGGTGCTCCCATTCCCAAATCGGTGGCTGCGAAAGCCTATGCGCTCATACGGGACGGCCTGAAGGACACCCAGCAGCAAAAAAAGGTTGGGAGTCTCGAACATCAAGGAGCGCTGACAGCGCCTGAAGGCCCGTAAATGCCCGTACAGGCCCCTTCATGGCATCGCGCATACAAATCCATTCAAATGATCCTATGGTGCCTTCTACGGCCTTCTGACGCGCTGTAGCTGCGTAATGAGCCGACTGCTTCGCCAACCACTCCCCTTCCTGAGCAGATCAGCAGTGCCAACGAACGACAGCCTACAGGCTCCGGGTGAGTGCGGAGCAGGAACCGCGTAGCGCGCGAAGCGCCGGAGCTGGCCGATACAACGTCGTTTTTTTGCCGCTCGCGCGCGTACACTCCCGGCGTGGTACATCCAGCCCGTGGAAATGTGGATTGCCCTTCGGGCCGCGCTCCGCCCGTGGGCAGCGGTGTGGACAGCCCGTGGACAGCCCTACGGCCTGCCCACCGTCTGCCCACACCGCTGCCCACCGGCTCCACGCTCAATCCACATTCCCACCGGCACACCCAACATCACCAAGTGGAATTTTTAATTTTTAGGGGAAGGAAAGTGGTCCGTTCAGACATCGTCCCCCATCGTCAGAACACACGAAAACGAACCCCCATTAGATCATTAGAAGGAGCATTTTTTTTCTCTTTTGTTTTCAATGACTTGTGGGGGGGGGGTAGTGCACGAGCTATGCACTACCCCCCGTGCACCAGCTATGCACTACCCCTAGTGCATTTTTGCGTTGTTTTCACGCAAGTTTGCGGCAAAGATAAGCTTGGTTTTTAAGCACGGGT
>NZ_VWPI01000173.1 GCF_015155755.1 Komagataeibacter sp. FXV3 | reverse complement strand
TATCGCAGTCCTTCCCGGCTATGTTCACGTCGGGCAATACCAGTCCATGTCACCATTCACTCCATCTCTTCGTAAAGACGGATGAATCACAACAGGCTGGTATTGTTCAAAAACTTTCGGATCGGGCACTTAGTCCGTGGTTGCAATTCCGATTGTTTTCTTGCATGAAAAATATTATTTTTGAAGACAAATTGATAGCCTTGGGTAGGAGTTTGCAGACTTGAAAGATGATCCAAAAAAAAACCTAGACAAAACAACCTACTTATCTAAGGAATTGTTTGTAAAATCTGGGCAATTGCAAGTTGCGAAAGAATTTTTACGCGATTTAAACGAAGAGTTGGAAGACAGAAACCGCAATAAAATTCTTCTGAATACCAGAATCCAGCAACTGGAAGATTCCGCAAGGCATCATCAGGCACATATCAGAAATATTGAAGAACAGAATGCTGCATTAAAAACCAGGGCTCATGAACTCGAAGAGTCCATGAGAAAATGCCAAGACTATATCAGGGGCCTTGAGGAACATAATGAGTTCCTGCAAAGCGAATTCCTGATATACAAGACCCGCTTGGAAACCAGTCGGAATTCCCTGAGCTGGCGCATGACCGTGCCAGTCAGGTGGATTGGTCGACAGCCCAAGTGGGTAAAACATACTGTAAAAGAGACACTCTCTTCACTAAAAAACAGTATTCAAACCCCGGAATTCTTTAAACGTAAAAATGACAATTCCCAATCGCATGCGGAACAGCATAATCATGCCGTAGCCGAGCCGCACGCGGAACAGCATAATCATGCCGTAGCCGAGCCGCACGCGGAACAGCATAATCATGCCGTAGCCCAGCCGCATGCAGAACAGCACAATCATGCCGCAGTAGTACCGCCCCATGGTTCGCACATTCATCCTTCGCTGGAAGTTGCGCGGCAGATCTTTTCTGAACAGCAGTCTGATCTATCTTCTCAGGATGCGCAGGCGGCGCTTGCGGAATTGGCGCATAAACCACTGATTTCCATAATCATGCCGATCTATAATACGCCGCTCAAATGGCTGCGGCGCGCTATCGAGTCCCTTCAGGAACAGTATTACGAACACTGGGAACTCTGCGTGGTCGATGACTGTTCCCCCACGAAAGACCAGCAGAACCTATTAAAGGAACTTGCCCGTACCGATCCGCGCATACGGCTGCAGGTCATGCCGCGTAATGGCGGGATTTCGGCGGCGTCGAATGTCGCGCTGGACATGGCACGTGGCACGTATGTCGCCCTGCTTGACCATGATGACGAACTGACCCCCGATGCGCTTTTCCGCGTTGTCGAGGCGATCAACCAACAGCCTGAGGCAGATTTCATCTATAGCGATGAATGCAAGATAGACGATACGCCGGATCGCGGACTGTTTGACTTCATATTCAAGCCAGACTGGTCGCCCGAAATCATGTTCAACTGCATGCTGTCCGGTCATCTGAGCGTCTATGCCAAGACGCTTGTTGATGACATAGGTGGATTCCGCAGCGAATATGATTTCTCGCAGGATTACGACCTGGCCCTCCGCGCCAGCGAGAAGGCAAAATGCATCGTTCATATCGAACGCATCCTGTACCTGTGGCGGGCCATTGCGGGGTCAGCTGCCGCTGGCGGCAAAAACTATGCCCGGGAAACAAATATCGCCGCCCTGAATGATGCCCTGCAGCGCCGACTCATTCCAGGCCTGGCGACGCCGTTGCCGCATGCCAACTATGTGCGGATTGCCGTGCCTGAGGAAGGGGCCCGCGTCTCCATCATCATTCCTTCTGATTCTGTCGCGAACCTCCGGCTGGCGCTGCAGGCCATCCGGAATGGGACGGATTATGAGAATTATGAAGTCGTTGTGGTATGTAACGGGCCGCTGGCTGCCCGGCTGCAAGACGAATTCTTTGACTGGGACAAGGTTGTCTTTGTAAAATATAACAAGGCTTATAACTTTTCCGACAAATGCAACGAAGGGGCACGGGGATCGACCGGTGATATCGTCGTTTTTTACAATGACGATGTCTTTCCCATGCAGAGGGACTGGATCGAACGGCTGATCGAATATCTCTGGGTACCTGGTGTCGGTGGCGTTTCACCCAAGCTTGTTTATGAAAACGACACCATCCAGTATTCTGGCATGATTTCGGGAACGCCCGGCCTGTGTGGGACGGCCTATCATACGCAGCCGTGGGATAGTACGGATCTGTTCCTGAGCATGCATAAATATGTCCGGAATATATCCCTTCTGTCGGGTGCCTGCTGCGCCATGCGCAAGGATCTGTTCTGGAAAGTCGGGGGATTTGATAGCGTCAACACGCCTGATGGCCATTCCGATATGGACCTCAGCTTCAAGCTGATCGAGGCGGGATACCGATGTGTCTACACGCCTTATGCCCTCCTGCGGCATGTGGGCAATCACTCCTGGAATGCAAAGCGGCATAAATACAAGGCTGACATTTACGCCCTGCGTCGTTGGGGGGCGTATCTGTCGCATGATCCATATTTTACGCCTTCCATGCAGCGCGTCCTGTATCGCGACTTCCAGTTTAACTATCGGATTTATGCAGAACATTATGATTCGTCCCGGGTTGTAACCGGGCCAGATGTCCTGTTCGTTTCCCATGAATTGACATTGACGGGCGCGCCCCGGATGTTGCTGTATGCCGCGCAGACAGTTCTGCAGGCGGGCGGTTTCCCGGTTGTCGTTGCTCCGCAGGATGGCCCGCTATGTGAGGAAATCGTCAGGGCAGGAATCGTCGTTATCATTGATGAATCGATCACTGATAATCACTTCCTGTTTGAACGCTTCGCGCGTAATTTTGATGTTGCTGTTGTCAATACAGTGGCCATGACGTCCGTGGTCAGGCAGCTTTCCGCCATCAACATCCTGCGGACAGTATGGTGGCTGCATGAAGCGCAGTCCCTGTCGCATTACCTGAGCAAAAACCAGGTGCAGGGCATAGACTGGGAACAGGTCCAGATTGTCTGCGTCAGTGATTATGCAAAAAGCTTCGTGCCGGAAAATATCCCCGCCATGATTCTGCATAATGGGATTCCTGACAATGCTACCCGAGTTGCCAATCTCCCAACACGGAATTTCCTGATCTTCGTGATGTCAGGGACCGTGGAATTCCGCAAGGGCCAAGATATCCTTGTTGCGGCCATTGCCCTATTGCCACGTCATGTCCGGAAACAATGCCGTTTCATCATGAGCGGCAAGCTATGGGAATGGAACCGTGAATACTGGAAGGGCATTGAAACGGAGATGGAAAGCCTTCCGGAAGTGAGTTACATCGGCATTCTGGATCATGAAGCACAATTGCGTCTTGTCGCGTCAGCAGACGTGCTGGTCTGTCCTTCCCGGGATGACCCATTCCCTCTGGTCGTAATGGAAGCGGCGATGCTCTCGAAAACCAGCATCATGAGTAATCATGTGGGCACATGTGACGTCTTTGATGAAGACTCCAGCTATACCTTTGAATCAGGCAATGCACTCTCCCTGTCCATGCAGTTGCTATGGGCCTATGAAAACCGCCATGACCTGAAGAACATGGGAAAGAATGCACGGGAAACATTCAAGAAAAGCCTTACTTTGTCGGCATTTTCCAAAAACTTTCTTGAAATCATTTCCCAACAGATAGCTGTTACATATCCCGAGAAAACTTCTGCCGACACCCGATCGAAAATGCCTGTGCGCAATAGTGGGAAGAAAGAGATGATCTCCCTTTTGCAGACAGGGGAATAAACCAAACCCAGACCTGAATGAAAAACAGGTCTCATGGGCAAGGTTACGAGCAGACGGTATTCAGATGAATCAAAAAGTCGCAGGTAGCCCTGAAGGCGATCCGTGACGGACTGACACTGGCCGAACCGGAATAAGGCACGGTACCCATTGGGCGATGATCCGCCCAATGGGTAGACTCGGTAATAAAAGGGATGGCGGGTATCTTCTCCAAGAAGTCAGCGCCAACAGTATCGGTCAGTCCGGCTGACATGAAGAAGTCTTACACGAAAATTGGCAAACGGATGGAGGAACGAAGGATTTTTACGTGATGCCATCGTTCGGATCTCGTGAAGCGATTCGCTCATTACAACGGCCAAAGGCCACATTCTGCTCTGAGTAGCTTACGGTCGATAAGACGATCATACCGCGTCGACGTCCGAATGGCGGCATGACACTAATACCAACCATTGTTTGGTCTGACTCACGGGGTACCCATCGGGTTAAAAATGTGATTCACAGGAAGCAGACCATTCTCTGAAGGAGGCATTCTGGATGGGCAGCCCTCTGTCCCTGCGTGACGATCATGATAGTTCGGAGTTGCGACGCCTTGCGCGCAGAAGCCGGCATGCGGGTCAGTCGCGTCGCCTGCTGGCGCTTGCGGCGATTTATGATGGCGCCTCACGCGGCGAGGCGGCCCTGCCTGCCGGGACAGACCGTCAGAGTATCCGTGACTGGGTGGTGCGTTTCAATGCGGATGGTCCGGATGGCCTTGTGGATCGTCATGGCGGGGGACAGAAAGCCCGCCTGACACAGGAGATGCTGTCTGCCTTGAAAACCCGGCTCGAAGAAGGACCCATCCCTGCGGTGCATGGTGTTGTCCGCTGGAGACTGTGTGATCTCTGCGGGTGGCTGCATGAGACCTATGGCGTCACCCTGTCGGAAACGCGTCTGGGTCAGATCATACGCCGCGAGGGGTTCCGTCTGCTGACAGCCCAGCCACGGCACTATCGCCAGGATACAAAAGCCCAGGACATTTTTAAAAAGAGTTCCCCGGTGTCATGGCGGCGATCAGGTCCAGACATCTCGGAAAAGATATCGAAATCTGGTGGTCTGACGAGGCGCGGATCGGCCAGAAAACGAAGCTGACCCGACGGTGGGCGAAACGGGGCACCCGGCCCCGGGCCGTTGCTGACCTGCGCACCAGATCCGCGTGGATTTTCGGGGCCATCTGCCCTGAAAAGGGAGCGGCCGCAGGCCTCGTGCTCCCTGTCTGCAACCTGCACGGCATGCAGCTCCATCTCGCGGAGATTTCACGCACGGTCGCGCAGGGCGCTCACGCCGTCCTCATTGTGGATCAGGCGGCATGGCATACCAGTCAGAAGCTGGATGTTCCCTACAATATCACCATTCTCCCGCTGCCTCCCCGGGCTCCTGAACTGAACCCGGTAGAAAATCTCTGGCAGTTCCTGCGCAATACATGGCTCTCAAACAGGATCTTCAGAACCTATGACGATATCGTTGATATCGCCTGCCATGCCTGGAACCAGCTCGTCGATCAACCATGGCGCATCATGTCAATCGGACTGCGCAAGTGGGCTCATAGGTTATAGCAATCAACGGTTGGTATAACGCAGGCATAGCATATTCAAGCCGCGAAGCTGCCTGACCAAACGGATCAGGCTCTTTTGTAATCAGCTTTTATCCATATTGAGTATGGTCTGGATAATACTTGATATTGAAATGGCAATTTCGGAATAATAGAGCTTCAATGCTGGGGACTGTCTGGATTTTCCGATGATGATTCTGCATAAAATTTCCGCACTTCTGGGGCTGGTCGCGTTTTACGGCTTTGCTCCTGCATCCGCGCAGACCACGAGTAATTATGTCACCAGGACAAACTCGCCCGTTCAATTCCCGGCGATGGGCGTGAACGGCGGGAGCGCCACGGCATTCACCTTTACACCAAAAGGTAGTCCACTGGCAGGTAGCCTTGCGGTGGTATTACTTGAGATTGAATTGGACAAGGCCCAGGTCCAAAACTTCGGGAACTCAACGGAGTGCAATTCCACTGCAGTCGCTCCCAACGTTGGCGGCAATATCTGCGCCTATACCTATGCGGAAGCACAGGCAAAGTCCGGCGGCCTCTGGGCGAGGAATTCCGTCTTGCAACTTGATGCAAACTGGAACCATTCCACCTTCAGTAGCTTTGGAGACGAAATAGATATCAACAATCTTGCGGGAGACAATAAGGAGTTCACCGTAGGAAATACGGTAGGCATTCTCCTGAATGGCCTGAAATACATGAATACAGCGGGGATCAGCATCCAGACGGGCAATAGCGTAAATGGCCTGACTGGAACGAACGGTACTTTGCCCATCTGGTATTATGGTATCCACACAGGGGTCAACGCCGTGCAGGAAGCTGATTTTGATTCACAGTCCAACGCGGTTTATGGTTGGCATGATCGTGGTAAACACATATTCGGCGCGACATACAATATGGCCGATACGTCGCAAGCGGCCATTCTTCTTGGGGACAGAGGGGCCGCGCAGGGCATCAAGGGCGCGCATGTCAACTCTTACCTTTCGATGATGTATCTGGACAGCGACGGATTGATGCATATAGGCGACAGTGCTGCCGGCCTCTGGATAACGAATGGGAACATTTTCCCCGCAACAAGCAACAAATATGAACTTGGAAGCAAAACGCTGCAGTGGTCCAACTTCTGGACCAAGAACGTAAACACGACCGACATCACAACCTCGCACGCAGCCATAAGCGACATTAACGGCATTCCGACCATCAGGGCGGCCACACCGAAAATTGGAAGTTCGTGCCCGCCAGGCGAACAGCTTTTTGATGCCAGAAAGCTTTACATGTGCCTTGCCGATCGTAAATGGCATACTATGGCTGCAGCGACCGATTGAACTCAGGATTAGATCATCGGGATTTTGAAGGAGCATAAGGGAGGATGCCACGGCTGCGTATCTGTGCCGCAAGCACAGGACTAGTCATCTGGAACTGAAATAAGCATCATTATATAATATTCCTGTCGCAATGACGGGAGCAGAACGATGGCGGGACGACAGGCAAGTCAGGTGGTGCTGAGTCGGCAGGCGCGGACGTTTCTTGAA
>NZ_VWPI01000172.1 GCF_015155755.1 Komagataeibacter sp. FXV3 | reverse complement strand
CGCAGCCCTTCCCGGCTATGTTCACGTCGGGCAATACCAGTCCATGTCACCATTCACTCCATCTCTTCGTAAAGACGGATGAATCACAACAGGCTGGTATTGTTCAAAAACTTTCGGATCGGGCACTGAGACCCGGATGCCGACTTGCCTGAAGGGTAATCCACTATCCATTATTTACCAATAGCCACGTCGGCACGCAACGTGCGCGCGTAACAGCCTACTGCTCAACGCTATCCTCACGGCCTTGCGCTTGGAATTTCCGTATGCTTCATGGTCTTATCGGTCTCCTGATACGAGCTTAAAACGCCCAGATGACCGGCACAAAACCGTCACAAGTTCAGCCTGAATATGACGACCAGAAATTTTTCAGTATCTGATACGTTAGAGGATTACGATCTGTATAGGATCGTCATTCTTCCTCACTACACCAATTGGACAAAAAAGTGCATAATATCCTCTGAATTATATACTCAACAATCAGATATTATATAATTTGAAGATCAACATCTTGAAATTTGTCTTTGCTTTTCCCACGGTTTATCATTAAAATTCTATGATTTTCTGTTGGAAGCCTGCATTATGATTTTTTCGTCGGTATTTTTGAAAAAGTTCCTTTCGTTTAAAAAAAAACGTAGAGATTTTTCAAAAAAACAGAAAAAGGCTCTCAAGAAATATTTTGATTCTGATTGGTATGCAACGCAGGTTCCTTACATAAAGAAAAATTATTCAAACTTATTTGATAATTATATAAATTTTGGACGATTTAACGGAATACAACCTAATGCATATTTTGATCCGCAGTGGTATTTGAAAAAAAATCAGGATGTTCTCTCAGCAGGGATAGACCCATTCCTTCACTATTGCGAGGATGGCGCAGCGGAAAGGCGCACGCCCGGACCTTTGTTTGATCCTGAGGCATACCTTGATGCTTACCCCGATGTAAGGGAAGCTGGTCAGGAACCGCTGCACCATTTTCTAAACCATGGGCAAGCAGAACACCGTCACGCTTATAGTGTTTTGCTGCCCCATCATGCTACACGGAACCTAGCTTCTTCGGATAGAATAGAATCTGAAGAACGGAACAAGCATATACGGGTTGCTGTAGCCCTGCATATTTTTTATGCGGATATGTCTGAAGAAATATGTCGATATCTTAATAATATCAGTGGTCATTTTGCGCTGTTTGTAACTGTTCCCGATGCAGGTATTGCCAAGAAATTTACGAGTGTCGTTAAAAAATACGGTCTGGATTGCGATCTGAAGGTTGTAATAGGGCAAAATCGTGGTCGTAATTTTGGCCCCTTCTTGGTGGAATTCCGTCGCGAGTTGCTGACTTACGACGTTATGCTGCATATTCACAGTAAGAAGTCACTAAGAACCGGAAACGAACAGACGGGATGGAAAGATCATCTTTTCAAAAGCCTGCTCGCGAACCGCGGATATACCTCTTTTATTATCAACCGTTTGGGTGACCAGAATAACAGGAAATTTGGTGTAGCCTTACCTTCAACATTTGCCGATTTTGGCCACTGGGCTCATGATTGGCTGGGTTGCGCTCACATGATACCCAGCATGCTGGAAAAGCTGGGGATTGATCATGTCCCATCCAGAGGGATGCAGGATTTTTCTGTTGGATCAATGTTCTGGGCTCGGACCCAAGCCTTGCGGCCACTGCTCGAATATCCTTGGGCATATACAGATTTTGAGGAAGAACCGGCAGGTCATGACGGAACCGTACCACATGTTATCGAACGTGGATTAGGAACGTTCGTGGAAAGCCAGTCTTTCTACCCTATGGAACTGGACTATGACTGCGGCCTCTATCGTGATGGCTGGACCGAAAAGAACCTTCATAAGTATGAAGACTATATTCCGGCAATGCGTTATGCGATCGATCACTTCGATACGATCTCTTTTGATTTTTACGATACTGTATTTTGCCGTAAAGCTACGACGCCAGACGACATCCATTTATATATAGGTCATGTACTGCGTTGTCGGTTTGGAAAATATAGCGAAAATGAATTTTACCATTACCGCAAAGCTGCAGAAGCACGTGCCCGTCAGAAGTTGACAAAGGGCGATGTCGATATCTACGATATATATGACCATTTTGCGGATGTCTGTGATTGGCCCGTCAATGTTGTCACGACAGCCCTCGACCTGGAACTCCAGATCGAAGAACGGGTCTTGATGCCTCGTGACGGGATCGTCGAATTGCTCCAGCGTGCCAAGGATCGTTCACGCCGCGTTATCTTGGTAAGCGATACCTATATGCCGCTGGAGTTCTTTGAGAAGGTTTTGAAAAAATGGAATATGTACGGATATTTCAGCGAGCTTTATATATCTTCTCACCGTGAGGCTCGCAAAGACCAGGGGCAGATCTGGGATATCGTACTACAAGATCAGCAGGAAGGTAACACCCTTTTCCATACAGGCGATAATTTTGAATCAGACGTTCATTTGCCGATCGTACGCTCCATTAATGCTTTACACGTGATAGCGGCTCCATTGCTGGCAGAGCTGCGTGGTTATCCCATGCCACTAAATTGGAAAAAACGCCGAATTACTTGGCAGGAAGGTTTGCTCCTGGGCGTTCCCGTTGCGCGTTTCGGGAGAAGCCTATCTCTAGAGAATAGGCAGTTCAGGCCTATCCATATGGGTAATTTCGAAGATATCGGTTGCAATATCTTAGGGCCAGTATTTTTTAGTTTTATGACTTGGATGATTAATCATCCTACGTTTAAAGGAATAACAAAGATAGCCTTCTTGGCAAGAGAAGGATATTTTCTTCATAAATATTATGTAGCAATGCGGAAAGCTCTGGGAGGTGATGCCAGTCACCTACCACCGGCAGTTTATCTTGAGATTTCGCGGAATGTTTCTCTCTCAGCTCTCCAGGGAATTAATTATGATGATGGACTGATTCTTGGTAGTCAGGCATCTGAAATGACCATTGCCGATCTCCTTAAAAATCGGATTGGGTTTGAACTTGACCGTCCGGAAGAGTTTTTGAATACGGTTGTCAGCCTACCACGTGATAGGGCTTATGTTGCCTATTGTTTGGATAAGATTCGGCATGACATCGTACTAGATGGTGCGGGTAAACTAAGCCGTATGACCCAATATCTGCGACAGGAAGGCCTCCTGCATCAGGAGGGGCTTGCCATTGTTGATATTGGATATAGCGGCACAATACAGAAAGCTTTTCAAAAAATAATCAATCGAGGCGTTTCCGGATATTATATGTCCACTACTCCAGAAGTTGCAGATGTTAATAAAACAGCGGGTGGAGAAGCATTTGGTTGTTTCAATAATGAAAATTCGGATCCGCAATGTGCAGTGAAGGCAATGTCTGTCCTTCTTGAAGGCTTTATGACGGCGCCACATGGACAAGTTGTGGATTATAATTGCTCAAATTCTGATAATTTTTATAAAATAAATCCGATTTATAAAGAAAAAAGAATGGCACAGGACAATTTTCATTATTTTGATATGATATATGATGGGATCGAAAATTATTTCAAAGAGATGATCTCTATATATGGTCCTGAAATTACTAAAGCCTCTTACCCACTAAAAGAAGCTCAAGCAGCCCTATTAGCGGTTAAGATGAACGAAATCATATTTTCTGCAAATTTCTGGAATAAAATATACCTAGAAGATGACTTTTGTGGGAATGGTGAAATACCGATCCTCGAGCATTATCAAAAATATTTGGGAATTGCTTCATATTGATTCCCAATTCGTAAAATATTCATTATTCTGTTTAGATGGGTGTATCTCTCAATGTACGGTAATTCTTCTCCTCACCCTATGATTGACTTGGATTGGATACGCCAGGCGTGTGGTAACTGGTCACTTTCTACGCGCGAGTGTATTGATCGACAGGATGAGGTGGGACCAAATATTTTATTCGATGTTAAATTCTATCGAGAAAAATATCAGCATGAAATGCCTCAGAACATGACATGTTTGGAGCATTTTTGTCGGCAGGATAGAAATAATTTACGCGATCCTTCCCCATTGTTCTCTACGAAACAATGGCTGGAAACATATTCTGCTCATTCAGGTGGAGCACACTCTACCATTGTTGTGCCTCCGGGGCGTAATGGCTGGTGTCTTGAGCTTTCAAGGCAATTGGGGAAGGAAGCCCTTTTTGCACGCAACGAGATGCTGAGATCTTTCCATAACGAAATTATCAAGAAAGATATAGTTGTAGGCTTACCACCGCATAGAGGGCAGGAGATCTGCTTGTTTGTGCACTATGACAGACATGATACGATTCAGCCCTATGTTTTTGATTATCTGGATGCATTACACAAAGAAGGACTTTGTATTTTTTTCTTGACGAATAGTCAGACGCTAGCTGCCAAAGACATAGCATCATTAAAAAAATATGTCTGGCGTATCCTATGCACCGATAATCGTGCTTACGATTGGGGTCTGTTTTCCCAAGCCGTTAAACTCCTAGATAACAAATTTCCTGGCTCGCCTATTTTATTGGCTAACGATAGTGTTACTTATCTAGGCCAAGGGTTGAAAAAAATCCTCGATCGGTGCCGCCTTCAACAGGATGGAATTACTGGTGCTGTTGATGGATGGCAGCATTTTTGGCATCTACAGTCATTTTTTGTTTATTGTGGGGCATCTGTTGTTGGCTCACGTAGTTGGAGTGGTTTTTGGAATCATTATCGTCCTCATAACAACAAATGGTTTGTCATCAATAGTCAAGAATACGGTTTCTCCAGATGGATGCAGCAACAGAAAGTTCCAATGTCGGCGATATGGGATTATAAATCTCTTATAAAAAAAGAGTATAAGAAAAATCGTGCAGAAAAGTGGCGCGAAGATATGTTCCTTCAGAAAAAGAACTTAAATGCTTCGCACGATCTTTGGGATATATTATTGGATAATGACTTTCCATTTATAAAGAACTCTATCTTAAAAGGTTCGCTTGCTTCAGGTAATTTAGATCATATTTGCAATGTAATAAGTAAATTAGGAAAAGAAAGAATTTAAAAACGATAACATCCCAGTGTATTAAAGAATTTCTTCAGGTGCAGAAGTATGGCTAAGAAAATGAGTTATAAATACATTGCAAATAACGTTGCGAGGATGATAAAAAAGAAAAAGAATTTTCCATCTGATTGGAAGGTAGCATTTGATCCAGACTGGTATCGAAGCGTCTATCCTGATGTTGCTCAGGCGAAGGCCGAGCCTGTGCGGCATTTTAATGAGTACGGTTGGCAGGAAAAACGTAACCCTCATCCACTTTTTGATACGCAATGGTACCTACAGAATAACCCAGATGTCGCCCAGGCTAATGTAAATCCCTATATCCATTTTTTAGAGCATGGTTGGCGAGAAAACCGTAACCCAAGCCCGCACTTCGACGTGGATTGGTACTTACTGCAGAACCCAGATGTCGCACAGGCCGGTATCAACCCCTATCTGCATTATATTGAGTATGGCCAGAAAGAGGGACGACCGGCGCGTCCGACTGCTTTGCCGCCTCAGAATACGCCCCAAACTACGCAACATGCGGATCGTTCACATCTTTATCATTTTCCGACGCCAGATGAGATGGTGGAATGGTTTGATGCGACATGGTACGTGCAACAGTATGCAGAAGTTGCACAAAGTGGACTCTCGCCGTACGTGCATTTTGCAACAATTGGGTGGAAAAAACAGTACAATCCGCACCCTCTGTTTGATGTGAACTGGTTTTTGGACCACAATCCAAAGGCTAAGAAAGAAGCTGATGGCCCTGTTCAGTTCTTCTTACACCAGATGACTGAACAGAACGAAAAACGGTCCGTTGATTCGCGTCTGCCTTGGAAATTATCTCAACAGGCGTTTGGTGATATATCTGCTATTCTGCCTAGCCCCTATGTTCCACCTGGGCGGGAGCAGTTTCATGGCACGTCTGATGCTGAGTTTACGCAGCGGCTTGCTACGGTAGATGTTATCTCATTCGATATTTTTGATACAGCATTATTTCGGACAGTGGGACATCCATTATCAGTATTTACGATCTGGAATAATAAATTTTCTGGCAGGTTTAAAAGCGTGCCGTATCAACTTTCTGATATCCGTTATTGGGCTGAAAGAGAGGCACGCACACGTAAGCATGCTACTCATGATACGCATGAAATTACTTTGCAGGACATTTATGACGTGATTGAAGAAAAACTTCAGTTGCAGAGTCATGACACTCTTGAATTGATGAAAGAAGAGCTGAGAATTGAGGCCGATGTTCTAAAATCTAATCCTCAAATACTGAAGTGGGCTGACTTGGCTAATAAAGCAGGAAAAAAAGTTATATTTGTCAGTGATATGTATCTTCCTGCTCTTTTCCTGCAAGATGTATTGACCAACAATGGGTATCAGAAATCTGAAGTCTATGTGTCCGGGGAACATCAAGCAGGAAAATGGAACCGAGAGTTATTTGCTATTGTAGAAAAACAGACTGGATGTAATGGAAACCGGATTCTACATATTGGGGATAATCATGGTTCCGATAAACTGAATCCGGAATCTGTTGGCTGGCAGGCGATTCACTATCAGGAAGGTAGCGACGCGCGACCCTTTTTTCAGCAGATAAGTATAAATCCATTGGTTAATGCGGCCAACATTACGACATCGGTAGCAATGGGACTGGCCCATGTTCATAGAACGAAAATCGAGCATGAAGATATATCCTGGGAAGAAAAGTTTGCCCGGTATATCGGCTATGAATTGGTAGGACCACTTATCCTTGGATTTACGGGATGGATTGCAAGCCAGGCCCAAAGAACATCTATTGATCAGATTGTCTTTTTGGCCCGTGATGGTCTGCTCCCGTTTGAGGCATTTAAACGGATTAAACGTCACTTAAATCTTAATGCCGATGCCTGCTACGTTGCTGCATCGCGCCGTCTTCTTTATGGAGCACACCTGCGCACACATGAAGACATAATACGTTTCTCACATAATCTTCTTTTCTCCATAAATTCTAATCTAGCGGAATATATGGATGTGTACAATTTATCTGAAGAAGACTATAGAGAGTATATTCAAAAGTATGGTTTCAAGAGCGCTCATGATAAACTATTTTCCGGGAATGATTTCAATTCCGAATCACTTCAGGTTCGTAACCGTTTAATGCCCCTTATTAGGGAACTTGCTCCCGTAATTAAGAAAAAAGCAAATAAAAATATTAATTATATGAAAATGTATTACAATAGAAATATACCGTTAGGTAAAAACAAAAGGATATCTATTGTAGACTTTGGCTGGTCAGGCACTTTGATCAAACCCATTGATCAAATCATCCGTTCTATTGATAGTAACGTTTCTACTTCGGCGTTGTTTTTTGGTCTAAATGCCTCAGCTAACCAAAAGATTCCATCTTCCATTCCTGCAGAAGGGTATTTCTTTAATCGTAAAAATAGGAGTTCTAAGCCTTTTCCTTATTGTCTACCTTCATTGAACAAGCCGTGTGATGTCGTTAGTGAATCTTTATCTTTATTAGAAATTCTTATAAGTGCCAATCATCCGACTATTATCGGTCTAAAGAGAAACTTCTTAGGATTTCAGGAGATATATGCAAAAGATACATATACACATGATCAGAGATTATTTTTGCAGAACGTGCATAATGCATGTCTATCGTTTATTGATGATTCCTTGCCTCTTCTTCCTTCCCATGTAGGAGAATGGGATTTCCAACATGTTATCGGTCATGGATGGCAGCGACTGTTAGCCAGTCCCGGTGCACATGAGGCTGATTTATTGGGTAAATTTCCTCATCGTATGGATCCAAGTGGACATGGAGCGAATACAACCTTAATTGCGAATGCAGAAAAAAACTCGTCTGCAGAAAATTTATGGAATCAATATTATAATTCTTTTTGGCCGGCAGGATGGTTCGCAATATTAGATGATAATTTGCGCAGCATTATGTTGAGTAAAAAATAGGTAGTTCCAAAGCTCTTGACGTGCCCCCCTTTTTGTTACCACTCAAAAAGAGAGTTTCCGGTTTTTATGGTTTGGGGTTGATGGGATGACAAGCGTCTCGGGGGCATGCCCCCGAGACGCTTGTCTGGCGACCTGATCCGGTGTCCTGCCATCCAGTTGGGAATGTGGGCGCACCGTATTGTAGTCTTCCCGCCAGTCAGCCAGAATCTGGCGGGCATGCGTCAGGGACGTGAACAGCGTTTCGTTGAGACATTCATCCCTTAGCCTACCATTGAAGCTTTCGACAAATCCGTTCTGCTGTAATCGGCCGCTTGAGGCCGCCTTATGACTGAGGATTGTGACTGGTAACTTCAGATGGGTCACCATGGCTTCGGCCGCCCGACGGGCAGCCTCAGATGCCGCGAGAGCGGCCTGCAGGTCACCGATTTTTCCGTGCACATCCTCCATGCCCCAAGAGAGCCATATTATCTGGTGGCGGGGTACTGGAATTCACCTGTCCATCCCTCAATTCTGCGCTAGCCCGCGACATCAGTAATCGGTAATCGGCCGCTTGAGGCCGCCTTATGACTGAGGATTGTGACTGGTAACTTACCGTCGTTAACGACGTCGTTATTGACGTCGTTCGGGAGGTAAATATGGCTCAGGAAATCCTGATTGGCGTTGAACGCCGTCGCCGCTGGCCGGACGAACGGAA
>NZ_VWPI01000171.1 GCF_015155755.1 Komagataeibacter sp. FXV3 | reverse complement strand
CTTGCGGCCCACTTCATGTCCCAGGCGGCGCAGATGCCATGTCATCTGCCGTGAGCCATAATAGGGCGTTTCCAGGAACTGGGCGTCGATCAGCCGCATCAGCTCCAGATTGGCCTCGCTCTGTGGCGTAACCGGCCGTTTGAGGCCGCCTTATGATTGAGGATTGTGACTGGTAACTTACCGTCGTTAACGACGTCGTTATTGACGTCATTTGAGAGGTAAGAATGACCCAGGAAATCCTGATTGGCGTTGAACGCCGCCGCCGCTGGTCGGATGAACGGAAGCTGGCGATACTGGCTGAAGTTGGTGTGGATGGAGCAAGTGTATCGGATGTGGCACGTCGACATGACCTGACCCGCCAACATCTTTACCAATGGCGGACGTCATTCCGTCAAAGACTATCTTCCCCAGATCAGTCTGTGGCGTTTGTTCCTGTTGCTTCAGTGACGACACCTGCTGTGGCATCTGGCGGTGATCCTGACGAACTGGCCATAGTGCTGCGCAATGGCCGTAGTATCAGGGTGACGGGACATCCTGCCGAAGATCTTCTGGCCCGGGTCATCCGGATTGCGGAGACGGCATGATTGGCGTGGGCAACGGCGTGCGTGTCTATCTGGCCTGCGGGGTGACCGATATGCGCAAGGGCATATCGGGTCTGGCAGCACTGGCACAGGACGTGCTGCGTCAGAACCCGACATCAGGGGCGCTCTTTGCCTTTCGTGGTCGCCGTGGGGACAGGATCAAGCTTCTGATGTGGGACGGTCAGGGGTTCTGTCTTTATTACAAGGTGCTTGAGAAGGGACGTTTTCCATGGCCGTCTCCGGCAGAGGGCGTTGCACGCCTGACGACAGCACAGATGGCCATGCTGTGGGAAGGCATGGAGTGGAGACGCCCTTCCTGGTCTGCACCACCGTCTCGCGTGGCCTGATTTTTATGGCGTGAGAGTGCAGAACATTTTGAATTTTCTTAGGTTTTCTGCTATTTTTTCATAATGACGTCTGCACCTGCGGTCCTGCCTGATGATCCGGATACCCTGAGGGAAATGATTGTTTCCCTGCAGACCGAAGTGGCTCGGCTTTCTGCGTCAGCCCGTGCGTATGAAGCTCTTGTCCAGTCTCTCAAAATCCGGATCGCACGTCTTCAGAAACAGAAATTCGGGGCCAGTTCAGAAAAGATAGACCGTGAGATTGAACAACTCGAACTGCTCCTTGAAGATGTAAAAATCGCCATCGCGGCAGCCGATCCTTCTCCTGATATCAGGGAGCATGATGTCAGCGATGATGCACTCTCTCCCCCACGGCAGCGTGGCAAACCAAAGGTTTCTGACACGACACCACGGGAGCGTATTGTTCTCGACCCAGGTGAGGCCTGTCCTGCCTGTGGCGGTCCCCTGCGTCTTGTAGGCGAAGATGTCACCGAAATACTGGACTTTATTGCGGCAAAACTGAAAGTTGTCGAAACGGCACGGCTGAAGAAATCCTGCCGTCACTGCGAAACACTGGTGCAGCCTGAAGCACCGTCGCGCCCTGTCCCACGGGGGATGGCTGGCACCGGGCTTTTAGCCCATATCCTGGTCTCGAAATTCGATGACCACATTCCGCTTTATCGTCAGAATGAGATCTTTGCCCGTCAGGGTGTGGACATTCCCCGTTCAACCCTGATCGACTGGTGTGGTCAGGCCGTTGCCGTTCTGCGTCCTCTGACAGATCTGATCCGTCAGGATGTCGTAAAGGCAGACCTGCTACATGCTGATGATACACCCATCCAGGTTCTTGACCCCCGTCTGCGTCAGGCTGGCAAACCCCGGGGCGTGAAGGAAGGGCGGATCTGGAGCTATCTGCGCGATCCCCGCCCATGGGGAGGGAGTGATCCGCCCGCCGTGGCCTACTGGTTCTCTCCCGATCGCAAGGGGATCAATCCCCAGACCCATCTGGCACAGTTCCGGGGCATTCTGCAGGCTGACGCCTACGCCGGGTTCAGGGATCTGTATAAACCAGACGCAACAGGAACCGTGCACGTGCGCGAAGCGGCCTGCTGGGCTCATCTCCGCCGGGCCTTCCATGATGTCTGGAAGGGCAGTGATTCGACAATCGCAAGGGAAGCACTTGAACAGATCGGAGAGCTCTACGATATCGAGCGCCAGATCACCGGACACCCGGCCCCGTATCGTCTGGCTGTCCGACAGGAACAAAGCCGCCCCCGTGTCACAGCATTCCACGCATGGTGCGAAACACAGCTTGCCCGTATCCCTGGAAAGGGGGAACTGGCAAAAGCGATCCGTTATGCGCTCAACCGGTGGAAGGCCTTTACCCTGTTCCTCGAAGATGGTCGTGTCGCCATCGACAACAATCCTGCCGAACGCGCCATACGGCCCGTATGCGTGGGGCGAAAAAATTATCTCTTTGCCGGATCCGACACCGGGGGCGACAACATCGCTGATGCCATGACGCTTATCGAAAGCGCAAAACTCTCCCGGCTTAATCCGCACGATTACCTCGCCGACGTCCTGGCCCGTATCAACGAGCACAAGATCAACCGGCTCCACGAACTGTTGCCATGGAACTGGAAACCCGTGAATACACTGCACAGACAGGCCGCATAATCAAGGCGGCCCAGAGCGGCCGGTTACTCTGTGGCACAGGCCGATAGTAAACGCCCGACCGGTTGAGTTGTAGCAGCGTGCACTGCCGGATGATCGGCAGGCATGCTCTCTTCGGGTCAATCATCTGCCGCCTCTGATCACGCCCAACCGAGCAGAGGCATCCCGCAAAAAATCCCGTTCCACCAGCAACTGGCCGATCTTGGCGTGCAGTTTCTCTACATCAGCAGGGCTGACTGAAGGTTCCGTTACTGACTTACCAGAAAAAAGGCTTGCCATGCCCTCGATCGCCTGCCGTTTCCATTGGGCGATCATCGTCTGATGCACGCCATGTTTCGAAGCCAGTTCCGCCAGCGTCAGTTCCCCACGGATCGCCTCCAGCGCAACCCGTGACTTGAACTCTGCCGCATACCGTTTCCGCGTAACCTTACCCATAAAACCCGTCCTCGTTCAGGCCAGATGATAGCTTATCGCCCTGTCCGAAAAATGGGGACCACCTCTTCGACACAAAATTAATTATTATTTTATTATTACTCTATTATACAAAATAAATTATTACAATGTTACGTTTGCTAGCATATTATATTAATTATATTATATTTAATAAAAGGATAAGGTATGCGCTTGCGTTCGGTCAAACTTACAAATTTTCGCGGCTATCAAAAAACAGTCACTGTTCTAATTGCTCCAGGAATGACTGGGATTGTTGGTCGAAATGATTATGGAAAATCAACAATTTTAGAGGCGTTGGCAATTTTCTTCGAAACAGATGGGGTAAAAGCTGATAAGCACGACATGAACTGCTTTAGCAGTCAGGAGGGTAAGACTAATTTTGAAATATCCTGTGTTTTTGATGAATTACCTGATACCTTGGTAATTGATAGTCATGTACAAACGTCTCTTGTTCAGGAGTATTTGCTCAATTCTGAAGGTTTTCTAGAAATAGTTAAATCTTTCAAGGCTGCGAACGGAAAAGTAGAACGGACATCAATCCGCTGCCAGCATCCTACCGATAGCGTACTGGGCTCTCTGCTTAGCTTAAAAATGGCAGACCTTAAGAAGTTAGGTGAAGCACAGGGGGTGGCCAAGAATGTTGCAGATCAGCGCGTTGCGTCGTTATGGCGTCAGGCGATCCGTGAAGCAGCTGTATCTATTGATTGCCAAGAATGCCTGCTTGATGTTGAAAAGGGATTTTCTACAGAAACAAAATCTATCTGGAGGAAGATACAGGATATACTACCAACATTCGCACTATTTAAAGCAGATCGCGAAAGTAGCGATGGAGATGCAGAGGCTAAGAATCCTCTGCAGCAGGCAGTAAAAGAGGCGCAGGATGCTTTGCAGAGTCAGATTAGCGATCTTGAGCAGAAAATAGAAGCAAGCGTACTTGATGTGGCCGCCAGGACTCTAGACAAGCTTCGAGAAATGGCACCTGAACTTGCTAGTGAGTTGACACCTCGGTTTAAAGAAAAACCAAAGTGGACTTTCAATTTTTCGCTCGACGGAGAAAATGGGATTCCAATCAACAAGCGCGGGAGTGGGGTTCGCCGATTAATTCTGTTAAACTTCTTTCGAGCAGAGGCGGAGAAAGCTGCCAGCGGATCACAACGTAACGTGATTTATGCAATAGAGGAGCCAGAAACTTCTCAGCATCCAAACTTTCAAGTGATGTTGATGAAAGCCTTGTTGTCTTTGGCTAATCAGCCCAATCGGCAGATTATCGTGACCACACATGTGCCAGCACTAGCCGGTTTAGTGCCATGGAATGGCCTTCGATACGTTACCAAAGACAAAGATGGATATCCCAGTGTAAGAATGCCAGATTCAGATGTTCTCAAAGAGGTCACAGAAAGCCTTGGTGTCCTACCGGAAACCGGAATGGAGCGTGCCAAAGGGGTCGTACTGGTCGAGGGCAAGTCTGACGTCACCTTCTTGCGCCACACGGCGACCACGTTGAAAGCGGGAGGCCACATCAAATCTAACTTCGAGGATGCTGGCATTGTTCCTATTTTAATAGGTGGTTGCGGTAGCGTGAAACATTGGGTCACGCTCAATCTTGCCGATGATCTAGGTTTGCCGTGGTGCGTATTTCTAGATTCTGATGTCGGTGGAGATCCGGTACAGGTGAAGTCGATCCAAAAGCGTAAAGACGAGGTTGAGAGTCAAGGGAGACCGTTTTACTCAACAAGAAAGCGCGAGATAGAAAACTATATTTGTACTGATTTAATAAAGGATAGAGCAGGAGTATCTGTTACTTTTACTGATACATGCGATGCAAAAAAAATTATTGGAGCAGCCGTGAAGATGAAGGCCGATGACGTAATTGATCAATTTTGGCCGTATATGAATGCCGATCAGATAATTCGCTGTTCGAATTACATGGAAGGTGACATTAAGCGAAATGAGTTAATAGAAACAATTTCTAAAATACTAACACTTATTCGTTAAAAAATTATAATTTGTAATGCTCGTTTCACCTGTCCAAAATATACTATAGTCATATTGGGACAAACTGGAGCCACGGTGTATCAAGGGTTGCATGGTGGTTTTTCCGGAAGGGTTCAAATGGGACAACGCGCGGTCATCTATTGCCGGGTTTCCACGGCCGATCAGTCCTGCGCGCGCCAGAAGGACGAACTGAAGCGGTTTGCTGAACGCGCGGGCTATGAAGTGCTGGACGTTTTCATGGAGACCGGCTCTGGCGTCCGGGTGGATCGGGCCGAGCGTCGAAAGGTCATGGCATTGGCCCAGGCCCGTGAAATTGATGCCATTCTGGTGACGGAGCTGTCCCGCTGGGGGCGCTCGACCATTGATCTCATCTCCACGCTTCAGGAGCTGGAGAGTTATCGTGTTTCCCTGATCGCCATAACAGGGATGACGTTCGACCTGGCGACACCACATGGACGAATGCTGGCGACGGTTCTGGCCGGGATTGCTGAGTTCGAACGGGATCTGATTAGCGAGCGGGTGAAGTCTGGTCTGGCAGCTGCCAGGGCACGCGGGAAGGTTCTCGGCCGACAGAAAGGAGAGCGGCCGAAGTCTGACCGTCTGGCTCCGAAGGTTCTGGCGCTGGTGGCGGAAAAGCGGAGTTATCGGTGGATCGCCCGCGATCTGGGAATCAGCAAGAACACTGTTGCTGCCATTGTGCAAAGGGAAAGATAACACATCGTCATGTTTATATGTTAACACAAAAACATGATAGCATTCTATAGGCGCTAACGGCATCGATCTGAGACATGAGAAATGTTTGGTTCGATTAAATCGTCGGTTTTTTTTGAGGAAGATATTGAGTTATCAAAATAACATGGTAATTAGTTAATGTGTTAACACGGAAACATGGTGCCATGAAAACAATCGCGATCATTAGTCAGAAGGGAGGCGCTGGGAAGACGACGCTTGCCCTGCACTTGGCTACTAGTGCCAGTGCCGCTGGATACGTTTCTCTGATCCTCGATACCGATCCACAGGCGACTGCAAGTTCATGGAAAGCGTGGCGGGGGGATGTCGAGCCTGATGTAGTGGATTGTGCGGCTCACGCCTTGTTATCAAGAAAGCTGGAACAAGCGTCCGAACTGGGCGCAGAACTATCGATAATAGATACCCCACCACATGCCGATATTATGGCGCGTGAGGCGTGTCGCATCGCTGATTTCTTGTTAATTCCGTGCAGACCACGTGCTTTCGATATGGACGCTGTTAGAACAACGGCGGAACTTGTGAGAGCCAGTGGTAAGCCTGCCTTCGTGATTTTTACTGCGGGTCCTCCTCGTGCGCCCCAAGTTTATAAGGAGGCGGCCGAGGTTGTGGCGCAGTTTGGTATCCCTGTTGCTCCTGTTGTTTTGCCGGAGCGTGCAGTTTTTCATCATAGCGTTGGTTCCGGTCGTACCGCGCAGGAAGCGGAGCCAAAAAGCAAGGCTGCTGCTGATATAGCACTGTTGTGGAATTGGGTGTGTGATCAAGTTAACATGCCATCACACAAACAAGATGACACAAAAACACGTTAGAAATTTTCTAAGTTAAGGACATACGGCATGAGTCGGTTTGCTGGTCTCAAAAAGACGGTCGCGCCATCGGTTGTGGAACCGACAGCGCAAACGGTGGTAGAGAAAGCTCGCCCACGTAATCCGAGAGAAGGTAAGCGGGCTGTGGTGGGGTATTTTTCTCCAGCAGTTAGCAAGGGACTACATCAACTTGCGCTTGATACCGATACAACTATTCAGGGTTTGATCGGGGAGGCCATTGATGACTTGATGCGTAAGCACGGTCGTCATCCTTTTGGAGAACGCTGATTATCTATTTAGATAGATTATGCTTGTATATTTGTACAATCAGGGTTGACCACGCTTAGCAAACCACGTCTCGCAGAATTTGATGAAATGCCGCTCAGGGTTCTTCGGAGCGATCTCGTTATCACCCAGCCACATGCGCCATTCTCTTTCGAGATGATGCACATCCCACCCTGGCGCGATGTTCCGAGCGTCCCCGTAAATGTCAGGGTCGAGCGCATCCATCCAAGCCTCGGCTGCTGGTTCGGCAGCTTTCATTGTGCCGCGATTGATGAATGTTACCATGTCTTTCTGAGGATCGAATTCGACACGGTAATCCGGTAGATGATCGCTTGCAGCGAGGTTCTTTATCATCTGTCGGAACAATTTTTCTGGGCTTTGAGAGCCTGATTTTTTCAGTAGGATCTCAAGAGAGGCTTTCCATGCCGCTTGCTGACCGCAATGTTTGCGGGCAAGTTCATAAACACGTCGTTCCAGCGGTTTGCGTAGCCGGAAATAATCACGATGCAGTGTCAGAACATCATTGCTCTTAATTGCGTTAAAGACCCAATCCGACAGCTTGATCTCGCAATGCAATAGGCGACCGTCGAGGCCAAGTTTGCGGCGGATGGATGAAGCGTCGATCAGGCCAAAACCGTCCACCTGTTCTTCGTCGCCTGTGACAATGTTAGTGCGGATACGTGTGCCTTCAAGGCGGTCGAGGGCTTCGATAAGGGCTTTGTAGTCTTTACCTGCCGTACCGCGATTGGTGAAGATGAGTAAGTCCCGGCTGCTGATCCGCACCCGTTGCGATACTTTTTCCCCGGCCTTTAGTTTCGCCATGATCTGCGAAATACAGTAGATCAGAATATCTTTATCGTAGATTGTAGCAAGGCCCTTCACGCTTGGCGTGATTTCCAGCCATTGCCCGTTATGTTCATAGCGACGAACTGAAGTCTCAGGTTTTTTCGACAAGGAATAGAACGGATGCTCCATTTGCGGCATCACGTCCTTAAGCACGGCATCTGCCACGTCGCAGATGAATAAGTCATGCTGCGGATGACGCTCCGGCAGGAGGGCCTCATGAACAACAGGCAGATTCGGGGTTTCAGATACCATAGCTCAAGTTCGGGGTTTTACATACCTGCGTCAAGTGATTCGGGGTTTTAAATACCGAAAACCGAGATTCGGGGTTTTAAATACCGAGATTCGGGGTTTTAAATACCGAGATTCGG
Source organism: Komagataeibacter sp. FXV3 (assembly GCF_015155755.1). GTDB lineage: Bacteria > Pseudomonadota > Alphaproteobacteria > Acetobacterales > Acetobacteraceae > Komagataeibacter. Next base: position 12,494 of record NZ_VWPI01000171.1, on the reverse strand, counting down.
GGTTTTAAATACCAAACCGGAGAAAAATCCAGAAATTCCGATTTTATATCAATGTATTAGATGGATACTAGAATCGCTTAACACAGAATCTAACACCTATTTAACACCCTCTTTGACCATCTGATCTGTGGATAACGCACAAACTTCGAAAATTTCCAGTCAAATTGCCTCCAAGCACCGCCTCTTGGGGGCTACGCCCCCGCCGGCTCGCGGCCTACGGCCGCCCCGATCGCGCTATGCGCGATCTCCCACCCGGCATCCCCCTGCTCGCCCTTTCAGGGCTGCGCTAAACGGACACGCCTACGGCGCGAAATCATAATCTGACGATGCATTCCCGCATCGTCTCTCCACCAAGACCTTCCTCCCCCGCGTCGGCGCCTTTGGCGCCCTACGGGGCTCCCGCTCCGCGCTCGCCCGACGCCTGCAACACCAGAAGAACCGGGCAAGACCACAATCTGCTCAAGACGCGCCGGCGTTCAGGCGATCATTCAGCGGCTCACGTGTCACACCATGCCAGCCAGACGCCACAGGATAGCCTTACCGGCGTTATTGTGCGGTGTGGTGGCGATAAGGGAATTGCGCGCTGTGCGGCCTCCCAGGGCGCTCTGCGGGCCTTGTCGAGGATTGATGGGCTGGCCATTCCCTGTTCGTCCGTTCAGGACTCCTTTTCCCGACTTTCTGGCAGGGAATACGGGTTTCCTGTATATTCCAGATAATCCGTCATATCTGGATCATGCTCCATGAAAGCGTTTCCAGCGAGCGCCGTGACCCGCAATGCCAGCGATCTTTTCGAAGCGGCCGCCGTTGCGCCTGTAGTCATCACCAGGCACCACAAGCCGCGTTTCGTCATCATGTCCGTGGACCATTATGAGGCCCTGCTCAGAAAGCAGCAGGGCATCGAAGACGTTCCGGAGAAAGGGTCATCGTCATGAAGGACAGTCCCGACAGCAGCACCAATCCCGGAACACTGCCACACAAGCGGCCCTGGCAGCTGCTCGTGGTCGGGGACGGGGGAACCCTGCTGACACAGCAGGATATCGAAGACCTGACGCGCATCCTCGATCTCCTGCCGCATGTCGCCGGCCTCGACATCACCACCTCGGCCGGCTCCGCGCGCGTATCCCGGGATGTCCCAGGCAATTACATCCAGCAGGCAGACCAGATCCTGGCCGGGATGTTTACGCGCAATCCCGATGTGACGGGCATAACCTTTCCGGCTCCGCATGGCAGGGCCGCTCATACGGCGACACCCGATGATCCGCATGTGCTCCCTCATGACAGGGCGCTCACCGCAATCATGGATGCACGCCAGCGCGGAGAGATCACAGCCGATGAAATGATCGCCCAGATCCGGCAGGCAGGTGCCTGAGCATCCGCACCAGTAGTGCAATAATGGTGTATGAAGAACCACTACTTATGGGTAGGCGCGATGTCGGCCTTGGGTATGTCGATGGGTCGTCACATGGGTAGCCGTAGGGTCGTGAAACGGTCGTTCCATCAATGCATCAGGGATAGTCGTAACCATTGCACTCTGCGCCACCTTCCTGCGGTGTGCGAGAGCGTTACCCTTATTGCCCGGGTTGTGGCAGAGGAAGGGGATGATCGGTCCCGAGGCTGGCCGCCCATGCCTTCACCGCTTCACCACTGATGAACAATCCGGCATCAGCCTCGGCCAGTGCCCGGCGTGTCGCTTCGTCCTTCCAGGCTTCCCAGTCATCGCGATCGGTATGATCCGTCTTCATGTCCCGTTTCTCCTTGTTTGGACCTTCAGGCCAGTTTCGGCCTGCGTCCGCGTTTCTTCTCTGGCAGACGCGTGACCGGAACTTTATCTTCCGGTATGTGCGAAGGCTCCGGTGTCGCCCTGATGGTCCGCCCCAGTCCGCTTTCCTGTGCCAGGGTAGCCCGTTGTGCCGAATAGGATGGGGCGGTCATCGGGTAGCTTTCCGGCAGGCCCCATTTTGCCCGATATTGCTGGGGCGTCATGCCGTAGGAGGACTGGAGATGACGCTTGAGCATCTTCAGCTTCTTCCCGTCCTCCAGGCAGACGATGTAATCCGGGAACACGGATTTTTTCACGGGCACGGCCGGTACCAGATCCGGTGTTCCGGTCGTCGCCTGTCCCAGACTTCCGAGCGCCTGAAACACCGTGGCGATGAGGCCGGGCAGGGTATCCGCCGGAACCGTGTGACTGCTGACATAGGCTGTGACAATCCGGGTCGTAAGCTCGCGCACTGTGTCAGCTCCGGATGATCGTATCTCGTGGTCGGTCATGGTCACGTCTGCCTGTTGTCCTGTCCTGTTTCCCGGTGCCTGTCGAAGGCATGAAGCCCCGCACGTCTCCAGCGTGCTGTCAGGTCAACCAAAGCAGTATCATCGCCGCCCTGAAGCCGCCCTGCAATATCCAGGAAGGCTCCGAACAGGGTTGCGCGGTCCTCATCGGGCAGCCAGAGGATGTCGCGTAAGACACGGTTTCCAATCTGTCCGGCCTGCAAAACTCAGTTCAGGGCCCAGCAGCGCGATGTCGGGACGTTCTGATCCGTGCCTGGCACAGGCGCTGTCAGAACACAGATTACGGTCTGCCTTTGCCAGACCAGCGTGAAGAGGGCTCCTGAGCCGCCATAATCCGCTGTGGTCGTGATCCGATAGCCTTTGGTCAACAGGCTCGCCAGAGAATCCGGCACCGGCTTCAGTGCTGTCGGAACAGACAAGGCCGCATAGGGAGATTTAACGTCCGACTGAGGCAGCCAGTCTCCTCTGCCCTGGGCAAAGCCTGAAGCAGGCCGGAAGAGGATCGGCAGGACAACAAGGAGCAAAAACAGTTTTTGCATCATGATTTTTCCTGTGCGGGTCCTTTTTCAAAAGCGCGCAGGAAAGCGTCGATATCGTCGCTCATCAGGAGGGGCATCCGTTCTCGTATCAATGCTTCAGGCCAGTCCCACCAGGCGACTGCAAGCAGACGCCCGATGGTCTTTTCGGGGAAGCGGTATTTGAGGACCCGGGCCGGGTTGCCGCCCACGATGGCATATGGCGGCACGTCCCTGGTCACCACGGCCGCCGTGGCGATGATCGCGCCTGATCCTATGGTGACACCCGACATGATGTTGGCCCGCGCGCCGATCCAGACGTCGTTGCCAATGACGATATCCCCCTTGGTGGAATGGTCATCGGTTGCATCCGCTGCTTCGGGCCAGAAATTGCACTGGTTCTTGAACGGGTAGGTGGTGATCGTGTCCGGTCGGTGATTGCCCAGGATCATCAGCACCTCGCGGGCAATCGAGCAGTATTTCCCGATCTTCAGGCCGGCATATTCGGCTTCTATGATGATGGGAGAACCCTTGGCACCATATGTATGGTCGCCGATGTCCCAGCCCCACTCTTCGATCTCATGGGCAAGGGTGTAACGTAGGAGCAGAGAAAAGGCGTTCTTGCCGTAATACATGGACCTCGGTTCTCCCGTTCTGGTTCAGGGTTTCGTTTGCATTCGATAGCGGACAGATCAGATGATCGTGTTGCGTCGTCAGTCCTGTTCCCGGTCCCTGTCGAAGGCATGAAGCCCCGCACGCCTCCAGCGTGTTTTCAGGTCGCCTGACGCGGTATTCCTGCCCTCCCGAAGCTGCCCCGCAATGTCCAGGAAGGCCCCGAGCAGGGTAGCGCGGTCATCATCGGTCAGATCGACCAGTCCCGCCTTCTGGACCAGGCCGCCCAGTTCGATCAGATGATGGGTGCGTTCCCGTCGCGCCTTCGCCCAGTCGCGCATGTCGGTGCGTGCCTTTCGTGCCTGATGGCGATGGATCAGGGCCGCCTGCTTCCTGATCCGTCTTTCAAGCGCCAGAAGCTCCGTTCTGATCGTTTCCGGTTCCTTTCCGACCGCCCTTTTTTGCGCCGGCCTGAAAGAACGCCATCCCCCGTTCGGTCCACCTCGCGACGGCTTCGGGTTTGCCGTCCGCCTGTTCGACAGCCGCAAGCAGCACCCCGGCCAGCGCCTCGATCGACAGGGTATCGGCTCCCGTCGCCTCGACCAGTTCGCCGAGCTGGATGGTCCGTTGCGCCTTAAGCTGCTTCGCCTTTTCCTGAAGCGCCTTCAGTTCCGCATCAATGTCCCGTGGCCTGCGCATTTCCGGTCCCCTATCCTGCTGATCCGTGTCATACTCTACCATACAGGCGAGAACCGCGTCACTCATCCAGAGCAATCAACCCTTGTGGCGCAGTAAAATGTGAGTGCGCGCTTATACGTCACTTCGTGACGTGCGCTTAAGCGGTGTGATAGGATCGTGCTCATGGCGATCTATCACCTGCATGCAAAGGTCATCAGCCGCGCCACCGGCCGGAGCGCCGTGGCGGCGGCGGCCTATCGTGCGGCGTCCCGCCTGCATGATTTGCGGCTGGATCGCGACCATGACTTTTCCAACAAGAGCGGCGTGGTGCATTCCGAGATCCTGCTACCCAATGGCGCGCCGGAACGGTTTCTCGATCGTGCGATCCTATGGAACGAGGTCGAGGCGATCGAGAAGCGCAAGGATGCCCAGCTTGCCCGCGAGGTAGAGTTTTCAATCCCGCGCGAAATGACCCAGGCGCAGGGGATCGCATTGGCACGGGATTTCGTGCGGGAGCAGTTCGTGGAACGTGGCATGGTGGCCGATCTCAATGTGCATTGGGATATTGGCGAAGATGGGCAGGTGAAGCCCCATGCCCATGTGATGCTGTCCACGCGGCGGATCGAAGTCAGAACCGGGGAGGCTGTGCATGGAAGACGAGACGGAATCCCGCATCCTGAACGAGGCGGCAGGGGCGCATACGACATCACGCCGGATTCTGGACCTGATGGAGCAGAAAGGGGAGGACGATCCGCTCAAGTTCATGATCCGTCTGCTGACGGAAATCCGGGAGACGCAGCGTGGCATCCTGCTGAAGCTCTCAACGCTGGAGAAGCGCTTGCAGCGGCTGGAAGAACGGCGCGACTGATCGTGGCGGCACGGCTGCGGCATGAAGGCCTGGGGCTGGCGCAGAATCAGCCTTCCATCGGGTTCGGTGCGAAAGAGCGTTCGTGGAATGACAAGGATCTGCTGCTGACATGGCGAGAGCGGTGGGCGTCGCTCGCCAATGAACGTCTGGCCGAGCTGGACCTGGATGTGCGGATCGACCATCGGTCGTTTGCCGCACAGGGGATCGACCTTGAGCCGCAGAACAAGATCGGACCCGCAGGGTCACGCCGGCCGGAGCGCGGCGAACCGTGTGAGCGGGTTGCCGACCATCTGGAGATCGCGCGGCGCAATGGGGAAAGGTTGCTGGCCGAGCCGCATGTGGCGCTGGAGGCGCTGACCCGACAGCAGAGCACATTCACCCGCCAGGACCTGGCGCGGTTCGTGGACCGGCACACGGCGGACGCGGAACAGTTCAGTGCTGTCATGGTTCGGGTGGCGGCGTGTCCGGAGCTGGTCGCCCTCGGGAAAGACGGGCACGGGCGGGAGCGGTTCTCCACACGGGAGATGATCGGGGTCGAGCAGCGTCTGGAAAAGGCGTCGCTTGCGATGGGGCAGTCCCAGGGTCATGCGGTGCCGCTGGCGGTGCGTCGGGTAGCGATGGCGCGGGACGGGCTTGGGGACGAGCAGGCGCTGGCGGTGGGCGAGGTCACGAAGTCCCGCGACCTGTCCGTGGTGGTCGGGTATGCCGGGACGGGGAAGAGCACCATGCTGGGTGTCGCCCGCGCGGCATGGGAAGAGGCCGGGTACCGGGTGCGCGGGGCGGCGCTGTCGGGGATCGCGGCGGAAGGTCTGGAAGCGGGGGCCGGGATCGAAAGCCGGACGCTGGCCTCCCTGGAGCACGCGTGGGAACGTGGGTTCGACCTGCTGGAGCGCGGGGACGTGCTGGTGGTGGATGAGGCCGGCATGGTGGGGTCACGGCAGATGGAGCGGGTGCTTTCGGTCGCGCGCGGGGCCGGGGCCAAGGTGGTTCTGGTTGGCGATCCCGAGCAGTTGCAGGCGATCGAGGCCGGCGGGGCATTCCGGGCGGTGGCCGAGCGGGTCGGGTCGGTGGAAATCACAGCCGTGCGCCGGCAGCGTGAAGACTGGCAGCAGGCGGCCACGAAGGCGCTTGCGACCGGGCGGACGGATAGGGCGCTGGAGCGCTATGAGGCGGCCGGCCTGGTGCGCGGGCATGAGACGCTGGAAGAGGCGCGGGCTGGGGTGGTGGCCGGATGGGAGGAAGCCCGGCAGGCCGCGCCAGAGGACAGCCAGATCATGCTGGCGCACCGGCGTGTCGATGTGCGGGCGCTGAACGAGGCGGCACGCGCCATCCGGCGGGAGGCGGGTGAGCTGGGTGACGACGTGCTGGTGCCGACCGTCCAGGGCGAGCGGGTGTTCGCGGACGGGGAGCGTATCTACTTCCTGCGCAATGACCGGGAGCTGGGGGTAAAGAACGGCACGCTGGGCACGGTGCGGGGCATTGTGGGGTCGCCTGATGCCGGGGATCTCGTGCTGTCGGTGCAGCTCGACGGGCCGGGTGGGACCGGGCGCGGTCGGGTCGTGTCCGTGTCGGTGGCGGATTATGACGCGCTGGATCATGGCTATGCGGCCACCATCCACAAATCGCAGGGTGTGACGGTGGATCGGGCGCATGTGCTGGCGACGGGGAGCATGGACCGGCACGGGGCCTATGTGGCGCTGTCGCGCCACCGGGAGAGCGTGTCCGTCCATTGGGGCCGGGATGATGTGGGCGACCGGGACGGGTTGGTGAAGCGGCTGTCGCGCGAGCGGCTGAAGGATACCACGCTGGATTACCCGCAGGTCCGGGATCGGGATGCCGGGTTCGCGCGGCGGCGCGGGCTATATGTCCCCGAGAGCGAGATCGTGGTGGGGCGTGAGAAGGCCGTCGCTGGCCCCCGGAAGGACAGGCAGGCCGAAGCTGTCCGTACGCCAGATCCGGCACCGGCGCAGCGGAAGCGCGGGATGTTCGACGGGCTGGACCTGTCCGTACGGGGGCGTAGCCGGACGGCGGAAAAAGATGTGTCGGCCGGGATGGATGCCGGGGCCGGTAAGGGGAAAAATGGGGCCGGGCGTGAGGCTCCCGCCTCTCCCTTTGCCGGGTTACGGCTGCCGCGTGTGCAGCGCGCGCAGGTGCCGGCCGGGCTGGGCGGGTTCGTGCCGGGTGGTGATCCGCTCCACCAGGCGGTGGAGCAGTATGCGCGGGCGGTGCGGGACATCGGGCGTATGGTGGAGCAGGACCTGCCGGTGCTGGAGCACCAGAAGAAGGCATGGCTTGACGCCAGCACGGCCCTGGAACGGCTAAGGCCCGGGGCGGTGATCGCTCTGGAAACCGCCGTGAAGCATGAGCCGGAGATCCGGCAGGCCCTGTACGGGCTGGAAGGGCCGGCACGGGCGCGCAGGCTGGTCGAGGGGCTGGAGCACGAGGACAAGGTGCGGCATTCCCCCGAGTTGCGGGCCACGCGGTTCGTGAAGGCGTGGGACGGGCTGAGTCGCGAGCAGCAGGGTGTGGCGCTCAGGGAGCTGAAGCGGGATGCGCAGCTTGAATCCCTCCTGCGGCAGAAGGGGCACGAACTGGGCGTCCGGAAGGGATCGACGCTCGATCAGGGATTGCAGCCGCAGCGCACGCGCTCGCTGTTGCGCTCCAGGGGGCGGGATATGGATATGGGGATGTAATCTGCTTGAGACGGGTGATGTTAATGTGTATTATTTGTTGAGGAGATACACATCATGCGAACCAACATCATTATTGATGATACCCTCATGACCGACGCACTGAAGGCGTCTGGCGTCAAAACCAAGAAGGAAGCGGTCGAACTCGGGTTGCGGACGCTGATCAGGCTGAAGCAGCAGCGGGAACTCCGTACCTTGCGGGGAAAGCTCGACTGGCAGGGTGATCTCGATGCCATGCGTTCTGACGCATGATTCTGGTGGATTCCTCGGTCTGGATCGATTTCTTCCGGGGTACGGTGACGCCACAGGTTGATGTTCTGGACCGGCTTCTGGGAGAAGAACCTGTCGCCATTGGGGATCTGATGATGACGGAAGTTCTCCAGGGATTTGCGAGTGAGCGGGATTTCAACAAGGCACGGCGGATGCTTGGTGCCCTGGATCTGGTCGAGATCGGGGGACGTGATGTCATGATCGAGGCGGCACGATATTTTCGTGACCTGCGCGGCAGAGGCATCACCATCCGGAAGACCATTGATACCCTGATTGCCACACGGTGCATCGTAAGCGGGTATCGGCTCCTTTACAGTGACCGGGACTTTGATCCGTTCGTGACACATCTGGGGCTGGAACGGGCTGCCTGATCGGGAGCAGGCTACCAGGGGAGGTATGTTGTGCAGGAAAAAGAACAAGCCGTTTGTCAGGAGACAGCACATCTTCTGAGTAGTCCGCGTAATGCGGAAAGATTGCGACGGAGTATTCAGAACGCGGCTTCAGACAGTCGGCCCAACAGGCTTACGCTCCTGGCAATGGAAGAAGGGCGAAGGCGGCTGCTTTTCGGGAAGCAGGAAAGGGCCGGAACGCAAGAGGCTGGTCAGGATTGGACGTGCCAGAAAACTGAATCTGGATGAGGGGATGGTTCCATCATGAGCGAGACGGATCCGGCAGCCCGTGCCTTTGAGGATCTGTGCGCCGAAATGACGGTGCTCCGGCGCAGTGTGGAAGCGCTGCCCCAGGCATGGCGGGACAACCGGCCGCCTGACTACACGCCGGACCTGGCCAGACTGGTCAAGGCCCTGAACGACGTGGGCGCGCGCATGAAGGCGATCGAGGCCAGTCCGACGCTGAAGATGACGCCGCAGGCCTATGGGCAGGGGGTACGACAGGCAGGGCTTTCTGTCACTCAGGACATGCAGGCCGCCTTTCATACCGCGATCCGTGCGGTTCAGGCGGAGCGGCAGCAACTGACCGACATTGTCGGGCAGGCGCGCACCCGGGACCGGCAGAGCTGGTGGGTGCTGAAGGTCGGGCTGGCCTGTCTGGCTGTCGGGATCGGGTTCTCGCCTATCCTGACTTATCTCCTGCCGTCGTCAGTGGGGACGCGCGTGGCCTCCTTTATCGTGGGCGGACAGGATCGGTGGGAGTCTGGGGCGTTGATGATGGAGGCCGACAATCCTGAAAGCCTGCGGCATATGGTCCGGGCCAACCGGCTTGTGGACGCCAATCGGGACCGGATTACCGCCTGCCAGAAAACAGCCAACGAGACGAAGGTGGACCAGCCCTGTGTCATGACTATTCGGTCGGGTGGGTCGTAGGACGAACATGGTCCAGACAGCCGTATCTGACAGACCAATCGTTTGACGACCTGACAGCCTTCCTGATCACAACCCATAGACATACTTGGAACCGACATTACGCCTACCCATAAATACCTGGTCTTCATACACCATTGCATCGCTGGTGCAGGTCGCTTCTGGCTGCGCTGTTGGGTAAGTATGAAGTAGGTCTCCTGCTCAGTCAGGTGATGAGGCGAACAGATAAGAGCTAAATTGACATACGGAATCCTTAAAGTTACAAAAATGCAAAGTGCTGCACTTTGCGGCGTAATGAGGCAAACCGTGTCATCAAAGAACCGGATCACAGTCAATCTGTCTGAAGATGAATATGCTGCTTTTGATCAGATTGCTGCTCGTTCAAAGGTATCAAAGGCATGGTTAGGTCGTCATGCGATCAGTTTATTGATTGAGCGTGTAGAAGGGGATGAACAGCAATTGCCTCTTCCCCTGACTGTCTCGAAGCGTAGAGGACGCCAATGAAACCGCGTCATAATATGACCGTCATGGATCTTTTTTGTGGGGCTGGCGGATTGTCGGAAGGCTTCCGGCAGGCGGGTTTTCATGTCTTGGCAGGTCAGGATTATGATGATCGGGCGGGGGAAACTTTCGCGGCAACCCATTCAGAAGCGAAATTCATTGGTGGGCCGATTCAGAATGTTACCGCACAGAAATTGCTGAAGGCTGCGGGCGTAAAGAAGGGCGAGATCGATGTGATGGTTGGCGGCCCCCCATGCCAGGGATATTCTGTTTATAACCATCAACGTGGCATCAATGATCCGCGTGCGGGTCTGTTTCGTGAATATCTTCGGATTGTGGAAGGTATTCAACCTCGCTGGTTAGTAATGGAAAATGTCACTGGGATCATGTCAATCGCTGGGGGTGGCATTGTGCATGAGATTTTTGAAGGCATGAAAAGCCTTGGTTATCGTGTTGATATGAAAGTGTTGCGTGCAGAAGAATATGGGGTACCGCAGGAACGGAGACGAGTATTTTTTATTGCGACGCGCACTGATGCACCAATCCTGTTTCCTGAACCTACGCATGGGCCTGGGTTAAGGCCTTTCGTAAATATTTGGAATGCTATCTCCGATCTTCCAAAGTTAGAGAATGGAGATCGTGCAGAACCAAGACCATATAGGACACGTCCACAGAATAGCTATCAAGCCTTATTGCGTGGTGACTGCACCATTGTGCAGAATCATTCGGCGTCCAGACTATCGAATATTAACGTGGAGCGGATGCGTCATATCCCAGCTGGTGGATCATGGCGAGATATACCGATTGATCTTTTACCGGCTGGTATGAAGCTGGCTAAGCGCAGCGATCATACCAAACGTTATGGAAGGCCAAGAAAAACGGATCTTTCCTGTACAGTATTGACAAAATGCGATGTGCATTGGGGTGCCTATATTCATCCCGTACAAGACCGATCATTCACAGTCCGTGAAGCCGCACGGCTGCAATCCTTCCCTGATTTGTTTACATTTAAAGGGAATATTACAGAGCAATTTGTACAGGTCGGCAATGCGGTCCCCCCCCTCTTGGGGAAAAGTGTAGCTGAAGCTCTTCTTATTGCAGACACTACGGAAATGGCTTCTAAACAAATGAAAATAAATTCACGCAAGGAACTTTCGATTGCCGTTTGAACCTGAGTCGATTGTTGGAGAGGTGTTGGGCCGGCGTGCGGTAAAGGGTATTGATCCTACAGACACTGATTTTGAATGTCCCTACATCCAGTCTCGATGCCCAAAACGCAGTACGCAGTTACCTAATGAGCCGTACCCCGTTTGTAGCCTATGGAAGCCAGCACCACGTAAATCGATGCAAGGACCGGAGTTGATATTTGTTTGTCCTAAACGCTTCTATGCGGTCGATTTTTTGAAAGAGGTTATTGATCATTGCTGGCCAGGCGATAAACCGCATAACCCGCAGATTGCACGTGAAGTCAAGATGGAGGGTTTTGGCAATGTTGATTTTGTTATCGCAGATGTAAAGAAAGATAATAAAATTGAACAGTTCTTATCCGTTGAGCTTCAAGCGATCGATATTACAGGGTCAGTATTCCCTGCCTATCAAGCTTTACGGATTGGTGAAGATTTGGAAAAGAAGCCTACATATGGATTTAATTGGGATAACGTTTATAAACGTTATATCACCCAGCTTATCCGTAAGGGATATTTTCATCATCATTGGAAATCAAAGATCGTCGCAGTTATCCCTGAACAAGTTTATCAGTACATTTTAGGCCGTGCGGGCTTTATGAGAACAACAGAGGTTAAGAAAGATCCTCAGGTTAACATAATATTTATGACTTATCGCTTGGAGAAAGATCCTGACAGAGTAGGAGAATACAAGCCTGTTCTTGTGAATGTTGAAGGTACTAGTCATACTAACTTGCAAAATGCAATCATGTATAAAGACCCGCCACAGCGGTCAGCTTTTATTGACCAAATAAAAAGTTCATTAGCGCGTGGTGTAGTAAAAATTTTCTGATATTATTTCTAATTGAGAATTTTATATTATAACGGCATTCATTATTTAAATTTATAAAATTCAATATATTAAATAATTTATGTTTCATTAACGAAATATTAAATATTATTACTAAATCGTGAGGTGGTCCCGTCCGTTCGGACAGTTTTGCGGGCTTGATAAGCTATACCCGGTTGTCGTTATGCCGCCCTTCTGACAGCGTTGCTGTTGGCCATCTGGTCCGGGGTTAACCCCGGACCAGATGATGTCGGCACGTCATGATACGCCTCATCGGGCGTACGTCCAGCCAGCGCCATATGCGGACGCCTTTCGTTATAATGGGCGATCCATCTGCCAAGCCCGGCCCTCAGCTCTGATCCGGTCTCGAACGCGTGCAGGTAGACGCATTCATATTTCAGCGACCGCCACAGACGCTCGATAAACACGTTGTCCAGCCAGCGACCGCGCCCATCCATGCTGATGCGGATCTGACGCTCTTCCAGGAGCCCGGTAAAACGGGGCGTCGTGAATTGTGACCCTTGGTCAGTATTGAAAATTTCCGGGGTGCCGTAGCGCATCAGCGCATCCCGGAGCGCCTCGATACAGAACTCCACGTCCATCGTGTTCGATAGACGCCAGGACAGGACCTTGCGCGTGAACCAGTCCATGATCGCCACGAGATAGAGAAATCCCCGTTTCATGGGAATATATGTGATATCGGAACACCAGACCTGGTCAGGCCGATTGATGACCAGAT
>NZ_VWPI01000170.1 GCF_015155755.1 Komagataeibacter sp. FXV3 | reverse complement strand
AGCCCAGTCTGCCAGCAATACGACAGGCCATTCTTGATCGCATCCTGCGACCACCCATCGGGCAATGCCCCCACTGTGGAAACCTTCTACTCCAGACCTCGCAACACATTCTGCCAAAGTAGTGCTAGCACGTCCGCGAACGGCAATAACATCGATACAGACGGCGCGCCTTATCCGCGGACGGGCTGAAGGCGGAAACAATACGGTGAGTCATGGTCCACATAGGCCATGATCGGCCAGAGCCCGCAGCATTGTCATGACAATGCCTCCGGCTTGAGTGCGCGGGGCCTCCGTATAGCACAATGACAGACGGTCCTTTACATGTAGACATGTCTCCGATCGCAAATCTCTGGTAGAAGAAGACATGATTGATACTGGCGTCAGAAGCAGCTTGCCTAACCACGCTAACCTGGGTGAGGCCCGGTTGGGGTGCAGAAAATACTATATACAGCCGATGTAAAACGGAACTCGGTTCGTCGCAGCTCGTACGTGGAAACACCAAAAGACCAGCTAAAGATGGCCCTGTATGCCCACATAAAGCGCATAAAGCCCGTGTGATGCCGCCATGAACAGTCGGTTACGGCGCCTGCCGCCAAAACACAGATTGGCGCATCGTTCGGGTAAAGGAATATGGGCGCGGGGCCGGCCGGAAGGGCCGAATACCATCACACCGTTCAGATCCGGGCCACCGCCCCAGCCGCACCACAGATTGCCATCCATATCGCAACGCAGGCCGTCCGCACGGGCATTGGGGGCCGGTTCTATCAATAGGTGACGGGCGGCAATACGTGTCCGCCCGGCATCCAGTTCGCAGGCCCATATGGTATTGGGCAGGCTACCGCTATCAATGACGTAAAGAATGTCTCCTGCGGGAGAAAAGCACAGCCCGTTGGGATTGATGAATTCCGTGTCGACCTGTTGGAGCCTGCCGTCGGTGTCCAGACGGTACAGTCCGGTCGGCAGTTCTCCCGCTTCCGTCCCGCCGCCTTCATAAGCGCTCAGCAGGCCGTAATCCGGATCGGTAAACCAGATCGCACCATCCCGGGCTACGACAACATCATTGGGCGAGTTGAGTCGCTTTCCATCAAACCGGCTGGCCAGAATGGTAATCGTACCATCATATTCAGTACGGGTGACCTGTCTGCTTTCGTGTTCACAGGTAATCAGGCGCCCGCCCCGGTCGCGTGTATTGCCATTGGCATGCCGTGAGGGCGCACGGAACACGGATGTGCGCCGTGTTTCCTCCGACCAGCGCAGGATGCGGTCATTGGGGATGTCACTCCACAGCAGATAGCGCCCATCGCCAAACCAGACGGGGCCTTCACCCCATTCGGTGCCACGCGCCAGACATTCCACCTCGCTATGGGCCAGCAGGCAGGACGCAAAGGATGGATCAAGGCAGACGGGGTCATAATCCGGTCGCGGCAGATAGACAGGTTCCTGGGCATCGCTGATGCCCAATGCGAAAGAGGGAATCATGGGGTGATGCTTTCCTCACCTTCCATATGCCTTCCGGGCAGCGTTGGTGGCTGGTAGAAAATGACTGCCGCCACCATGAACGTGCCGATGACGACCGAACTTTCAATGGCCTGCGGCAGGCCCCACTGACCGCCCAGCCACGGCACGACGAAGCCGCATACGCCCTGGCCCAGCGCCGCCACGGCGTAACTGCACCCCATGCCGAAGGAACGGTTGGCCGAGGGAAAGCGCTGCGAAAGATAATGCGGCACCAGGGCAAAAACACTGTTGCCAAACAGCCCCATGACCAACGCGGCCCCAGCCAGCACCCACATGGAATTTGCGGAAATGAAAGGCCAGATATCCACGATCGTGATCAGGAAATATGTGACAAATACCGTTCGTTCTCCCATCCGTGTGGCCAGTAGACCACAGAGCGGCTTGCCAATCAGTGAACCCAGGCAGTAGCAGCCCAGCAGGGGAAAGACCTCGGCCGGGGTCAGGTTCTGTACCTTGCGCAACAGAGTGGGGTAAAAACTATATATCGCGGCATTCTGGAACTGAAGGACTGCCATGAACAGCAACGCCTGAAGTGCTGCGCCATCCAGTCTGAATCCGGTGCGCGAACGCGTTGTGGCGGATGAGGCGGGCGTGGCCTGCAGGCGCAGCCAGACCGGACTTTCAGCAACATCACGGCGGATGAAGATGGCCAGGATGGCCGGAATGACACCAATCAGGAACATGGCCCGCCACCCCCAGTAGGGCAGGACCACAGCCTGCACGGCAGCAGCGGCGAAGAAACCACATTCATACCCTGCCATCATGATCGACGAGGCCAGCGAGCGTGCCCGTGGCGGCACGCTTTCCATAAGCAGCGAGGCAGAGGCGGTCCATTCCCCCCCGAACCCGATACCAAACAGGAACTGCACAACCAGCATGCCCAGATAGGTCCATACCAGTGCCGTAAAACCGGAAAATGCTGCAAACCACAACACGCCGATCATGAATGTAAGCTTGCGGCCATACCGGTCGGACAGCCAGCCCCAACTGGTATTGCCCAGAATGCGCCCGACACTCTGAGCCGTAATGACCAGCCCCATGGCCGTCAGCCCCACGCCGAGGCTCTTGCCAATATCGGGCAGGCACAAAAGCAGGGCAACCTGATCGAATGCATCGAGAAACCAGCCCAGAAATGCCGCAAGGGTTACCCGCCAGTAGGGGCGCAGCAACATGAGGGGGCTGAGGCTATCATCATCATCCGGCATTGCCGCAAGACCGGACATGGAGAGAGTGCGTTGATCCGACACGTCTTGTTCTCCTGCATGCCCATTAAGGTGCATGCGCTATGTTATTCTGTCTTGTTTATGGGAATGGCAGACCTTTTTAGGGACAGGACAGGAAACGGGGGCATTCTGTACGCGCGATGGTCTTACCACTCCGCTACCGAACCATCTGCATGGCGCCAGACGGGGTTGCGCCAGCGATGGCCTTCGGCGGCTTTTTCCC
Source organism: Komagataeibacter sp. FXV3 (assembly GCF_015155755.1). Taxonomy (GTDB): domain Bacteria; phylum Pseudomonadota; class Alphaproteobacteria; order Acetobacterales; family Acetobacteraceae; genus Komagataeibacter. Next base: position 5,042 of record NZ_VWPI01000170.1, on the reverse strand, counting down.
TGACGTAATCCTCGTTGATCTCAATTCCCAGTCCGGGTCCGTCGGGAATGGCCACGGTGCCATCAACGTAGGAAAAGACCGATGGATCATTCACATAATCCAGCAGGTCATTACTTTTATTGTAATGGATGCCCAGGCTCTGTTCCTGAATGAAGGCATTGTAGCACAGCGCATCAAGCTGCAGGTTGGCCGCCAGTGCGATCGGCCCCAGAGGGCAGTGTAGTGCCACCGCCACATCATAGGCTTCCGCCATGGCAGCGATCTTGCGTGTTTCGGTAATACCGCCAGAGTGGGACGGATCGGGCTGAATGATGTCCACGCAGCCCTGTTCGAGTATTTTCTTGAAATCCCAGCGCGAGAACAGCCGCTCTCCCAGGGCGATCGGAGCGGAGCAATGGGCCGTTATTTCAGGAAGGGCATCAAAATTTTCGCTCAATACCGGCTCTTCTATGAACATGAGATCGAAAGGCTGCAGTTCACGCGCCAGCACCTTGGCCATGGGTTTGTGGACCCGGCCATGAAAATCCACACCGATACCGATATAGGGTCCCACCGCGTCCCGGATGGCGGCAACACGGGCAATGGCCGCATCGACTTTCTCATGACTGTCGATGAACTGCATTTCTTCCGTACCGTTCATTTTTACTGCCGTAAAACCGCGGGCAACCACATCCTTTGCGGCACGGGCCGTATCGGCAGGGCGGTCGCCGCCAATCCATGAATAGACCCGGATGCGGTCACGACATTTACCACCCAGCAACTGCCATACCGGCATGCCGAAAGCCTTGCCCTTTATATCCCACAGCGCCTGGTCAATACCGGCAATCGCGCTCATGTGGATGGCGCCACCGCGGTAGAAACCAGCGCGGTACATGACATTCCAGTGGTCCTCGATCATGAAGGGGTCCTTGCCGATCAGGTAATCGGACAGTTCTTCCACCATGGCGGCAACGGTTGCGGCGCGGCCTTCCACGACCGGCTCCCCCCAGCCGGCAATTCCCTCATCCGTTTCGATCTTGAGAAACAGCCAGCGCGGCGGAACCATGTAGGTACGTAGTGCTGTAATCTTCATTTTTGTTTCCTGTTATTGTTATTTTTACTTCGGACGGTGCACAGATTCAGGATAGGGCCTTCATGAAACGGTCGGCTGCACGCCCAACGTCCGCGGCTGTATTTCCAGCACGATATAACGCCGACCCCAGACCAAAACCCGCAGCGCCCGCAGCCAGATAGGACTGCATGTTATCAGGAGTAATCCCCCCTACGGGAATGAAACGGGTGCTACGCGGGAAGACGCTTTTCCACGCAGTCAGGGCCTTCGTGCCCAGCTGTTCCGCCGGGAACAGCTTGAGGGCATCCGCCCCGGCATGAAGAGCTGCGAACCCTTCGGTTGGGGTCGCCACGCCGGGGGTGCAGATCATGCCGCGCTTCTTGGCTTCCGTGATCACCGCCAGATCGGCGTGGGGCATGACAACCAGCCGCCCCCCATGGCTGGCAACCTCGCCCACCGCATCAGGGGATGTAACGGTGCCTGCCCCCACCAGGATCCGGTCCCCGAATGTATCCTGCAGCAGAGCGATACTCTGATAGGGTGCGGGTGAATTGAGGGGAACTTCGATAATGGTAAAGCCGGTGTCAACCAGCACGCGGCCGATGTCGAGCGCCTCGTGCGGTTGCACGCCGCGCAGGATGGCGATGAGAGGGCAACGGGTAAATGCCGTGTCGAAGCAGGTCATATGACAGCTCCTTTCTGGTCGTGTAAATGGGACGGAGTCCGGTCAAGCAGGTGGGCGGCACAGGCTAGCCGGAACAGGCCGGCAGGCGCAGTATTTCCCGCTATTGAAGGTGGGGGGTGCCCCAGTACCGTAAACGCCAGCCGATATCGCTGGCACAATGCGCGTTCGCCTACAAGAACAGGCGTGGCGTGCTGAGTGGCCTCCAACGCGGCCATGCCAGCGTGGATTTCTTCCCCGATCAGCAGACCGGACAGATAATCGGCGGTATAGGCGCGTTCCAGCCTGTTGCGCAGCACAACGGTGCGGGCCGAAAACAGGCGACCAGCAAGAGGAATGCCAGACTGAGCGGTACGGACCCCCATGGCAAAAGCCTCATCACGGTAGCCGTCATCAGGTGGCGCTGTTGAGGGCAGGCGACCAAGGATGCTGTGCCGCATAAGAACGGCAAACAGTTCACCCGTCATGAATGTCCGGAATTCTGTGATAATCTGCCCTTGTACTTGCGCCCATTTGGAGTGTGTGCCTGGCAGGACAACCGTATGATGGCTGTTCCCATCAGTTCCCATTATTCCGACAATCTGCGTTTCCTCGCCGCGCATCACATCGGGTAGGGAACCGTCCTTCAGCAGGCCCGGGACGATATGCAGCATGCCGTGGGCCGTAGGCTGCAGGCCCAGTCCGTCGGCGAGTTGGCACAAGGATGCTGGACAGGGAAGATAGGATACTTCCCGCCAGCCGTTGATGCTTCCCACCATGCCACAGGCCAGCATGGGCACCGGATCATTCAGCCGCCATTGTGCGAGGATGTCTGACAGAACCTGCGCAAAACCACCATCCGGCAGATGGAGAATTCCCTGTCGGGCATGATGGGTATGCAAGATGATACCCTGCGCGTCGAGCAGCCATGCGCGTAGCGACGATGTACCCCAATCCAGCCCCAGTAGTGCGGGCTTTGCGGGATCAAGCGATTTCATGAGTCAGTCCTTTCCAACCCATTTGCCGCGAAATGGCTTCGGCCGCATTCAGAACCATAGGGGATAGTTCCTCCATGCGCGCGCGGGGAAGATAAACCGCCGCGCTGGCAATGCTGATTGCAGCCACGATGCAGCCACGTGCATCACGCAGGGGAGCGGCGACGCAATGTATGCCCGTTTCATTGTCTTCGAGATCGAACACGCAGCCCGTATTCCTGTAGGTGTGCATCCGCTCCAGCCACAGATCAGGAGACGTCCCTTTCTCTGTCGCGTCCCGATATAAACGCCGCCATTCGGATTTTGTGTCATCCAGCAGGAGCGCACGTCCAACACCGGTCAGGGCAAGGGGCATGCGCTGACCGATGCGGGAACGCATTTCCAATCCGCGCTGGCCGTTGACCTTGTCAAGATACAGGACATCATTCTCGACGCGGATACCGAGATGGATGGTATCCCGCGATTTTAGGCCCAGTTCACGTAGGATGGGGCGGGCCACTACGGCTATGGGGTTATCTTCCTGCGCGTGCTGTGCCAGTTCCAGAAAGCGTGGCCCGAGGAAATAGGTGTCGCCCGGCATTTGCCGGAGCCAGCGGCCTTGTACAAGAGCCGCTACCAGTCGCTGCGTTGTGCTGCGCGTATAGCCTGCATGGGTCATGAGGGCAGGTAGGGAACGGTGGCCCTCGCTGACCGCCTGCAGCAAACACAAGCCCCGCCCAAGGGTCTGTGTCCCATCTGGCCATGTCTGGTCTCCTGCACTCATTGTATCTGGACCGCTATCTTGTTTTTGTTGTCTGAGCCTAGAACGCGATATCTGGGAATTTCAATATATGAATGGGAAACCCATATTGTGGGATATGATTAATTACACATGTTATACCTTGTGCGGCCATTAACTATTAATACATTACATAATATATATTTCGTGCACATTTATTTTATTCGGGGTTTATATATTTTCGATTTCTGTTCACGTTGACGTCATGATGGCGTTCTATCCATCAGACAGCAAGGCGAGCTTCGGCCAAAACACCCAGCCCCACGGTTGGCGTCGTTTTTAGTAGTCAAAATAACAATTTTTCATGTTGTGGATTCTATCTAGCGTATCTGCATCGGAACTTTCAGCGAAGAAAATGTGGATATGAAAGTATCCGAGCACGGAATCGATATATAAGAACAAATTAAATAATACTATATACAAAAAATAAAATAACAGGACGAATTAACGCGATGAGCATTAAATGCAATAGTACCAACAAAGTATACCTATGGTGTTGACATTTGCAGCATAAATATTGTGTGTTAATAAGCGGAAGGAGTGCATAATTATGGATAAATTACCACATTACCCCGATATCACCTCTATGAGCGGCCAGGCATCACGTCGCTCCATGCTTAAATATTTTTTTGCCACACTCCTGTTGCCGCCCATCTGTGCAATAGCTAAGGACACCAGCGCAAGTAACGCATCTATCCAAAATGCACTCGAAGCATGGGCAAATGCAGCGGGACTTTCTCCAGATATGCATCATGTCCGCACCATCATCGCCGATTATTTTGCGTCGACCCCTGAACATGCTTCGCTTCGCCAGCAGCGCCAACGCGCGGATGCGTTCTATCTTAACAACATTCCTCTTCCGGCTGATTTGCGGTTTACCGATGTGAATACGCGACCTGTCAAAGGTGAATGGTCCACAGGCAAGCTGACCGCCCCTCATAAAATCATGCTCTATCTGCACGGTGGAGGATATGTTTTAGGTAGTCCAAAAGGATGGCGGCCAGTTAGCGCAGTGATTGGACGCGAAGCAGGGATCATGACTTTTTCACTTGCCTATCGTCTTGCTCCCGAACACCCGTTTCCCGCAGCGCTGGAAGATGCGTGCACAGCATATCGCTGGTTGCTGTCCATGAACTATTCTGCCAGGCAGATCATTATCGCTGGAGATTCTGCTGGTGGTGGTCTGGCCCTGGCAGTGATGTTCAAACTTCGCTCATTAGGATTGCCGTTGCCCGCAGCCGCTTTCGTGATGTCACCTTGGACGGATCTGACACTTGGTGGCGACACGATGGATCGACCTCTCGAGTACGACCCGTATAATATAAAGGCCGACAACCAAAGGAATGTGCAGGCCTATCTAAAAGGAGGGGATGTCCGGAATCCGTATGTATCGCCATTATTCGGTGATTTTCGCGGCTTTCCACCTGGAGGGTTCGAAAAACCTACTGGTTTTGAGGCCTTCTGTGTGATTCCATTCCTCTGGTTCTGGTTGAGGGAATGGCGATATGAAACAGCCTGGTTTCTTTGATGTTGAGGAGCGGCTTGCCCGGTTGAGCG
>NZ_VWPI01000017.1 GCF_015155755.1 Komagataeibacter sp. FXV3 | reverse complement strand
TCCATACCCCCCACACCCCCATTGGCGCATTTCGCCCCGCTGCCCGGCTCCGACCGGCCCATCGGCATGTCATCCCCGACGGGATATGAACATGGGCAGACCGGCAGTCGTGACATGCCCACCCCCACGGATGACAATGACGCGCGGCAGGACTGGAATGCCTTCCAGCAGGCTGAACGGCAGGTGCTGCGCAACATGCACCGCACGCCCTGACCGGACACCCGTATTCAGCCAACCGCAAAAATGTCGCGCATGTCCATATGGCTGGCAATTTCCCATACCCGCGCCGTCAGCGCGGTCGGCAAGGACTGGGTCAGGCGCACCAGCCCGACCTCCGGCACGCTACAGGGTCCAAGCGGGCGGACCTGCAGGCGACAATGCCCGGTATGGGTTGGCAGCGCCATGACCGGCAATATGCTGGCCAGCCGCCCCGCCAGCAGTTCCGCATACAGCACTTCCAGCGAATTTGTTTCCAGCACCACGGTGGGCGTCACCCCCGCCCCCCTGAACGCGGCATCCACGATCTGGCGCGTACGCATTTCGGGACTGAGCAGGCACAGGGGCAGATCGGCCAGAGTACCCCACTCACGTCGCCCCGTGGGCAGGACAATGGGCTCGGCCGCCACCAGCACGTGCTGCTCCGTAAAAAGCGGCAGGACGTCAAAGGGCGCATCGGACGCGATCTGGTCCAGATAGACCAGCCCCAGGTCAAGCTGCTGCTGGCGCAGGCGATGGATGGTATCCGCGCATGACCCGATACGGACCTGCAGGTGCAGGCCGGGAATGGCGCTGCGGAAGCTTTCCAGCAACAGGGGGATGGCCTGCATCCCCGGCGGCATGGCCCCGATGGACAGCGTGCCCCCCGCCACTTCCTGCGCGAAAGCCGCTTCCTGCCGCAATCCGTCCAGTGCCGCCAGCGTCTGGCGCGCCCAAGCCAGCACCCGCCGCCCTTCATCCGTCAGGCCGTTGAAACGCCGGGTGCGGCGGATGATGGTAATACCCAGCTCGGCTTCAAGCTGGCGTATCGCCGCAGACAGTGCGGGCTGCGAGACACCGCAGCTTTCCGCCGCGCGGGAAAAATGCTGATAACGGTCAAGGGCTATCAGGTAGGTCAACTGCCGCAGAAACACACTACATCCGTCCAGACAAGAAACATCACCGTCTTATCCGACAACCAAGACATTCACCAGTGACTGTCCGAATGCCCCTGCCATGGGAAGGGGAACGATCCACCTTGCCATGAACTACCGCGCCGCCTGCAGGATCCCGGCCCAGCAATCACCGGATTTAAAATACCTTTCTGATGGAAACAGAAATTATCGGGCATCCCCTTTATCCCGGAAAGACAGTGTTTTCTGAAGCTTTTTGAAAAAACGCTTCACCAGAAACTTTCCCATGATCAGCAGGCGGTCCCGGCAGCGGGATTGCGCGATCATGCTGTTTTTGATCCGGCCCGTTCATGCTAGCATCAACACCGTATGGAATGGCGCTACCACATCCCGCCGCTTGCGGCCCTCAACGCCTTTGTGGCCTATGCGCGCACCGGCGGCATCCGTCGTGCTGCGGCCGCACTGGGGGTGGATCATGCCGTGGTCAGCCGCCACCTGCGCGACCTGGAAAACAGCCTTGGCGTCGCCCTGCGCAACCGCAGCGAAGGTGGCCTGACACCCGAAGGGCATGATTACCATACCCGCATTGCCCCCCTGCTGGATGGGCTTGCCCGCGCCACGGCGGACATACGCGGGCAGATGCCACAGGTAACCCTGACGTGCTCGCACGGGATCGCCTATCACTGGCTGCTGCCACGGCTGGCCAGTTTCCGGCAGACCTATCCCGGTGTGGACCTGATGCTGCGTCCCGTTGATTCCGACTGCCGGTTTGATCCCGACCGGATCGACACCGTGCTGCATGCCGATATCCGCTACATCAACGACCATAACGCCGCCCCCATCGCACCGCGCGTACGCGCCCTGCCGATTGCGCGGCCGCCGGTTTTCCCGGTCGCAAGCCCGGCCTGCCTGCAGCGCCTTGCCCATCCGCTGCGCAAGGCCGCTGACCTGCTGCACGCCCCGCTGCTGATTGAAGACAATGATACGGAATGGCGGCTGTGGTTTGCGGGACAGTCGGTCGCGGTCGCGCACGTGGCCGGATGCAGCCGGTTATGGCAGGCGCATCTGGCGCTGGCGGCGGCGCGCGCGGGCGAAGGGATCGCACTGGCCAATGCCTACCTGCTGCAAGATGACCTGCAGACCGGTCGCCTGGTCCGGGTCACCACTACGGACATCCCGCTGCATGATGTCTCGCTGGGGGCCTATGTCCTGCGCGCGACGGAACAGGCATGGCAGGCGCGGCCAATGGTGATGCTGCGCACATGGCTGGAAGCGCAACTGCATGCGGATAAAGCGGAAGTGGTGACATCCAGTCACCATTGATCGCTTAAAAAGCGCCTCCCCACCCTGTTGCGAACCCGTTACGTGGAACATGACCGAAACGGCTGTACCCACAGCCCCCATGTACCCCACAGGGATGAAAACAGGCCATGACACTGACCAACAAGGATCTTCTTGCCCGCCGCAACCACGCCGTACCGCGCGGGGTGGCGACATCCACCCCTGTTTTCGCCGACCGGGCCGAAAATGCCGAACTGTGGGATGTGGAAGGTCGCCGCTACGTTGATTTCGCCGGTGGCATTGCCGTGCTGAACGTGGGCCACCGCCACCCGAAGGTGCTGGAAGCCGTGCGCGCGCAGCTTGACCGTTTCACGCATACCGCGTTTCAGGTCTCGGCGTATGAGCCGTATATCGCGCTGGCGGAAAAGCTGAATGCACTGGCCCCGTTTGAAGGTCCGGCCAAGACCATTTTCTTCTCCACCGGGGGGGAGGCGACGGAAAACGCGGTGAAGATCGCGCGCGCGGCCACCGGGCGCAACGGCATCATCGCCTTTACCGGCGGGTTCCATGGCCGCACGCTGCTGGCATCGGCCATGACGGGCAAGGTCAAGCCATACAAGGCCCCGTTCGGCACCCTGCCGGGTGAAGTCTATCATCTGCCCTTCCCTGACGGGGAAGAGGTGAAAGTGGCGGACACGCTGCGCATGCTGGACTTCCTGTTCGCCGCCGATCTGCCGGCATCCAGCGTCGCCGCCATCATTATCGAACCCGTGCAGGGCGAAGGCGGCTTCCGCGTGGCGCCTACCGAACTGCTGGTTGCCCTGCGCCGCATCTGTGACGAACACGGCATCAAGCTGGTGGCCGACGAAGTGCAGAGCGGCTTCGCCCGCACAGGTCGCCTGTTCGGCATCGAACATTCCGGCGTGCAGCCTGATCTTGTCTCTGTTGCAAAGTCCATGGGCGGTGGCCTGCCGCTTTCGGGCGTGATCGGGCGCGCGGAACTTATGGACGCGGTTGGCCCCGGCGGTCTGGGCGGCACCTATGGCGGTGCGCCGCTGGCCTGTGCGGCGGGTCTGGCGGTGCTGGACATCATCCGCGATGAAAAGCTGGTGGAACGCGCCAACACGATTGGTGAAAGCCTGCGTCGCCACATTGACCGCCTGCATGCCAACACAAAACTCCTGCCCGTCAGCCGCGCACGTGGCCTGGGTGCGATGATCGCCTTCGACATCCTGGAAGAACACGGCAAGCCGGGCGTACGCGCGGGCGCCGCCGCCGCGATCTGCGCGCGGGCGTGTGAAAAGGGGCTGATCCTGCTGTCCTGTGGCACGCAAGGCGCGACCATCCGTATTCTTGTACCATTGACGGCATCGGATGAGATCATTGATGAAGGGATGAAAATCATCGAGCAGGTTCTGGCAGAATCCTTAGCCTGAACCTGTCCAAACCGCCCGACCGCAATGTACCGGAGACCGAAATGACCGTACACCTTTCCAATACATCCCTGTTCCGCAAGGATGCGTTCATTAACGGGACATGGTGCCCCGCGGCGGGCGGCGCACGCCGTCCCGTACATAACCCCGCCACCGGTGCCGTCGTGGCGGAGGTGGCCGAATGCGGCGCGCAGGATGTCACCCACGCCGTTGCCGCCGCCGTTACGGCACAGGCGGAATGGCGCAACCGCACCGGGGCGCAGCGGCAGGTGATCCTGACGCGCTGGCATGACCTGGTGATGGACAATGTCGATGACCTCGCCACCCTGATCGTGACCGAACAGGGCAAGCCCCGCGCGGAAGCGGCGGGCGAGATCCGTTATGCCGCAAGTTTCCTGCTGTGGTTTGCAGCCGAGGCCATGCGCGCCTATGGCGATGTCATTCCGCCGACCAACCCGGCCACCCGGCTGAGCGTGATCCGCCAGCCCGTGGGCGTATGTGCCGCGATCACGCCATGGAACTTTCCCGCCGCCATGATCACCCGCAAGGCCGGGCCCGCACTGGCCGCCGGCTGCGCCATGATCATCAAGCCGTCGGAAGACACGCCGCTGACGGCACTCGCCCTAGCGGAACTGGCACACCAGGCGGGCGTGCCTGCCGGTCTGCTGCAGGTGCTGCCCGGTGATGGCGTGACACTGGGCAAGGCGCTGTGCGCCAGCCCCGATATCCGCAAGCTGTCCTTTACGGGGTCCACGCAGGTCGGGCGGATCCTGATGGCGCAGTCGGCCCCCACGCTCAAGCGCCTGTCGCTGGAACTGGGTGGCAACGCGCCCTTCATCGTATTTGACGATGCGCATATCGAACAGGCGATCAAAAGCGCCATCGCCGCCAAATACCGCAATGCCGGCCAGACCTGCGTCTGCGCCAACCGCATTCTGGTGCAGGATGGCATTTATGACGAATTCGCCACCCGCTTCGCCCGCGTGGTGGAAAAGCTGCAGGTGGGACCGGGCAGCGATCCTGACTCCATCATCGGGCCGCTGATCAGCGCAAAGGCGCGCGACAAGGTGGAAGAACACGTCAATGACGCGGTATCGCACGGTGCCACCGTCATGTGCGGCGGCGCGCGCGATAATGCGGGCGAACTGTTCTATCGTCCCACCGTGCTGCGTGACGCAACCCCGGCCATGCGTATCGCGCATGAAGAAACCTTCGGCCCCGTGGCCCCGCTGTTCCGCTTCCATACGGAAGCCGAGGCCATCGCCATGGCCAATGACACGGAATACGGTCTGGCCGCCTATTTCTTCACCCGCGACCATGCCCGCGCCTACCGCGTGGCCGAAGCGCTGGAATACGGCATGGTGGGCCACAATACCGGCCTGATTTCCAACGAAGTCGCCCCCTTTGGCGGCATCAAGCAGTCCGGCATGGGGCGCGAGGGATCGCGCTATGGCATGGATGAATACATGGAAATGAAGTATATTTGCACCGATATCACCGACCATACGGCCTGACCGGTACGCAAGGCATGCCCCTCCCCTTCCGGACACGAGGGGGAAGGGGTGCATTTACTTACGCTTTCAATGGATTACGATGGCGGCATGGACGAATTCCGTTTCCTTCATGCCGCCGACCTGCATCTGGACAGCCCACTGCTGGGGCTGACGGAAAAATCGGGCGAATATGCCCGCCTGATCGCCGATGCCTCGCGTCGTGCCTTCAATGACATGGTCGACCTGGCCATCCGGACCGAATGCCGCTTTGTCGTGCTGGCGGGCGACGTGTTTGATGGTGACCTGCGCGATACGCAGTGTGGCCTGTTCTTCATCAACGGCATGGCCCGGCTGCAGCAGGCGGACATTCGCGTTTTCATGATCCTTGGTAATCATGATGCGGAAAACCGTTTCGCCAGACACCTGCATATAACGGACAACGTCCACCTGTTCGCCACCAGCAAGGCCGAAACCTGCGTCATGGAGGATCTGGGGGTTGCCGTGCATGGCCGCAGCTTTGGCCGCCGTGACGTAACCGACAATATCGCGCGCAAATACCCCGCCCCCATGCCCGGCCTGTTCAACATCGGCATCCTGCACACCGCCTGCCAGGGGCGGGAGGGGCATGAAACCTACGCCCCCTGCACGGTGGAGCAACTGGTCAACCATGGCTACCAGTACTGGGCGCTGGGCCATGTCCACACCCGCGAAATCCTACATGAAGACCCATACGTGGTTTACGCGGGCAACCTGCAGGGACGCCACGCGCGTGAAGCCGGGCCGAAGGGCGCATCACTGGTCACGGTGCGTGGCGGGGATGTCGCATCCGTGGACCATCAGGTGCTTGACGCCGTGCGCTGGGCCAGTGAGGTCGTGGACCTGACCCATGCCGCAACGTCGGCCGACATGACCGGGTGCATCCGCCGCGCAGGCCAGGACCTGATCGCGCAGGCACAGGGGCGGCCGATTGCCCTGCGGCTGGAACTGGTCGGCGCAAGCCCGCTGCATGCCCACCTGATCCGTGACACGCATGACATACAGTTGGAAATCGAGGCGATCCTGGCCAGCCTGTCCGATGAGATATGGCTTGAACGCCTGAAAATCCATACCCGCCCGCCCGTGCGTCCTGCCGTTCTGGACCGCTCCACCGGCGGCCGGATCGCGGCCGACATACGACAGGCGGCCACACCGGAGGCCTTGCAGGCGGAACTGTCCGATATCCTGAAAATCGTAATGGAACGCGTGCCCGCCCAGGCGCGGACGGATGAAATGCGGGAAAGCATTCTCAACGACGTGCCGGCACGTGCGGTCGACCTTGCCCTGTCGCTGGTGGAAAACCCGGAGGGCAGCGACAATGCGCATCAGTAACTTCCGCATTGTCAAATATGGCGGCATTGCCGACCTTGACCTTGATTTCGGGGATGGCCGCGGCCTGCACGTCATCCATGGCCCCAATGAGGCTGGCAAGAGCACCTGCCTGTCCGCCCTGTCGGATTTCCTGTTCGGCGTTCCCAACCTGTCAACTGCCGGGGCCATGTTTGGCAATGCGCAGATCCGGCTGGATGCGCAGGTGCGGCTTGATGACGGTCAGTTACTGGAACTGAGCCGCCACAAGGGCCGCAAGAACACCTTGCAGGACCCGGATCACAACGCGGTGCCGGACAGCGTGCTGGCACGGCCACTAGGGGCGATGACGCGTGAACGCTTTGCCGCGCTGTTCGGGCTGAATGACGAAACCCTGCGTTCCGGTGGTGCGGCACTGCTGCGGGCGAACGGGGATATCGGCCGTCTGATCGTGGAAGCCGGTGGCGGCCTGCGCGCCCTTGTGGAACGGCTGGAGGCAATCGACGCACGCCGCAATGCCCTGTTCACCCCGCGACGTGGGGTAGAACGCGCGTTCTACCGGGCGCTGGATGACTTCAACGCCGCAAGGGACAGCCTGAGGGAAGCCTCGCTCGGCCATGACGCCTATACCGAACACTGTCGCCTGCGTGACGAAGCCCGCCAGCAGAAAACTGACATAAGCCATGAACAGGACGAACTGCGCCGCCTGCACGCCCACTACGAACGGCTGGAAAAAGCCGTACCCGTGCTGCGCGACATCAGTCGGCTGCACGATGAACTGAGCGCACAGGCCGATCTTGCCGCACTACCCGCGGGCATGGCGACCGCCATCACCACCGCGCTGGAAGCATGCGACGCGGCCACGACCCGCCATGAGGCTGCCGTGGCGCAGGCCACGCAATTGCGGCAGCAGACGGCCATCTCCCCGGTGCAGGTTGCCCTTGCCACCCTGCGCGATCCCATCATGCAGGCCATCCGCCTTGGCCAGACCGTCCGCCAGCATCGTGCGCAGAAGGCCGCGCAGGACGAAAAATGGCGCGGCATAGATGAAAGCCTGGCCAGCCTACGCCAGCGGCTGGGCAAGGGTGCGGACGCCGATCTGTACCAGTCCATGCCAGACCGTACGGTTCTGGACGGTATCCGCGTAATGGCTGACACACAGGCCCGATGGCGCAACCAGCACGACAATCTGGAACAGGAAGTCCGCAAGACGGACCTTGCCATTGCGCAGAAACAGCGCCGCATGGATAGCCTGCGGGCCGCCGGTCACAACCTGGCACTGCATGAAGACACGGCCCCCTTTGCTGCCCTGCCCACGGAAATGAAGCGGCTGGCGCTACGTACTGCAACACTGGACCAGCGTCAGGCCAGCCTTGCGGCACAGGTGCAGGCACTGGGGGCGGATACGGTGGACCAGTTGCGCCACCTGCCCTGCCCCACGGCCGATGGCGTGCAGCATATCACGCAGGCCCAGCATAAACTGCGCATTGAACACGACCGTCTGGCCAGCACGCTGGCGGCGGAACGCGAACGCCTGACCACGTTGCAGCCCCAGCTTGCGCGACTGGAACAGGCAGGCAGTTCCATAACACCGGACATGCTGGCAACCGCACGCGCGCAGCGTGATACGCTGTGGCAGGAAATCCGCGCGACCTACCTGCATCCCGACCATGACACGCCCGTGCCCACACGCCAGGTCCGTGCCGTGGCGCTGGACGCCGCCATGGAACGGGCAGACAGCCTGTCGGCACAGTTGATGGCACAGGCGGACCGTATTGCCCGGATCGAGGGGCTGCGCCACGACATCAGCCACTGCATGGAAAAAATTGCCTTCCATGACCACAATCGGGCCGAGGTGAAAAAGCAGCTTACCCGCCAGTGGCAGGAATTCATCGCCCCTTTCCCCGCCCTGCAATCCCGTGCCGCAACACCCGAAGCCCTGCTGGCATTCATACAGCAGCGCGCGCAGGTACTGACTGACGCCGAACAGGTCGCAGCCGAACGGGCGACACTGGCAGAAGAACGCATTCGCCCCGATGCGGTGCGCGATCGGCTGCGGCGGCTGGCCGGGCGGCTGGGGATTGATCCCGCGCTGGACCTGCCTGCCTGCGTTGAAGCCACCACCGCCGCCATGCGTGTGCATGCCAGCGGGCATGAAGAATACGGCAGGTTGCAGCGTGAACTGGATGAACTGCTCCCGCTACAGGCACAGTTGCGCCAGCAGGGCACGGACCTGACCGCCGCCCGGCAGGCATGGCAGCAGCAATGGGCCAGCGCCATGCAGGCCATCGGCCTTCCGACAGACGCCCTGCCCGATGTCGCGCGTGACCTTGCAACCGAATGGGCGGCGGCCCCCGCGCATATCGAACGGCTGGCGGAACTGCATGAAACCCGCGCGCAGGCCCACACGACCGAGCAGGCGCTGGCGCAGGTTCTCGACACCATGCGGCAGCACCTGCCGCTGCCACAGGACGGGGTGGCGGCGGCCGAGGAACTGGACCGCCAGTGGCAGGCCGCGGAAAAAGCCCGGCATCAGCGCGAAGCCCTGCAACCGGCGCTGGCTGCGGCCAATCAGGATGTGATCGATAGCGAAGCCAGCCTGTCGCACGCCCGCACAGCCATTGATGCGCTGATGATCCGTACGCATACCGACAGCATGGACACCCTGCGCCAGCTTGCTGCCCGGCTGGCTCACCGCGACCGGCTGGACCACGACCATGCGCAGGCGCGCGACACCCTGTCACGCATGACGGACGGACAGTCCGCCGCCGAACTGGAACGTGCGCTGGATGGACGTGACCTGCCGGAACTGAAGGCGGAAATAGCAGGGATCCATGACCGCCTGGCTGACCTGCAACGCCTGCGTGACAACGCCGTACGTGCTGAACAGGAACAGGACATGGCGCTGCGTGCATTCGAACACAACACGGATGCCCAGCAGGCCGCTGCACGACGCGAGGCCGCCATTGCCAGCCTGCACCAGATTGTGGAGGAATATTCCCGGCTGACCCTGACCCGCAAACTGATCGCCGATGCGATTGACCGTGTGCGGGCGGCGCAGCAGGATCCGCTGGTCACGCGCGCGGGGCAGTTCCTGTCCCTTGCCACGCTGGGGGCCTTTACCGGCATCAGGACGGAACTTGATGCGCATGATGAACCGGTTGTGCATGGCGTGCGCCACGACGGCAGCACCGTACCGGTCATGATGATGAGTGCGGGCACCCGCGACCAGCTTTTCCTGGCCTTTCGGCTGGCCAGCGTGGAAACCTACTGTAAATCAGCCGAATCCCTGCCCTTCATCGCTGATGACCTATTGGTCCAGTTCGATGACGCCCGCAGCCTGGGCACCCTGCGGGTACTGGCTGATTTTGCCCGTACAACACAGGTACTGCTGTTTACCCACCATGACAGCATACGCGACATGACCCGCGCCCTGCGCGACGAAATGCGTGACGGGGATGTCCGCATCAACCTGCAGGAACTACCCCGCGCGCCCATTGCGGAACCTGTTGCAATGATGGAAAAATGATACTGGGGACAGGATCAGGATAGAAAATAATAAAAGTTTACGGGTGCCGCCTTTTCCCAAAAAGGCGGCGTTTCCCGAGGCTTTTTGAAAAAATCTTCACCAGAAAATTTCTTATGCCTTACCGGCTTTTTACCAGTTCCGCGGCCCCGGCATCATCTGCCTGCGCTGCTGATCCTGCTGCTGTTCCATCTGGAAACGCTGCTGGCGTAGCTGTTCGTCCTGCTGCTGGAACTGCTGGCGCATCTGCTGTTCCTGCTGCTGTTGCTGCATACGGAACTGTTCACGCTGGTGGGCGACCTGTTCACGGCCACCGGGCTGGTTGCCCATCTGGCGTTCCTGCTGGTCCAGTTGCATCTGCTGCTGGCGGAACTGCTGCTGCATCTGTTGCATCTGCTGGTCACGCTGCATATGCATCTGTTGTTCCTGCTGGCGCATCTGCATCTGCTGTTGCCCGAACTGCTGTTGCATCTGCTGCATCTGCTGGGCGCGCTGCTGCGCCTGCTGCATGTCGGGCTGGGCCTGCGCGCCCACCGCCATGATGGTGGTTCCCAGCAGCAGTGCGCACAGATAACCCGCGCGGGTGGTCGTGGTGGACGCCATGGTGGTTCTCCCCTGTATGAACGGCTTCCTTCCTACAGGATCATGGCTGGTAATCCAGCCCGATATCCATGACGCGCACGGTATGGGTCAGCCAGCCAAGGGAAATCAGGTCCACCCCGGCCTGCGCCACGGCGGTGACGGTCTGGGGGGTTATCCCGCCTGAGGCTTCGGTCACGGCGCGGCCGTCTACAATGCGCACGGCCTCACGCAATACGTCGGGCGGCATGTTATCCAGCAGGAAGACATCAACGCCGCCGGTCTCCAGCCCCTCGCGCAGCTGGGCCAGTGTATCGACCTCCAGCTCGATCCGCACCAGATGTCCCGCGGCATGACGCGCGCGCTGCACCGCAGGTGTGATCCCGCCGGCAAAGGCGATATGATTGTCCTTGATCAGGATGGCATCATCCAGCCCGAAGCGGTGGTTGCTGCCGCCCCCGGCCCGGACCGCGTATTTCTGGATCGCCCGCAGGCCGGGCATGGTCTTGCGCGTGCAGGTGATGCTGGCGCGATAGGGGCGGACCAGTTCCACCAGCTGCGCCGTGGCGGTGGCGATGCCGCTAAGGTGCGAGAGGAAATTAAGCCCCACCCGTTCCCCCGACAGGATGCCGCGTGCGGGACCCCGCACGGAGGCAAGACGCATGCCACGTGTCACTGCCTGACCATCATGCACATGCGGTTCAAACACGATGCGCGGATCCATGAGCGCAAAGGACAGCCGCGCCATGTCCAGCCCGGCAATCACCCCGTCCTGCCGTGCGGCCAGCACGGCGGAAACGACGGCATCCCCGTCCACGATCACCGCATCGGTCGTCAGATCGCCCGCGCGCCCCAGATCCTCCAGCAGGCCCGCACGCACGAGCGGTTCCAGCATGATGTCTGGCAGGGAATGGATCATGAGGGCATTCTTTCATTCAGGGCCGGGGAAAACGTATCACGCATTTCCGCCAGCCGGGCGTGGATATCCGTCAGGCTGAAGCGCGACGGCGTGGCCATGGCCCCGGCATGGGGATAGTCACTACGGAAATGGCCACCCCGGCTTTCATGCCGCGACAGGGCGGCAAGCAGGATCGCGGCACAGACCAGCCCGCCATCCGTATTTACGATGGACATGACCTGTTTCAGACCATTGCGCAGGTCTTCACCCGTACGGATCACCCCGGCATGGCGGCTCATGACCCGCCGCAGGTGCAACGATGCGGGCAACGGGGCCGGACCGGACGGAAAAAGTGAAACATCAGGCAAGGTTGTGGCCTGCGGCAGGCCGTCGTCCATCTGCGGGCCGATCCATGTGCCGAAGGCCACGGCTTCCAGCAGGGAATTGCTGGCCAGCCGGTTGGCGCCATGCAGGCCGGTACACGCGACCTCCCCTGCCGCCCACAGACCCGTGACCCCGGTGCGCCCCATATGGTCCACCACGATGCCGCCCATATGGTAGTGGGCTGCGGGGCGCACGGGGATCGGCTGCGTCGCGGGATCAATGCCATGGGCCGCGCATAGCGCGGATATGGCGGGAAAATGTCGTGAAAAGGCCGCACCAAGCGCCGTGCGGGCATCCAGATAAACGCTGTGGCCGTCCACTATGTGACGCCAGACCGCGCGGGAGACACTGTCACGGGTGGCGAGTTCATCGGTAAAGCGTTCACCGGTCTCATCAATCAGGGTCGCACCTTCACCCCGCACGGCCTCACTGACCAGGGACAGGCGCTGCCCTTCCGGTCCGGCGGAAAGCGCGGTGGGATGGAACTGCACGAATTCCATGTTGCCCAGCACGGCACCCGCGCGCGCGGCCATGGCAAGGCCACTGCCCGTGACGCCAGCGGGATTGGTGGTGTCGGCAAACAGGCCACCCACCCCACCCGTAGCCAGCACGACGGCCGGGGTGGACAGCGTGACGGTCCGCCCGCCAGCAACAAGCACGCACCCCACAACCCTACTGTCACGTATCAGCAGATCATGCGCGTGGGCATGTTCCACCACCGTTATGCGCGGGGTCTGCCGCACGCAGGCGACCAGCGCGCGCATGATGGTGGCCCCGGTGGCGTCCTCCCCCGCATGCACGATGCGCCGCCGCCCGTGGGCTGCTTCCAGCCCCAGTTGCAGGCTGCCATTGGCCTGCCTGTCCCACTGCACACCCAGACCGGCCAGACGTTCAATCACGGCCGGGGCTGCCGCCGTTACGCGATCGACCACCGTGGCGTCACATAATCCCGCCCCCGCCGCCAGCGTATCCGCCGCATGCAGCGCGGGCGTGTCGTCAGCACCCATGGCCGCCGCCATGCCGCCCTGCGCCAGCATGCTGGCGGCAAGGGGGGGACGTATTTCATCCAGCCGCCCCGGACAGACCAGCACGCACGGACGCATGGTAGACAGCGCGGTCATGACGCCCGCCAGCCCGCCACCGATGATCAGCGGTTGTCCGGCAAGCTGGCCCAGCGGCGGAAGGGAGGTCATATCGCCAGCATGCGTTCAACGGCGCGGCGGCCGCGACTGGCCAGTTCCGGGTCCAGCGTGACCTCATGCGTCATGTTTTCCAGCGCGTGGCGGATATTGGACAGGGTAATACGCTTCATGTGCGGGCACATGTTGCACGGGCGCACGAATTCGGTCTGGGGATACTGCACCGCAAGGTTGTCGCTCATGGAACATTCGGTAACCAGCAGGATGCGGCTGCCGGTATGTTCGCGCACGAAATCACCCATCATGGCGGTGGAGCCACTGAAATCGGACACCGCCACCACTT
>NZ_VWPI01000169.1 GCF_015155755.1 Komagataeibacter sp. FXV3 | reverse complement strand
GCGGGGGGTAGTCCCCAATTTGCTCAAAACGCAGAAAGAAAGCTACCTCAGGAACCGTCAATCAAATCGCCGAAAGCCTAAAAACACGAGCCAGGCACATCAATCAGAGGTTTTTTCGAACCCTCCAGGTTGTGCTTGATATTTCGCGTCAAGACGTATCAGAGCATCTTTTCGCCAAAATATCCCACCTGGTGCAGCATGTTGGCATCGACTACATCAAGTGGGACTTCAATAGAGACCTGGTTGAAGCGGCCGATGCTCATGGCCGTGCGGCTTACAGGCGTCAGGTTCTCGCATTATATGCCCTATGGGACCGGCTTCGCGCCACCCATCCTGCACTGGAAATCGAAAGTTGTGCATCGGGCGGCGGCCGCGCGGACTGGGGTGCTCTGGCCCACACCCAGCGGGTCTGGACTTCGGATAATACTGACGCACTGGACCGGCTTCGTATCCAAGGCGGCGCCTGGCAGTTCCTGCCCCCCGAAATTACCGGCACGCATATTTCGGCCGTACCGAATGGTATAACCGACCGCGTTTTCACACTCGGGTTCCGGGCCGCAGTCGCACTATTCGGTCACCTCGGAATTGAACTCGATCCGCTGGAACTAAGTGCCGACGAACGCGACGAACTTGTTCAGTGGATCAACCTGCATAAACGTTTGCGTAGCCTGCTTCATTCAGGCGACGCTCAACTTGGTGAGCAGACAGCAGACCGTGTTGTGCGGGGTGTAACGGCAACGGACTGTTCCGCTGCGGTATTCCTCATCGCCCAGAGTGGCTCCGGACAGGCACGATCTGCAGCGCCCGTCCTACTCCCAGGGCTAGATCCCGCCCGCCAATATAAAGTGTGTGCGCCTTCCCCCCAGAAACTGATGGGCAACAATCCATCTGCAGCGAACCGGTCTTTATTTGAAAAAGGCATCATTGTCAGCGGGGCAGTTCTGACGGAGATGGGCCTGACTCTTCCTCGACTTTATCCGGCACAGGCTCTTGTACTGGAATGCAATGCAATAGATATTTTGCCGGGATAAAATTGCTCAGAGGGTGCACTTTGAAAAGAGCGATATTCGCTAGACATCTGACACAAGCGAACTTTATCCCGATATTTTTTTTGACGCCCGGTTAATGAGATTGCGATTTCGTCGAGCAGGCACCAACCAGCTTATGCTCGCACCAGGCGCAGCTATCTTCACAGTCACTGGCGGAGCTGGTGCACTGTGCAAGATATTACGATCTGCGGGGCCCTGATATAAGTTGAGACATTCGTTCTAACGATTGTTTTGGATCCCATAAGCTGTACCTCGCCTGGCCGATGTAACTGTCACTTTCGCCACCAGATGGCGTGCTGGCACTCTATGGGACGTAAATCCAGCCATGCC
This sequence comes from Komagataeibacter sp. FXV3, assembly GCF_015155755.1. GTDB lineage: Bacteria > Pseudomonadota > Alphaproteobacteria > Acetobacterales > Acetobacteraceae > Komagataeibacter. The sequence continues at coordinate 22,830 of NZ_VWPI01000169.1, read as the reverse complement.
GACATGCAGACGCCATGCGTTGTGTCGGTCCATCCGAATCACAACGCCCAAAGCGAGATTCGGATTCGCCCATACAACGCGCAGGTAGGTGCATTCGACGTTCGGTTTCCGCCATAAGAATGTCAGGTGGAAATGTTATCCAGCCCCGCTCGCAATCGTCCATACCGATGCGGCTCTAAACGTCTTCAACCCGAGTTCTGCACGATATGACGCTTGCCAGCGAACCATGGCGGAGAAGGATATATATCTCGGGTATTGAAGATGCAGCATCGTCATGCAGGGCACCTCTGGTAGATAACCCCGATCCTTAACCTCAAGATCGACCTGCGAAGCCGTTTTCACAGCTGGCTTTGTGAATCAATGACAGATGCTGGCGCTGCATCTGCCTTGTCCCTGCCCTTTCTGCGGCTTTGCAATGAATACTGCTGACGTGGTCCCATAAGGCCTCCTTAAAACCAAACAGCACCATGTTGCCAGCGCATAAAGAATTTCATCTTGCTTTCTTATATAGCGTACTGCATATTTGTGGGGCGCAGATAACAACAGAAGTATGTCCCTGAGTCCTGAAACCCCGGTTACGCGAGAAAGCACGAACAGTTGAAAAGCTTATCAAGTTCTCAAAAGGGTTATCGTAGACCGTCTGACGATATCACCGACTAGATCAAAAGGCTTTCGAAATTGATCAGCCTGCGGACATAACGTTGCGTGCTTAAATCAGGAGAGAAAATTTGTACTCCCAATTTATTACCATTCCTAACGTTGTTCGGATTATAGCCATTATTCTTATCACCGCCACTTTGTGGTCGAAATAATAAACAAATAATATTTATACATAGAATGATAAGAACTATATTGGGAAATTATATTCCATTTAAGATCTATGGGAATTTTTCGATAACCTGCCGGTCCAATTTTTGACCATTGGCTCTCAGGCTGCGACGCTCGATATCCCATTGCGCGGAATAGCTACCTGCAACAAATCCCATCAATACGAAAGATCCGCGCATACTTCCCTCGCGCGATAAGGTCTCATAACCGCCTTTGTCCACAAAGGCAGCATCGCCTACTTTTGGTGTGGGGTCAGCGTTTCCGATCCAGAATGAGACCAACCACATCCCACGTGCAGATCATCGATAGTATTTGATCTCATTGTCGGGTCTCCCGTTAAAATCATTTTGCGGTATTTCGCCCGCAGTATGTGTCGTCCTCTTGTGGATTTTTATCAGCCGACAGGAAAGTGACTATCAGGTTGCGAAACGCAAGGAGATCAGAGCAGCAAGAAAAAAAGATGACACAATCAATACTCCAGCTATCGGTCACCCCGCCCGACTGAGCGGGCCAGAGCAGATCCAGTTTGAATGGACACATACGAACTGCTGAAGATGCTCTAATTCATAAAAGTAAACCTCCTGACTTGCGAATTATCAAAAGCCGTTTTGATCTCCCCGTTGCTGTGACAACAATGATCAATCCGATGACCTCCCATACCACTTACAACCGCAGGATCAGTTATCGACTGACTTCCGGGGCACAGCCTGCAAAAGTAAAACGAAATGGTTTTCCCTTTTCATTTTCTTGTAGAGAACCATCGATTGTCGCAGACAGTATTATGATATTTCCTCATGGTATACAGTAATTATTTTTTCATAAATCCTAATTGCATAGATAAATATGATTATTGTTCCATCAGTTTGAGCACCTTCAAACACACACAGTCATATAAGTTCGGGACGTATATCCGCGATCCGGACCAGGATTTATTTCTCTAAAACGTAATATTACTATGCAGACCCAAAATGGCCTCATCGCCCGTGCGGCGGTAGGGGAAAGACGGATCGCCGCTTCCGCCCGCGGGATGCCAGACGTACTGGAAGTCGGGCTGCATGACCATCCAAGGCGTAACCTGCGCCTGATACGTCAGTTCAAGATGGTTTTCATTCCCCGGTATCAGCGACTGACTATCCCGGTTGAACTGCCGAAGCCCTGAACTGGCGCGACCGATACCCCAACCCAGTCCGATCGTGTCATTGTCGCGCCCCCTGAACGGGGCCTTCAGGTTGATGCCTGCATCAATGGCAAAACTGATCTCGTTGCGATCACCGCCATTGCCTGTCGCACGCACGAATATGCCCACCGAACGGGCGGATGTAAGCGATGGCCGCCAGATCATCTGGTCGATGATGCCATAGACCATCCAGTTGCCCCGGTCCCAGCGTGAAGTGAGATCAGCCTGCGAGGGGTTGGCGGCCAACGTGGCCGCCCCCAGGGAACCCCCATTGCGGTTATAGCGGTAATCGGCAAATCTGGCCGTATCGTAATATCCGCCCAGCTTGTACACGCCTGGTAGGCCGGGCTTCTTGGTCACGTTCGACATATCGGCAGGTTGCGGGTTCAGCGCATATTGCAGTTCGGTCATCAGCAGCGCGCCGGTGCCCATGTTGAAATTTCTGCCGTTGGCGCCATTATAGGTCTGGCTGGTGGGGTCACTGTTGCTACCGAGGTCCGAACCGGTCGCCTGCTGGATGGGTGTCGAATTGTAGCGGTTGCCCGGCGGGTTATCATCGGCAGCGGCGAACATGAAGGTGAACTTCTCGCTCGGCCGGTAGCGGATGCGAATAGCCGGGGACGAGAGCGGCCAGGACGGACCGCCGCCATACAGGTTGACCGAGGGGGCCATCGGCCAGCCGAAGTTCGCATTGAGGTAAAGTGAGGCGTAATCGCTGATCAGGAACTCGGTATCAAGATCCTGCTGGCCGATCTTCACATCAAGTTTGCCCTTGAGGAACGACTGCTGGTACCACAGTTCGAACAGGCGGGTGGAGCGGTCGGCCTCGAACCCACTGACGGGGTTGAAGTTATTCAGGTGATCCTGCGAGATGGAACGGCCGCGTGTCTGCAGCGCGCTGACATTGAACAGACCGCCCTTCAGCCCGAACAGCTTTTCGGTATCAACAGTCAGGGTGGGCATGGTCACAGCATCATAGGAGGGGCCTGTACCCGAACCCTGGCCATCTCCGTTGGTGCTGGGGGTGCCACCGGTGCCATTGCCCCAGACTTCATCGACTTCCTGGATGTCGAAGGTGATGCCGTGTTTGTACATCCATGACCGTGCGCCCCACATGTTCCCCAACAGGTTGCTGCTGGTATCCAGTTTGTCTCCGTCTCCCGCAGCGACTGCAGCCTTTTCCTCCGCATCGGCTGTGGCGCGTTCTGAATCGCGTACCGTGGCAGGATCGATCTGCTGGATCAGCGGGGTAGAGTTACCAAGACGGGCACGATCTTCTTCGATCTGGGTTTGAGGTGACTGGGCATAGGCTTTCATAATTCCGCAAAAATTGATTATAAAAAAAGCATTTATGGCGAACGCGATAAAAATATATCCATAATTGCATTTGATATTATTTTTCATTTCCACCCTGTTATATGAATTTATTATTTTATGCGTTGATTATACTATAAATATTGTTCCGTATTCGTGGGACAGGCGCATCTCGCGAATGATCTGCCCCCCCTTGTATGACGATGAATTCCGACAAACATTCTGTCGCAGCCCTTCCAGTTAACCCGCTTATAGCACGGACGTTTAAGTATGCAGGGTGCTATAATGTATATATCCGGCATATAGTTCCCGTGGGACAATCCGCGGATATCTCCTAAGGTCATTTGATCGGCAGTCCCGGATTCCAAAGAAATGGCGGTACCGACAGATTTGGCCGCCATTTCGACTGTCCAGCCGTAGCAAGAGCAAATAAAGCCGACGACAGCTCTATCTTTGCGAGACAAATCAGCAATGACATGCTCTATATGCGCCGGAAGACTAATCGTTAGGCACCAGACTGCCTAATATAGTACAGCATTGTGCTGTTGGATCTCTATGCAGTCCGTTTTAGGGCGATGATCATGCCAGAGCGGAACGCTGCAGTTGTCCACTCAGATCACGACACACCATCATCCCACGACCTTCATTTATAGACTATCGAGCAGATGCAGTGTCGGTGGCTTAAAAAATATGATGGCCTGAGGGTGATCTCACACGTCACATGAAAGATCGGAAGCGGGAAAAGACCCGATTGAAGACGCGAACGACGGATCTCGCATCAGACTAAGGCGATCAGACGGGTCTGTCGTGCGCTGGCAGTATTGGAACCGCGGACCTGCTGGATGCTCGATCGCCCCTCCTCAACACTGCGTCATCTCGCAAATGATAATACGGCTGAGCACCGGTTGACGACCGATACCATCGTGCTCACCAGAGATTACGACCGCTATAGCTATCGCTGCATCCATGTTTTTCTGAGGCCCGGCGGATCTGTCGGCGATAGGGACTTGACGTTCCGAAGGCACCCCAAAACAGAATTGCCTTTGGTTGGACGCCTGATCTTGCGTCCAGCTGCGCCCGCAGCATCGCGAACGCGTGTGGTCCTGGGACTTCACTGAAGGTCGGACGCACAAGGGCCGCAAATCCCTATTGCTTGACATCACGCTCATACTGAGCAGCCACGCAGTCCGTATTCTCGTCCCAAATCTAACGGAATTTGAGAAACGCCTGCAGCCGTACTTTACACTGCATGCAGCAGGCTCGTCCCCGGTCAGTCCAACCCAGAAAACTCGGGAACGGCCTGCCTGGAACCAACCATAAACTGGGCAAGTCCGGCATTCATTGCGCGCTGGAACGCATCGAGTGTCTCGGCGCTCACGTAATGTTCCAATCCTTCGGCATCGATCCGTGCATTTTCCTGACTGATCCCAAGTGAAAGCAGGAATGCCTCGACGATACGGTGCCGGGTACGGACCGCTTCCGCCATCTTTCGCCCCTCCTCGGTGAGGAACACCCCGCGGTATGGCTTACGGGCAACAAGCCCTTCATCCGTCAGACGAACCAGCATCTTGGCGACGGTCGGCTGCGAGACCCCCAGACGTTCCGCCAGATCGACCTGACGTGCTTCCTGGCCTTCATCCAGAAGGTCGGCAATCAGTTCCACGTAATCTTCGATCAGGGCATTCTGCCTTGCCATCCGGTTGGCACGGAAGCCCTCTGAATGGATTTTGGAGTCCGGGAGCGTATCGGCTGCTTTCTTGAGCCGCTGTAAATCGTTTTGTCTCATTGTGATTTCCACTCCCATGGAGGCAGGCAAAAAGCATTATTCTGGTTAGCATACTTCATTATAAAACGCATAATATGTCATTAGCTTCAGAAAACCGCTTTCACCCAATTGTTTTCCGTATGCTTTCTATTATAGCATATTGCATATCGCCATTCGATTCGATTTAGTGTGTCCCCATGCCCCATGATTCACGCCCCATCCCTCTCCCATCTGCGCCAGAAAAGACGGCGTGGCGCTTTGCCAGCCCGACTGAAGCTGGCAGCAACAGCCTGCCGGAAGTCTTTGCCAGTGTGCGGCTTCCTTCCGGCAACGCGCCCTGGTTCCGCCGCTTCCTGGCCTTCGTGGGACCGGGATATATGGTCTCGGTCGGTTATATGGACCCGGGCAACTGGGCCACGGATCTGCAGGGGGGCGCGCAATTCGGCTATACCCTTCTTGCCGTCATCATGCTGTCGAACCTGATGGCCATTCTGCTGCAGGCATTATCGGCCCGACTGGGCATCGCAACGGGGCGCGATCTCGCGCAGGCGTGCCGCGATCACTTTCCGCCTATCGTAAACATCACACTATGGCTTGCCTGCGAACTGGCCATCATCGCCTGCGACCTGGCCGAGGTCATCGGCACGGCCGTGGCCCTGCAACTGCTTTTCGGCATCCCCCTGCTGGTCGGTGCCGTAATCTCGGTACTCGACGCCTTTATTGTCCTTGTCCTGATGAACCGGGGCTTCCGTTATCTGGAAGCGTTCATCATCGGCCTGCTCAGCGTCATTGCAATCTGCTTTGCCGTGCAGGTCGTGGCGGCGGCACCGCCGCTGGCAGGCATCCTGAAAGGCTTCCTGCCCTCGACCGAGATCGTGACCAACAGCCAGATGCTGTATATCGCGATCGGCATCATCGGGGCGACGGTCATGCCTCATAACCTGTACCTGCACTCTTCAATCGTGCAGACCCGCGCCTTCGAACGCACGCCCGTCGGGCGGCGCGAAGCGATCCGCTGGTCGACATGGGACAGTACGATTGCCCTGATGCTGGCCCTGTTCATCAACGCTGCCATCCTGATCGTTGCGGCCGCCGCGTTCCATACCACCGGGCATCAGGATGTGGCGGAAATCGAGGATGCCTATCGTCTCCTGTCGCCAATCCTGGGCATGGGCATTGCGTCTACCCTGTTTGCCGTGGCGCTACTGGCAGCGGGCACCAACTCGACCATTACCGGCACGCTGGCTGGCCAGATCATCATGGAAGGCTTCCTGCGGCTCCGCATCCCACACTGGGCACGACGTCTGCTGACACGTGGGCTCGCGATCATTCCTGTAGTGATCGTAACAGCGATCTATGGCAGCAGCGGCGTGGGGCAACTGCTCCTGTTCAGCCAGGTTATCCTGTCGATGCAACTGCCCTTCGCGGTGATCCCGCTGGTCATGTTCGTATCCGACCGACGGAAAATGGGCGAGTTCGTGATCTCCAGAAAACTTGCCGCGCTGTCGTGGATCGTGGCGGCCATTATTCTGGTGCTCAACTTCAAGCTGCTTTACGACACGATCTTCTCCGCCCAACCCTGACCAGCCTTATTCATTATCAGAAAAATCCGGACGGCATGCGCACATCGAAATCTGTGCGCATGCCGTTTTGCCAATCATTACGGTCAACACCGATGCACGCGCCACATCATCATGGCCAATACTGTGGCTTAAGGTCGTGATGGCCTGATTTTGAGCGCATAAGCATGCTCAAGAGTCAGATGCCATGCTCCGTCATATTCGGAGATCAGCCTATTGCATTTATGGTACCGTACGTTACCATACCACAATCGGCATGAAGGATCCGTTTCCACTTATGGCCTCAGCACAATCATACCATCCCGTTTCACAGGAAAAAGCACTGCGACCCAGAGGCATCGAACGTCTCAGGAAGCTAACGAATTCTGCCACCGAGCTTTTCCTTGAACATGGCTATGAAGCGACTTCTTTGGACATGCTGATCCAGAAAGTGGGTGGGTCAAGGCGGAACATTTATGAGCGCTTCGGGGGCAAGGAAGGGCTTTTTGCCGCTGTGATCGCGGAAGAATGCAGGAAACTGGCAGAGCCGCTTGAAAATCTGACGCTGGAAGATGCCTGCATCAGGCAGACTCTGGAGCAATTCGGTTCTGAAATTCTCCATATCATCAAACAGCCCCGGGTGATCGAACTGCACCGTCTGATGATCGCGGAAGGTAAACGGTTTCCCCAACTCTCACGAACCATCTGGTCTGCCGGCCACCACAATGCAAAGTCGGTCCTGGCAGGCTGGATCCGTAAACAGCAGGCCCAGGGCAGGTTACGCACGGATATGGATGCATCCGGTCTGGCTTACGCTTTCATCCATATGGTTACGGGAGAAGCGCAGTTGCAGTTGCTGACCGGTGGCCCCCGAACGACCGCCGATCAGGATAGCAACACCATAGCCCTGTCCGTTTCTCTTTTCCTCACGGCTGCTCAGGACACGGACCATGCGTAATGTCCCTGCAAAACAGATTCTGGCTTATGCGCTGGTCGGTTTTTTCATAATCGGCGCGATTGGCAACATCCTTGCGCCAAAGACCATTACGGAAGAATACGCACGGTGGGGCTATCCGGACTGGTTCCATTTTGTAACCGGCAGCCTTGAACTCACATCGGCTATCCTGATGGCCCGACAGGCAAGCCGGACGATCGGCAGCCTGCTCGCGGCCTGTATCATGGCGTCCGCAATCGTGACCGTAATATTCCATGGCGAATACACCCATGCGATTGCTCCCGCCGTCGTTCTTGGTTGCCTGGTGCTGTCTGTCTATCTCCACAGGAAATGATCAGAGCATGCCAGTTCGGCATGTGACCGCCGTTTCCGTAGCTATCAACTGAAAAGGTTCATACATGAGCCAGATCCAACCCATTGCCCTCGTCAGCGGGGCAACACGCGGTATTGGCCGCGCCATCGCGCAGGGCCTTGCCAACAGGGGCGCAAAAGTCCTGCTGGGGGCCCGAAGCCTTGAAGCTGGCCAGAAAGTGGCAGCAGAAATCAGCACGCCTGACACGCAGGTCGAAGCTGTTGAACTGGATACAACCAGCCAGGCCACCATCGACAATCTGGTAACGTTCATCCGCGAGAAGTACGGTCGTCTGGATATCCTCGTGAACAATGCCGGCATCAGTCTGGATTTCTACCCGGATACCCCGGTTCGCGAAAAACTGTCGCGGACGCTTGAGACGAATGTTGTGGGCACGGCTGCCCTTACAGACGCCATGATCCCGCAGCTTGAGAAGTCCGGACACGCAAGGATTGTGAACGTGTCATCCGTTCTGGCCTCGTTTACAAGCCGGACACAGCCGGACTGGATCTACAAGGACGTCGCCATGCCCACCTATCAGGCATCCAAGGCAGCCCTCAATTCCCTGACGCTCAGCTATGCAAAACTGCTGATGGAAAAGAATATCAAGGTAAACGCCATCTGTCCCGGCCTGACAGCGACGGATGCCACCAACCATTATGGCGACCGCATGCCTGATCAGGCAGCACAGGTGGCCATTCAATACGCATTGCTTGATGACGCCGGCCCGACAGGTACCTTCGCTGACGAAAACGGTCGTGTAGATTGGTAATTAGTGAACACTTGGAGACAAAAATATCGCGAAAGGCACGAAGCTTGTAGGGATTTACCATGTGCCATAACGGCGGTTAACTTTGATGCGCCGCACCGGGCACGGGACTACGGCATCATCTGCGAAGATATGCTGTTTGTCAGAAGGGAATGGTATCATAACCCGTCAATGTTTATATTTATTAGAACATATTTATAAATCCATCTATCCTTCGAAATATTATCAGAAATTCGACCTGCTGTGGAATCGATAGAGATTTGTCTCTCCAAAGTCACACATCGGTCGAAATGTAACGTAACATTTAGTCACAAAATAGAGATAAGCGTTACATTGTTCTGGATTCGTGTAGATTGAGAGTTCTACTGATCATGCCGTGCAGGCATGCGAAAGGGAGTTAGAGGAATAATCGTACAATAATAAAATATGTCGTTCTTATATAAGAACTGTATATATGAAAATGTTTTGTGCACTACACGGACCATATTTCCAGAATATAAAGTCGTGTGGGGATGATATGAAGTTTGACGAACTTCGTTTACGGTTTGACCTTATCGACGATGAACCGTCAAGGAAACTTTGTTTGTCGTTGGCTCAGGCCATTCTGGGAATTAGACGCCATATCGAATACATGGTTTCGCCCGAGAGTAAACCCATTTCCAGACAAGAACAGGTGCAGTGGCTGCGCTGGATGCTATCACTTTGCCAAGAAAAAGGGCGTCAATTAATAGACGAGCACCCGGAGTCTCGTTACTTGCTGCTACGTGTCAGTATTCTTGATGAGATGACTAATGAGATGCTCCCTAATGAGCTTGAAGACGAGTCTGAGCGCGAAGAAGCAACAGAATCTTCCGTAACTTTACCCGCTTCTGAAAAGCCTTCTTCACCAGAAGCAGGTATTGATTGCGAATGATGTTTCCTGAAAAAGTCGCATGATTGCCGATTACTGGACATGTAAAGTGTCTGGAGATTTCCTGATATGCGCCATGTTTTCCTTATCCCGTTCCTGCTGGTCCTGCCTCGTCCTGCGTTTGGTCAACAATGTTCTTCCTCTGTTCCTCGGGCTGCCGGCAGTTTAACCACTGTGACAACCATATCGGAGCACGATGACACAGACCCAACTGACGCAATAGTTCACCTCGGAACCGCCGGAGCTCAAGTCGAGATGTTGTCCAATATACATGGGTTTGAGACGGGCATCGCCCATGCGCGGAACAAACTCCTGGTCTTCTTTGCCCCGAGAAGCCACGCGATCGTGCTTAGCGGCACGCTGATTCCGGTAGCCTACGACACCCTACGTTCCCTGGCCGGGTCGCGCGCCCACGATCTCGCACCGGTCGATGGCATCAGGGGAATGTTTGTTCGGGCAGATAACCGTTTTCAGGTCGTCTATGCGACCCCGGATGGCAAGGCAGCAGTCGCTGCCCGCATGTGGGGCGCCACCGGACAGGACATCACGAGAGACCAGATCAGGGGCATTCCTGGAGCCGTCCCGGAAATCAGTATCTCTGGCGCTTCAGCCGACGCTAACGAACAGTCCGGGCTCCCGGGTCTCTCGGGAGGCCTTATAGGGATACCTTCAGCCCCGGAAGTCATCATGTTCATAGACCCGCAATGTATCTACTCGATGAAGGCGATGCATATCCTTCAGCCCGCAATCGATGCAGGGAAAGTTCGCCTGAAAATAGTCCCGCTGTCATTGCTTGATTACGAGGATAATGGCGCCAGCACCGTCAATGCGAGAGCCATGCTGTCGCTTCCGGCAAACGAGATGGCACAAGCGTGGGTCAACGGTCGCCTAAACCCTGGATTGACAGCACCTGAACCGGATAGTGAGGAGAAGCTTGCCCGCAATACCGGGATTGCACGGCGGATAGGGCTCACAGGGAGCCCAACCTTCGTCTGGATGCACCGCAATGGCAGGATCGGCCGGCTCGACGGCGTTCCCACGGATGTCGCCACGTTTCTGACCTCGGTCTCGCAATGAAGACACGACAGGACCAGACCGGCCCGCGGCGTTTTTTTGCAAGAACGCGCAAGGTGGCCCGGCTGGTGATTGGCGATCCACGTACATTGGTCGCCTGGTCCGATGTAACGAGAAATGCCGCGCTGATTGAAGCCCTCGGGAAGGGATTACTGACGCCAAAAGCCGGTATGCAGGGCCCGCGGGCGCCAGATGGTACCCCTATTGATATCGCCGCGATCGCTGCCCAATATGGCGTCGAACCCCGCGTTGTGGCGATCTTACTCGATCAGAGACAGCATGAGACATACAGACGGGCGCTTGCTGCCAGTATGCTCGCTGTTGTTCTGGTTTTTGGCTGGACCGGAGAAATGCTCCTTTCCCGCTGGAAGGGCAGCCAACTCCTTGCTGCGCTGGAGTTCGCGCCCTTCTGGACATTTCTAACACTTGTGGCGTTTCAGAACGCGTGGCTCAACTGGCAGATCCGCGAACGCCGCCTGGGTTCCGCCTGCCAATTTGTCGCCACCGCCGACAGCCTCATTCCACGCAGGCCGTAACCGCAAGTCCATCTGCATTACGCTTGTGAATAGATAGGATCGGCGGAGCACTCAGAACGTGCCGGGTGGCGCGTTCTTGTCGCCGCCCTGAGCGCCTGTTGCCCAGGAGGCATGTTCGTAATCCTCGCGCCCCGACATCGCCCGTGGATCATCAGGCCGGACGATCGTACCGGCGCGATTGTACGTTGGGGGTGTCCAGATTACACGTGTCGATCCGTAGGCCGCGTGCGGATCGTAACGCGCATGCCTGGTCGGGGGAGCCTTTGGGCCATGCACATGGGCAGCAGATGACACGTTGCCAGCGCTGCATGCCGCAAGCAAGGGGGAGAGGACAAGAGGCAGAATGAAATGTTTCACGAATGGTCTCCCGCTTAGAGGAGACCATCCTGACCAAGTATCTTGCGACTAGGACTGCCGCTTTCTCCATTCGTCTTCCATGGAGAGGTAGCCTCGAATGCGTCGTTCCATATTCGCAGCCTTGGTCGTCAACGCTGCATGATCATCGCTGAGTCGGCGATAATTGATACAGGTCGCCTCAAGATCGCGCGCCCGGTCTTTTTCCTGTCCCCTTGATATTTTGAGATCGTTGGCAACCTGCTCAGCATGAGCACTCGTCCGACAAAGATGGTCTTTCAGTTCTCTGATCTGTGATTCCAGGCCATGAGCGTAGTCTTTCCAGTCTTCCAACTGGCTTTCGAGTTTATCAGAATGAGCATTCGCCAGATTAAGTGCCTCGGTCAAGCGACTGATTAACCGAACCTGCTCTTCGAGTTCGTTAAAATGCGGCGGAGCAGCGCCATGAAGGGCCTGTCGGATATTGCGTTGCAAGCTCTCGTTATACTGACACGACATGCGTCCGAGTATGAAGCCTGCCGGCCCACTCATCCCGTTGCCACCAAACATTTCATGCCCTCCAAGTGTATCGCACTATAGAATCTTTTTCATTGTCGTATCTACAGCTTTATTTGCACCCGTATATATTTTCTGACTATTTTTATCATCCATAGGCTGGGTCGCAGTTCGATCACTCCCGCCGAGCGACTGCTGAATCGAGAGCAACGTGCCCGCCATACCGACAACGGCGGCGTCTCTGCTGAACTGGTCGATGTCGACCCGGTCCACGTCACCAAATCCGATCATGGCGGGAACCCGCTGGGGCAGGATTGAGATCATCCTGAATGAAATGAACGCCAGGGTGACGTGAATCATGACAAAGAGGCTGACCAGAACAATCATGCCGAGGAAGTTGCTGACAATCCAGCCGTTTGACAGCACCAGTCCGGCCGCAATGCCGAAACACATGTGGATCAGCCACGACACTGAATCAAATATAAAATATCCAAGGAAAAGCCCGAACAGCATCAGCACCGGCCGGAAGATGACATTGAACAGAAGAGCATAACCCTGTTTTGCATGACCGTGCAGCCCCTCCCCGTTCATGGTCATATGCGCGAGCATCCACAGAGGTGCTGCAATCACGGACTCACAGACCATGATGAACCATCCAGCCACGGCAAACATCCACATGACAAACGGGATCATCGGGATGACATAGGCGATGGTGAGGCCTGGCATAAGCATGGCGAAACAGCCGCCGATAATCGGCGCGCCAAAAAAGTGCATCAGCGCGTGCCCGGCCCCTGCCGCAACGGCACCTTCTGGATTCCCGCTCAAAAGCGACAGCACGCCGATACCAACGGTCCCGGCCGTAGAAGAAAGAACCGACGCAGTGCCCATCGTGAGAAGGGCGGTCGTGATCATCCAGTTTCCAAGTGACATGAGATTGCCAAACGGATCCGTCCAGTAGCCGTTCGTCCCGGACGGCTCGATAAATCCGGTCACGATCTGCAGGGCGTAATCGTTCAGGTGCAGGGCGCGGAACAGCTGGTCGAGCACACCTGCACCGTCTCCACCCGGTATCGCGCCTGTGTACAGGTCGGCATTCCCGCCTGGCGCGGTCACGCCATCCTGCGTCGCAACCATGCTGTCGATGTTTTCCATAAAGGTGTCCGCAGACTGCACAAGAGGCGCAATGTCCGAGGCAAGATAGTTTCCGAGACCGGAATAGGATGGGGTGGTGATGGTTGGCGTTGCGGTCATGAGAGACAGGGTCTGGCCGTTGAGGCGCGCAAATTCGAGATAGTAGGCTCCTGCGCCGGTCCATCCGAGATTATCCATCTGGTTGCTGGTGTTGACCGCATCTCCGTTCGTCGAAATCCCCCATTGGTGAAGCGCGAGCGTCTGATTGTTGACCGTGTCCTGAAGCTTAGACCGCAGTTGTGCCGCCTGCGTCGTGAGCCTCGACGCATAATCGTTGGTGGCATTGACGATGATGGTCATGAGTGGGGCCAGCGACGCTGTCGTTTTCGTCTGCCAGTAATTCTGGGCCACCTGCGCAACCTGGCTGCGAATGTCGCCAAGGATCACGGAATCAAGGACCTGTTTTTGCATACCCGCCTGATCGACCTGAAAACCGGCCAGATTCACCGCGTCAGTGTTGGGCGCCTGCAAACTTACGGCCCCGCAAACTGGTGTCCCGTCTCCTGCGCCGGCTGCCATATTGTAAGAATAGTTGATGATTCCCATCTTCCCGCCGGTCACGGACAGGACGGTCTGCCCGGTCGGGGCCGCAATCAGGTTCGTGTTATTCGCAGCAATGTTAATAATGGCCCGGCAGAACTCATTTTTCACAAGACCGGTCACAATCCCCTTTGTGCCGGGGATAAGGGGCTGTGCGATGACCTTGCCGTCTGGTCCGATTGCCTGCTTCGCCTTGTCGTAGACGACCTTCGCCATACCGATGCCCCAGAGCGAGCCCTGCACGACAACGGCCTGCGCCGCATTGAAGCCGGTTGCCGGAAGCGGCCACATCAGGATGGCCGCAATCCCGATCCGCACAATCGACATGCTGGTCTGGTTGTTGCCAAGGAGTTGCGCTGTTTCTGCCCCCCGGTGGATGTTCATGAAGTAGATATAGCTTACGACCGCCATCGCAAATGCCATGACGAACCCGGAGAACCACCCGATCATGGTTCCTATGACGGTCGCCTCGTTGCCGATGCTGGGCGCGCTCGTATCCTGCCCGAAAACCGGGAATACGGACCGGATGACCTGCGCCGCCCAGTCACTGCCCGGATCAAGCAGGTCCCATGTCACGTTATAGCCCGTGCTGCTGGCTGCAACTCCCGAACCGGTCGCAACAACCGTCTGCGCTGCCGCAGACACGGTAACAGCCGACAGAAACAGGAGTGGCAGGATGGCGAATACAGGGCGGCGAAAGCGCTTCATGGTTTGTCCTCCAGCAGCACGGTCACGGCGCAGGACTGGCGGTGGGACCGGGATGCATCCGCATCATGAAATCCGTCACCGCAGTCACAGCCTTGTGCATCATCTCGCGGACCTGCTCGCTCATGTCTTCCAGGGCACTGGCTCCCTCTTTTTTTCCGGGCACTTCGGCAGCAGTCCTGCCGATCTCGGCATCGATCTGGGTGAAGCGCTGCGTCACACTGCCGGGCATTCCCATGCGCTGGCCTGTTGCCTCGGCGGCTTCCCTTCCCTTTCCGTAGGCTTCGAGCCTGCTGGTGACATTCTCCAGTTGCGCCGCGAACGCCTGGTTATTCTGTTTCTCCGTCACAAACTGGCTATGCAGATCTGCATACCGGCCACCGGCCTTCATCTCCGACAACACACCGGCAACACCGTCAGGGTCGCCCTTTCCTGCATCTGAAATCGCCGCCATGATGGAGGAAGCTGGCCGCTCCCTGAGGTCACGCAGGGCCTCCACCGCCTGCTTTCCCAGACGTTCGGTCGCCTCCAGGCTCTTTTCGTCACGCGCGTTGTGCAGCCGGGTGCTGAAATCGGCGGCCTTTTCCATCCACGATGATGCCGGGTTCGCAGGCTGGCTATCAATGCGCGAGGCAATCGCTTCCGCAAGGCGGGCAAAGCCGCCACCGCGAACAACCTTGACGTGCTCCTGATCTTTGGCCCCCGCCCCCGCGTTCATTTCCCGCGTGTTCGCCGCCGCCTTTTCCTTCGTTTCATTGCTATCCGTCGTCGATCGGCTTTCCGGCGCATCTTTTGCCGGACCTGTCTGTTTCTCTCGAAAGTCCTTCTGAGGATCCGTCGTATGGGTCTGTCCGGGCTGGCTGCTGGCTGACTGCTCCGGTCCTGGCGGAGCGCCCTCCCCCGGGGACGCCATTCCTCGGGTTTTGTCCGCCTGACCTTTCTCACCGTGCGTAGACCCGGCAGCATGGTCATGCCCTGGCGCTGGCTGGTGCCCTGGTTCGGGAAAGACGGCCGCCCTCAGGTTCTCGATGGTGTGCGCGATGTCCGGGTGGTCCGGATCCTGACGTCCTTCAACCAGTTCGCTGGCAAGTGTCCGGATCGCGTTTACTTCTGGCTGCTGAAGGCGATGCGTTTCACGCATCATCGCAGCGACCACAGGTTCGTTCAGACCCGGGTAATGCGCCGCGCGCTCCGTCATCTCAGCATGAAGCGGATGGTCATCGTTCAGCGTCGGTCCCAAAAGACGCTCTACATCCTGCACGGCGTATGCCACGCGCGTACGGAAGCCGGGATCATTATGGACGTCAGGCTCTCGGGATTCCTGTCGCAACCGATCATATGCGGCGGCCTGCCCGGGTGCCTGCTTCCTGTATTCGGACTGCACGCGATCAAGGGTTTTCAGCACATCCTCGATATCGCCGGTTTTCTGCTGGGCCTCAGACATGGCAAACCTCTAGGGATTGATCGTGGGGGAAGGCATCGGTGTCAGGCCGTCCTTGAAGGCGACCTCTTCTTCCTGCGCGACCCGGGCAGCTCCCATGGTCGCGAGGTAGAGCCCGAGACGGTAGTTCTGCAGCGCAAGGTAATTGGACTGCGCCATCTCGGTGGCAACCTCGCGCATGACCGACGCGGGAGGCATTGCCTGGAGCGAGGCGTTCCAGCTTACGCTGGAGACCCTGCGATTGACTTCCAGCGCCATGGCCTGCAGCCACGACGCCTTGTCGAGCGGCGTGAGCCCCTCGGCCGTCATTTCAGCCTTCTGGTCCCGCGTGAGCGCGACAGACGGAACACCAAGAGATGTGACATAGCCCGTGACCCAGCGGGCAAGAGACATACGACTGTTGTACGACCGGCGCCGGGTTGCGGCTTCACGTCCCCGAAGGCTGGACAGCTGCTCGCCACGCAGGGCCGCCGGCGCTACCGGCTGGATGAGCGTGGTCGCATAATCATTGGCTGCATCCACTGCGCCATCCGCGGACAGGGTATCGGCGCCGAACAGGCTGGCAGCACGCTGGTCGGCGTTCGGCAGCCGGGACACGGAAGAGCAGAGCCCCTGCGCCACGTCGTCGGATGAACAGTAGCGCTTGAGGTGCAGGGACATGTTCGCATCCGTGCCCTGTGACTTGCCGTAATAGGAGGGCGTCCCCTGACCTGCCTCACCACGGGGATCGCTTACGGTCGCGATGGCATACACCGCGGATCGAGCCGCCTTGGACGCGGCCACGGTGGACTGCTGGGCATCAAGGCCCGCGCAGAATTCCGGATTCATCATATGCTCGTCCCGGATTCCGGTTTCCTGCTGACGCCGTAGAAATCCGGCCATCGCCGCGTCCTGAGCATCCATGAGTTGCGACTGGGCACCGACCTGGGCTTTCGCGTAATTGGCAACCTGCGTGAAACCCTTCGTCAGGAGAGACGCAACGGAATTCGGGTTTGTAAGACTACTGAGATTTGAATCGATGCTGTCCGTCAGGTTTTTCGTCATCGTATTGAGGGCGTTGCCCGTGAACGCCTGAAGAAGCTTGATCGCTGCAACGACAGCGGCATCACTGAAAAGCGCGTATGCCGGACGCGGCGTGACTGCCAACACGCAGACGCACGAAGCGGCACCAATGGCAACCATCTGCAGCCTGCGCATCAGAATACTCCGTCCACGAGATTGCTCAGGCTGTATCCGGTCGGAAGCTGGGGAGATCCGTTGATATACAGGTCAGTCGTACTGCTGGACGTCCCCGCAATGGCAGTCGCAATTGGCGGACCACCACCACCGAAACTCAGGCTCGGGCACATGAGTCCGCTACTCGAGCCAAAACCGAGCCCCAGGTTAACGCCTGACAGACTGAGTCCACATTGGGTCGACCCCATGGCGTTCCCCCATGCCGCCTGTGCGGCCTGACAGACCTGGCCACCTATCTGGCCCTCGACGGCCTGCAGGAGGGCTGCGGGATCAAGGCCGTTCGTGATGAGATTCAGTCCGGTGCCGTTGAAAAAATTGCTCAGGCAGGACAGGCCGTTGACGCTATCCGGCTGCTTTTCATAGGCGTCGTTGGCCTGGACGCGTTCGTTTACGGCTGTTGCCGCCGCCTGGGTCAGGGCGGCGCAGCCGACGCTTCCCGTAGATGTCGTGGCACCAGAGGCGGCTGATGACGTGGTCTGCGCATGCCCCTGTATCGATACAAGAGCGGCAGCCACTGACAACAGGACACGGAAGCGCAGACGGATCATACAGCCTCCTGACGTGTAGCCGGACGCGTCACAGCCTCCAGCAGGGCAATCCTTTCCGGAGCAAGAAGGCGATGAAGCGCCTGGCGCCTGCTTTCCGAGATCACGCCCCGTCCAAAAAGGCTGTCCGCCGACAACAGGTCCCTACGGCCGCGCAGATAGGGGATCAGCGCGTCAAGGGAGCTGACCAGATCAGGCCATTCATGCGGCGCGACACCAGCGAGTACGGCGTGCCAGGCCGTCCTCGCTGTCATATCATTGTCCAACATCGCGATGACGTCCTCTCCGCCCCTGATGCGCCAGATCTCGCCGAGCGCATCCAGCGCAAGGGCGACATTGGGCATCGGGGAAGGAGGTCCGGATTTCCGGACGGATGAGGGCTTGTTCATGGAACCTTCCTCGGGTGATTACGACGAAGGTGTCGGACCATCATGCGACCGGTCAGCGAATTCGACGTCGGACCGCGACTTTATTATGACCGACATCAATGACGTCGCCCGCCTGGGCTACCGTGGTCGCCAGAACCTTGTTCCATTCCCGGCCGCCCTGCCAGTCAACAGGAACGCTGGTGTCCACGTCCGCCGCGAACACGACGCGCACCCCATGCGGAACGATCTGGCGTATGGCGAAGTCAAGTGGAACCTGCTTTCCGTATCCACTGGCGATATGGAAATATCGACGGGCTGGAACAGCCACGGATGTTCGAGGATCCTTACCAGTGTCCGCCAATACGCCCGGCCCTTTCTGACCAGTGTCTCCCGGTGAAGGTAAGGTCTCCCCGCCGGTCGTGCCCACTGAGGGCAACGTCAATACCGACTGGCGCGAAGTGTCCGGAGAGGTTGTCTGGACCAGATGAAACGCGGCAGGTGTGACAGATATGGGGCCAGAGGCCAGCGCCATAACCACGGCAGGCATAACAGGCATATGAGTGTCTCCATCAAGCTCTCCTGACCAGAGCAGCGGCCTTTGCGACCTCAGACACCTTTTTTACGGGCTCCAACTCGACTATCATGACGTTCCATCACGGCTGATCCGCTGTCAGGGCGCGGCCAGTCGATATCTTCTGGATGTTGGAAGTTTCTTTTGCTGAGGAAAATGCCCGCCGTGAGAGTAAACGAAAATGTCCCATGACAATGGCAAGATGCAAGCCGAGGCTTTATTTGCATCCGGCCAATTATATAAAGACATCGGGGAAATCATTTATGACAGGCGGACGGCGCTTGACTGGACGCAGGTGCACCTCGCCAAACTGGCACGGTTGAATGTATCGGTCATACGGAGCATCGAAGCAGGTCGTCCGGTCTCCCTGGAAACATTATCGGCGCTGCTACGGGTATTTGAGATAGATCCGCGCGATATTCTTCCGCAAGGTGCACCGGAAGGTACATGGTTTGCCCATCTGGATCTGGTGGCATCCGCGACGCAGCTGAAAAAGACCATGAAGCAGTGTTCGGACTACAATCTGGCGATCCAGAAATTACGCGACATTATTGGCAATATTTCCAAGACGTTTAACCTGCCGGAAATACCGGCCAGATTGCCGATCGATCATTATTCACACAGTGTCGCCTTCACCTCGGGGGAACGGCAGGACCTCCTCGAGATATTTGGACGCAGGATTCAGATCTTCAGGACGCTTCAGGGGGCAACAGCGAGCCAGATCGCCCATAAATCACATGTTTCCCTGACCAGCCTGAGCCTGATCGAAGCAGGGCTGAGAAATCCGAGCCTTGAAACGGTTTATCGCATTGCCGAAGGACTGTCCGTCTCCGTTTATTACCTGATCCCGGGAATACATGACGACGCAGACCTTTTGCGTTCCCTGGACATGACCGCGTGGGCAATGTCCGCGCAATCACAACTCGAAGCCCTCGCTGATCTCGAGTCCATTATTGGTCACCTCGACGATATCGCAAACCACTGACCGGGTGCATGAAGGTATGGAGACTGTCAGGAAAGGGGTCTCCTTTCTTATGGCAGACCCTATGCCTTGGGCTGCCCATTCCAGGTGATGTGCCCCGGCTGATCACCAACGCGGACCGGAAACCGCGTCTGGAGTCATATTAGCGCGTTCTGCGATATTTATTTCTTGACGGTTATATAACGCTTAAGAGATATTATTCCCAAAACACGCAGCCTATCCCGAAAACGCGATGACGAGGGCATACCGCCATGAAGTCAGCATCGTTCGGCCAGGTTATAAAACACGGTCTGTTTACATGGCTTCAGACCTATCCCACGCCAGAAATGACGCGCGCCCTCTATGCCAGGCTGTGCGACGAGGTCCTTGTAGCGACAATGCTTACCCTGACAGTGCAGGAGGTAAAGGAGTCAGTCGCGCAATGGGCCGACCGACCCCAGAATGTTTTTTATGAAGCGCCTGCACGCAGGGGAGCATGGACAAGGACCCAGTTGCTCATCCTTGGCCAACGCTGGCTCTGTGGTGATAAAACCGCCGACATAGCCGAGATGCTTGGCCGCTCGGCCGGGAGCGTGCGTGCAAAAAGAAAGCAGCTTGGCCTGCCACCGCGCATCAGGCTCTCAAAAATACAGGCGGAGACCATACTTGCCGAAAAGCGGAGCGCCATTCCCGCAGATCCCGAAGCTGTCCTGACATGGGAACAGGCCTCCCTGCTTCCTCATGAAGCCCGGCGGGGACGGACATGGCTTGTCAGGAACAGCCTCAACAGGCTGACCCTCACAGGACATAAGGGGGGAGACAAGGTACGGTGGCACGAGGCCGCCAACATTGAAATCGCCTACCGCCATTTTGCATTTCAGAACCCGCGTGAAATTGCACGGGACTTCCTTATTTCGGAAAGCGCGCTGAAATCCCAAAGCTGCTGGGAACAGCTTCCGCCACGACGCGGCGCCAAAGTGCCCTGGTTCATTCACGCGAGGGCCGAATATTATATCGGCGAACACCAGTACATCCGGCGGGAATGTCTTTGCAAGAGCGGATGCTTTTTCTGGACCACCCGCAAGGGTGGTGACCGGGTCAGCAGACGGTACCGCCGCAGCATTGCCGCCACGCATGGCATTGCCGCTTGAGTAGTAGCGGGAACCGTCAAAGAAAAAACGTGCCGGTCGCAAGATAGACTTCCAGCCTGCTCTCATCACCGTCGGGAAATGAGAGTAGAGTGATGATCACCTTTTTTCATGCCCCCGTAAGGGAGGCGCGCCATGCGGCTGTTTAATTCCGCAGTAACCAGGCGGCTTACCGACCCCGACTTTCAGGGGATTGTTGTAGACAGATCGCTGCTGCTCAACATCGCACTGGCGGGCGTGGTCATCGTGTTCGCGGCACACGACGCCTATATCCGTGCACACCCGCCCACACCCCTCTATTTCTACGTTGACGGCCAGAATGCTCCCCGACCGGCCGTGGCGCTCACCAGTCCGGTACTTGGCCAGGACCAGCTTCTCGGCTGGGCCGTCAAATGGGCGATCGCACCCTACAACATCAACTATCGTGATTTTCCAACCCAGATGAACACCGCGGGCGCTCACTACACGCTCAACGGATGGAACACCTTTGCAAAGTCTTTCATTACGCAGGGGAATCTGGCGAAACTCAGGGATGCAAAGCTGCTCTGTTATGCGCAGCCGACACGGGCCGCGACCGTACGCGCCGAGACTGTCGTGCAGGGACACGCGCGCTACGTAATACAGTTTCCTTTCATCCAGACCTGCGAAAACGTCAACCAGCAGAATACGCAAGTGCTGATGGCAACCGTGACGATTGATCGCGTGGAGGACCTGGATCACCCTGATGGACTGGCCATCGAACAGCTTGTCGTCTCGTCGGGGAGGGAGTGACAACCGTGCGAATTCTTTCTCTCTTTCCGCTGACCCTGTCCATCCTGCCACTTGCGGCACTCGCACAGCAGCCATCACAGCCCGGGCCTGCGGCAACGATACCTGCAGACGATCAGGATCAGGCAGCCGAAGATGAAGCCGAGCATGAGGCCATTCCTTTCACGCCCGAAGAAATCCTTCGGCTGGGGGAACGCCTGAAGGACGTGCGTCGTGCCACGGAGCAGGTCGGCACGGAATTCGCGACCCCTAATGCGCGCCCGGCGATCCGTGTCTCTTTTGCGCCTGGTCAGCAGACAAGCCTGATCTTTACGACAAAAGGCTATCCGACCGCATTGTCCTTCGTGGACAGCACGGGACTGCCCTGGCCGATAGCATGGAATACGTCTGGCAATTCCGCCAACCCGGACGGCAGCACGAACTGTGCTTCCGGTAAAAGCGGCGCGTCGGCCGGGAATCCTGCGGTTGAGACAACAGGTTTCTATACCTGCGTCCCGTTCAAGGGCTCCAATACCATCAATATCGAACCGATGTCGCTCCAGCCCAGAGGTGGACTGCTCGTAACGCTTCAGAACGCGCCAAAGCCGGTCTCCTTCCTGCTGATCGCGGGGCGTGGATCCTACGATGACAACCTGACCGTCCGCATGTCCGAGAGAGGGCCCAATGCCCGGGAGCCGGTCGACAGCCGCCCCGGAGTGCCCGCGACAGGCGAGCCCTACATGAACGCCATGCTAAGCGGTATTCCACCAGCGTCAGCCGTTCCGCTGGCCGTCGAGGGTATTTCACCCGATGACGTGCGCGCCTGGCGGATTGGAAATGAGGTCTATCTTCGCACGCGCCTTCACCTCATGACGCCTTCATCGGACAGCATGGAGCAGGGTGAAGGGGGATACACGCTCTATGCCTTCCATGAGGCCCCCGTTGTCCTTCTCTCCGATGCGGGACGGACGGTCTCGGCCCATATCAGGGACGCACAGTGATGAAACCCGGATTCAACCAGCTGTTCAGTGATGCGTCGCGGGGCGGAAACCGGCGTCTGCTCGCTATCCTTGGGAGTATTGGCACCGTTCTTGGCGTCACGCTACTCATCTCCACCATCCACCGTAAGGAGCTTCCACGCTCGGACCCCGGCAGGCCGCCCGCCGCCAACCCCCTGCCCGGCGGCCTGAATTCCAATCCGCGCCAGCAGGAACTCCGCGAAGATCAGATCCGCGACGAGGCAGGTCGGGCACAGACTGCGGGACAATCGTATTCACCCGATATTGCAC
>NZ_VWPI01000168.1 GCF_015155755.1 Komagataeibacter sp. FXV3 | reverse complement strand
TCACCCGCCCCCGCGCCAGCGTAAGCGACGCGGCGGAAACAACCATTCGGTCCCCGCGCCTGAGCGAGACGCCGCATGCCCGCAGAAGGGTCATGGCATTGTTCTTTTCAGCATGATGACGCGGGCAAGGAAAACCGGCGCACCCACCAGCGCCGTCAATACGCCAAGCTGCAGTTCAGGCCCGACCGTAACCGCACGCACCACCATATCCGCCGCCAGCAACAGCATGCTTCCCCCCAGAAAGGACGGCACAAGCAGCCGCGATGGCTGGTACCCCATAAGCGGCCGCAGCAGGTGCGGCACCACCAGCCCCACAAAACCGATCGCGCCCGACACCGCCACGCAAGACCCCACGGCCACTGCCGCCCCCAGCACGATCCGTGTCTGGATGCCCCGTATCCCGTGCAGTCGGAAACCAAGGCTTTCGGCTACATCTTCGCCCAATGTCAGCGCATCCAGCGCGCGCCCTGCCGACAGCATGAGCAGCGTGCCGCACACCATACCCGGCAGGCAGATCCAGACATGGGTAAAGGTCCGGTCCGTCAGCGACCCCATGAGCCAGTGCATGATCTCGAATGACGCATACGGGCTGGGCACAAGGTTCAGCAC
>NZ_VWPI01000167.1 GCF_015155755.1 Komagataeibacter sp. FXV3 | reverse complement strand
GCGTCTGGCCGAGACACAGGACCCGGCGCGCTGGCGCGAAATCCTCTCGACCGCGCGTTTCACCCCGCCCCTACCCCTGCTTCTGGCAGGCATCGAATTGCCGGACGGTAGCTATTCCCCGGATACCCCCCTCGCCCAAGGCGTGCCGTATGCGTCAGCAGCCCAGCAGATGGCTCAGGACCATGTGGCCGACATCCCATCGGGGTTCGAACTGGCCGTCGGACTGGAAATCGATGATGGCGTGCCCAGCTTCCTGGCCTGGTTCCGACCGCTCCAGCCCGTAGGGCCCTGTCCCAGGACGGCAGATACAGCGCCCCCTGCGCCCGTCGGCCAGCCAGCCGCTGCTGTCGCGCAATGGTTTTCCGTCGTCTCGGCACAGCCCGTCCCCGAACATGATGGCCGCCTGGCCACGGCCCGTCAGGCGGCCGATGCCTATATGCACCGCAGCAAGGCCGAGAACACACTGCGCACCTATCGCGCTGCCGTGCGGTCCTGGTGTCACTGGGCGGCCGGTCATGCCCTGCCCGCCCTGCCGGCCCGCGGCGAGGATGTTGCCGCCTATCTGGCCGACATGGCGCTGCAGGGCCGCAGGACCAGCACCATCGACCTGCATCGTGCCGCCCTGCGCTACCTGCACCATCTGGCGCAGATTGCCGTACCCACCGCCCACCCGATGGTGACCGCAACGCTTGCCGGCATCCGTCGGGAGGCAAAGGAGACCCTGCCCCGCCAGAAAACCGCGCTAACCTGGGACAGGCTGGTCCGGGTCGTCGAGGCCATCAGTCCCCACGATCTGGTCGGTGCGCGGGACCGGGCCATTCTTCTGCTCGGTTTTGCCGGCGCGTTCCGGCGCTCCGAACTGGCCGCACTGAAGGTGGACGACATCACGGTGGACGAGGACGGCATGCAGATCCGGCTGGGCCGGTCCAAGGGGGATCCCCAGCGCAAAGGCGCGCTGATCGGCATCCCGCGGGGCCTGACCTGGAACTGCCCGGTTCTGGCATACGAGACTTGGCTCCGGCAGGCCGGGATCACGGAAGGTCCGGTCTTCCGGCGCATCTGGTCCGCACGGGCCCACAGAGCGGGAATCACTCCCGTCGGAACCCCGCCCAGGATCGGGCCGTACGCCCTGTCGGACCGGGCGGTCACGGACATCATCCGCAAACGCTGCGGCGACACCCACCTTGAGGGGGACTTTGGCGGGCACAGTCTGCGCCGCGGCGCCATCACCACGGGGGCGAAAGACGGGTATGATCTTCTGGAACTGAAGCGCTTCTCGCGGCACAAAAGCCTTCAGGTCGTCGAGACCTATATCGACGCGGCCAGCATCAAGGCCCGGCACCCGGGAAGATCGAGATTCTGAGCCTGTCTTGACCCCTGCCTCCAGAGCGCTTCAACTCGTCTTCAACCGCAGCACATCAGGCGGGTCAAAGAGAGGAAACAGCGTCATGGGCTCGAGAATTCTTGTTGTCGGCGCGGGTGCCGTGGGTGGGTATTTTGGCGCGCGCATGGCCAGCGCCGGGCATGACGTGACCTTTCTGGTGCGCGAAAGGCGCCTGCAGCAGCTCCGTGCCGAGGGGCTGTGCCTGATCAGTTCCGTGGGCGACGCCACCATCGCCCCCCGGATGGTGATGGCCGGTGGGATTGAGGGTCCCTACGACATCATCCTGCTCAGCGTAAAAGCCTATTCCATGACGGCGGCAATGAACGATTTCGCGCCTGCGGTGGGACCGCAGACACGGATTGTCCCGCTTCTCAACGGCATGCAGCATCTTGATATTCTGGCAGACCGCTTTGGCCCTGCCGCGGTCATGGGAGGCACGTGCTTTATCGTCAGCATGCTTGATGCGCAGGGGCGCATTGTCCAGACGGGTTCTCTGCCCCGTCTTTCGATTGGAGATCGGGTAGGCGGCGATACGCCAGTGACACGCAGTATTGCGGAAGCCCTGTCGGGTTCCGGATTTGAAACGGTGTGTTCCACCCACATCCTGCAGGACATGTGGGACAAATGGGTCCTGCTCGCCTCCCTGGGCAGCATCTGCTGCCTGATGCGCGGAACCGTGGGGGATGTCGCCAGCCAGCCAGCAGGTCAGGCCTTTGCGCAGGCGGTCATCCATGAATGTGCGTCAACGGCGGCGGCGGCTGGTTATCCCCTACGGGATGCCACGCTGAAGGGCACTGTCAGTCTCCTGACGAAAACGGACTCCACCCTGACGTCCTCCATGTTCCGGGATCTGCTGCAGGATGCTCCTGTGGAAGCACAACAGATTATTGGTGACCTGGTCAGGCGGGCATGCGCGCTTCAGATCCCTACGCCCATCCTGGATCTCACCGATCTGAATCTGCGCGTGTATGAACAGCAAAGGCATGCGTGAAGACACGCAGGGCAGGCACGAGGCACCGGCAGACATATCCGTTTCGGAGATCATGCCCGCCTTGTCCGACGATAATTCTCCCTGCATGAACAGCTGGAATGAAACGTCTGACTTGGGGGGGAACCGGCCGGTCCGGTTTGAGATCGGCGATGCCGACAGCCGACATTGCTGAAGGGGTGGAGCGCGGCCTGTTTGGTATCGGGAAGATGAAATTCAGAAGCGGATATCTGTACCAATTCCGGCGCGGTTTAGACTCCGAAATAGATCATCCGAGGGAAACCCAAGGGCCTTTCCGCGGATGATCGTCAGCAACATATAGTACCGAGGCCATTTCAAATGGTATAAACGGAGCTCACCTACATGTTTCCTGTTCTTTCCAAATAGTCGTGCAAAGAAATATCATTCATCATTGTTCGAATGAGCATCCAATTATTAGATCTTTGCTCACGTTCGCGAGCTAATTCAGCCACATCTCTAGCGTCACCAATTGCTCCCACTAATGGTACTCCAAAGTAACCAAGTCCCTTTAACACCCATGCAGAGGCCTCAAATACGTATCCGACCCGATCTCTCACCGAATCAGCCCTGAGTACGTCTCGCATAGCTTGCACAGCAGCTCGTTCGCGTCTGATTGGATCGGTTTCGCTCCACAATTCCATTACGCGCTCTGCGTAACGACGAACAGCAAGATCGCTCCTTACTGGCAAAAGCGATAGAGCATCCGGAGGCTGGAACGCTAATAACGTAATTGATCTCGCATCAGAGTCTCGATAATTATTGTCGAAAATCGGCAAGGCGAAAGGTGGCGGAGAAGAGCAGGAGGCCGCAAACGATGATATTCTCCGAACAATTTCTTCATCTTGTTGTGGCATGAATAGTAGAGAACTATTTCTTTCCGCAGAATCCACCTGACATAGTATTCTAACGATATAATCGATTTTAAATTTTCGAATTAGTTTTGGGGGGTCTATCTCGTCGTCAACGGGCGGAACAGATGGAATCACAGCATGCAAAAACGCTCCAAAAGTGTCATCATCTACAACTAATTCAGCAAATTTTTCCCACTCGTCACGTTTGCCTTTCTGATTCCAATCTTCCCGCCACGCATATTCCTCCATCTTCGGGGCATTTTCGCCTAACATTGTGGTTGACCAGTCAACACCAGGAAGAAAAGTGTTTTCCGATAGAGCGATAACTGTTGAAGATCTGGTGAAGGCAGTCTTTTCGCCTTCTCGTTGAAGGCTCCGGTAATACGGGTGTTTGGTATGAAGCTGATCCGGATCTAGATCGGCTGTAATTTTCCTAATGAAGGAACACTCAAGCATACCACCTAGTATTGTGCTAACCATTATTTCTTTAACCTATTTAAATTCTGTATTTTTGACGGAAAATCGTAATTTTATAGATTAGATATCGATTATCCAAGGGGTAAATCCTCTGGAGACAAGAGTTTATCGTCCTATTTTTAAGTCCGCTTTCAAGAATATAAAATTACAGCTTTTGTGTCCACAAAGAAGGCGACTGCCGCCGGTCTGCTTCAAATTCATTGAGCAGACCGGCGGTTAATAGGGTAAGCAGACACACTGCTTCGGAGCGCGGAGCGATGTTTCCTGCCGTTCAATTCAATGCAGTTATATAAGTCTGCTCCTGGCAGGAAATATTGGAAAATTGTATGTGTGAGAAGAAGGCGACTACTACCTGCCCACTTGGAATTGCGTAGCAGACAGGCTGAGCAGGGCAAGGATAGTCAGCTGCAAAAAATTACAGCAGCAAAATAGTCCTTACATTTTAGTTCGTATCTAATCTATAAAAGGTAAGTCGTGCCTACCGCATGACATAAAAAGAGAAATTATTTTTTTTCTTTTCAAATGTTCAGCAAGAGGAGATGAGTTACTTGCGGTCGACATATCTATTCTTGTTTTTCCATGAAATATAGAATCGGAAAGAACTACTACATCTAACCCTGTAACGATCATAGTTCTATTAAGAACCTCTTTTCCAATTAATGTTTTTCCTTTTATTATCCGATGGTCATTAAAGCACCTTTTGCCGAAAGCTAAAAAATGAACTGATAGATAATCATCTAGCGTGCCTGAATTGTATCTCTGCGACAGAAATGGATACTGCTTTTCTCTTTGTTTTTTTGCTCTTGTACTAGTCTGAGACTCTCCATCAGGAATAAAAAATTTGCGCGCATCTAATCTAGGATCCGTTGTGTCACCCCATGTCGTTCCTCCCTTCACTTGAGTGGCTATGAAAATCCCATCCTTTGATGTTCTTAAATCGTCTATTCCGCCGTCTTGTCCATTCCTTGGGTAAAATTCCGGTTTTATTGCTGAAAAATCATTCTCACCGTCATTAATAAAATCTGCAAAATACCCCCAAATCACTTCAGCTCGGCGTCCATGAGTTAACATATGACGAGCTGAATTCTTAAATATTTTTTCTATCTCAATAGCATCATGTCCCCCGGGAAATAAATCGGGGAAGTCATTACGTATAGTATTAATGGCATCATCTTCAAAAGATACAGAATTGCATTCTGGAGCTGGAAATATAGGCGCGGTAGGGTTTTCGGGTATTCTTATTTTTTCTAAAAATTCTTTAGTTACAACAAGCATACTTCTAGCCGTTTTTTTATGAGATTTGTATTCAATTTCATCTATTACGCCACCACTTGCGATAACTTTATGCACTGGGTGGACAATAATTGCGCCAACTATTTCACCATTACTTTCTATTTCATATACGCTATAGTAGTTTTGTTTTTTCGCCTCTAAAATATATTCTAAAATTTCATTTTTATTGTATTTTGTCGATTGTACTGATGTTATCAGCTCTCTTGCCTGTATGAATTTTCTTACTTCGCGATTATTATCACTCTCACTCACTGAGCCGATACGTGATGCCCGCAGGTCATATGTAGCATATTTAAGTTTTTTAAATATCTCTGCCTTCATGTCCATCTTAACAATCCGTATATGTGCATCTGAGACTACCTACTACGGGAGTCATACACAATTCCTATTACGGTTTTAGGGCGAGTAGCAGATGTCCGCTTTCGAAAAGTCAGGTATTTGATACCAGCGACCGCATTGAAGGCGACTACGGCCTGTCTGCTCTGGTTCCCTCGAGCAGGCAGGCGGATTAGGGGAAATGTGGAATGTCGACTCTTGGAGAAAATGGGTAGGCTCAGGACCTATTAATTTATTGAATTGAGCGATGTTCCATGATGATTTTCAGGTGCAACCCGGCGATGTCGTTGCAACCGAACATTGGGCATCGAGC
Source organism: Komagataeibacter sp. FXV3 (assembly GCF_015155755.1). Classification (GTDB taxonomy): domain Bacteria; phylum Pseudomonadota; class Alphaproteobacteria; order Acetobacterales; family Acetobacteraceae; genus Komagataeibacter. Next base: position 93,748 of record NZ_VWPI01000167.1, on the reverse strand, counting down.
GGCTTCCCGAACACCGATCTGGAACATCAGCTCAAGCGGTACGGAAAGGAGAAGATCATCTGCGTGGGCCTGCTGACAAACACCTGTCTTGAGGCCACGGCCCGGATCGGAATGGAACTCGGCTTCCATGTCACACTGGTCCGAGACGCCACAGCGGCGCGGACGTCCGAAGCCTATAACGCGGCCCTCAATATCGACGGCCCGACATACGCCCACGAGATCCTGACAACGGCCGAGCTGGTGGAAGCCATCAAGGCATCGGCCGCAACGGCCTGAACGGCAGACCTGAAGCCGGCGGGCCTGCGGAACGCAAGCGCGCCGGCGAAGGCTGCTCAGGGATGCCAGCGCCGCAGAATGACGGATGCGTTGACGCCGCCAAAGCCGAACCCGTTCGAGATGGCGTAGTCGAAGCTCGCTGGCCGGGCCTCGGGGCCAACCAGGTTCAGCCCGGCCGAGAGTGGGTCCGGATCATGCAGGTTCAGGGTCGGCGGCGCGATCTGGTCGCGCAGCGCGAGCGCGGTAAAGATCGCCTCGATCCCGCCCGCAGCCCCCAGGAGATGGCCTGTCGCGGATTTGGTGGCACTGATGATCGGGCCATTATGCTCCCCGAACACGGAACGGATGGCCGCCAGTTCGCCACGATCGCCAACCGGCGTCGATGTGGCGTGCGCGTTGACATGGCCGACCGCTTCTGGCGCGATGCCCGCCTGATGCAACGCCGCGCGCATGGCGCGTGCCGCGCCCGATCCGTCTTCCGGACCTGCGGTCAGGTGGTAGGCATCCGCACTGGTGCCGTAGCCGACCAGCTCGGCAATCGGGACGGCACCACGAGCAAGGGCATGATCGAGGCTTTCGACCACGAGGATGCCCGCCCCTTCTCCCATGACAAAGCCATCCCGGCCCTGATCGAAGGGACGCGATGCCCGCTCGGGCGTGTCGTTATAGCCCGTGGAAAGCGCGCGGGCAGCAGCAAAGCTGCCGAGACTGACCTTATCAATCGCGGCTTCGGTGCCGCCCGCAATGGCAATATCCGCCTCGCCCGCACGAATGAGGCGCGCGGCATCACCAAGTGCCTGAACGCCGGCGGCGCAGGCAGTTGCCGGCGCGCCGATCGGCCCCTTGAAACCGTGCTGGATCGAAACCCAGCCAGCCGCCAGATTCACGAGGAAGGACGGCACCGTGAAGGGCGAGAGACGCCCGGCCCCACGGGTTTCGACGGTGCGAACCGCATTGGCGATAGCGCCGAAACCGCCGATGCCGGATGCGATGACCGTGGCGGTGCGGCTTTGCTCGTTCTCGGTCTGCGGATTCCATCCGGCTTGCCCGACCGCTTCGGCAGCAGCGCCGAGCGCGAACTGGATGAAGCGGTCCATCTTCTTGCGTTCCTTGACCGCCACGACCGCTTCGAGATCGAATCCCGCCTCTTCAGGGGCCTCGGGCACAAAACCCGCGATCTGACAGGGCACGTCAGGCGCGAAGCCTTCGGGGATATGGCGGATGCCGGACTGCCGCCCCAGCAGACGCTGCCAGACGGCATCGACGCCACAGCCGAGGGGAGAGACGATGCCCATTCCGGTTATAACAATTCGCATGTGATTTTTTCTCTGGATGAAGTCCGGCCCCGCCTCGGTACAGCAGGGCGGCCATGATGCACGCTATCAACCTAACGTGTGAACTTATGACTAATTTGTCAATTAGTCACACATGGCGGGCGCGTAGAATTCATGGGGCTAGACTTCTCAGCACGAGATTAGCCAGGGTCGCGGCATCCGAATCAAGCGTTTCCAGATGCGTTTCAAGCAAAAGGGGATGATTGATCGTCTGAAGGACAAGCATGATGGCATGACAGGTTTCGTCCATAGGCGTCTTGCGCTCGAACTCGCCGCTTTCCCGGCCTTCATGAATCAGCCGTTCGACCATCCCATGCAGCGCCAGGCGGAACGCCTCGGCGGACGTCCATTGCTCCTGAACGGCTGAATAAACGATGTCGTGCAGTTTCCGGTCCTCGAAGAAGAGGGAGGCCACGTCACGCGCAAGGGTGACGAAGATCCGTCGCATCCGCTCGGACGCGGATTTTCCGTCATCCATGATCGCCTGAAGATCGACACGCATCCGCTCATGCTGAAGGGAGCAGATCGCCTCGCCAATCGCCTGTTTCGAGGCAAAGAACTTGTAGATGTAGGCTTTCGACAGCCCGATCGCGTCCGCCAGATCGGCCATTGTGGTTTTCTTGTAGCCATAATGGCGAAAGTGCTCGTTCGCCGCCGCGATGATCTGGTCCCGGCGTTCATGATCGACCGGCCCGCGTTGTCCGCTTTGGGGCGTGAGCATCCTGTGTCCTCGGTTAGTGTGTCCTTCCCTTTAGTTAGGGCATCGACGGCAAATTGACAACGAGTGACCAGTATCGTTGTCGTTCACAAGAAGCAGGCAGGCTGACAGGGTGCTGCCCGGCTTTTCTCTCCCTCCTACCGCTCGGCGGAATCTCTCATGACAGCCATATCATCCGGTTCGCCTCCTGCCGCGCAGGACAGACAACTGACAGGAACAACCCTGTTCCTTCTCGCGGGCCTTGCGGCCCTTGGCACGCTGTCCACGAATATCATTCTCCCGGCGTTTCCTGCCATCAGCGCATCGTTCGGAACGTCGGCACAGAGTCTCAGCGCCACCCTCAGCGCCTTCTTCATCGCCTTTGCGATCGGCCAGCTCGTCGTCGGCCCGCTTTCGGACCGTATAGGCCGGCACTGGCTGGTCGTCGGTGGTCTGGTCCTGTTCTGCGCGGGCAGTCTGGTGTGCGCGGCCGCGCCCTCGCTGCATGTCCTCGTGCTCGGCCGAACCGTGCAGGCACTGGGCGCGTGCGCAACATCGGTGCTGTCCCGCGCGATTGCCCGCGACCTGTTTGATGGTCCCGCCCTCGCCAAAGCCCTCGCCATGACCATGATCGCAATGGCGGCGGCTCCCGGCTTCTCGCCCCTGCTTGGCGGCCTACTCAACAGCATCGCGGGATGGCGCTGGACGTTCGTCCTCGTCGGCCTGTGCGGCCTGTTTCTCGCCGCCTTCTTTAGTCTGAACCAGGGCGAAACCCATCCGGCCGACCGGCGCCGCGCCCACACGCTCGGCCAGGTCGCGTCGGGCTACATGCAACTCGCATCCGATCGGCAATTTGTCCTGCCGGGCCTGCCGGTCAGCCTGCTGATCGGCAGTCTCTACACCTACTTCGCGGCGGCTCCGGCGATCCTCATGCGGGGCGCGGGCCTAGATGCTTTCCAGCTTGGCATCTTCTTCGCGGCAACGGTCTTCATGGTATTCGCAGCCGGCTTCCTTGCGCCACGGCTGGCGCAGCGATGCGGTCAGACGACGACGGTGCTGCTGGGTTTTGCGGTGGCGCTGCTCGGCAGCCTGATCCTGTTCGTGGCTCCCTATGCCAGCCCGCTGCCGGTCATCACGGTATCATGGCTGACGTTCCTGCTGGGGCTGGGCGTTGCGAACCCGGTGGCGACAGCCGTCACCCTTCATCCCTTCAGCGCCCGCGCGGGGCTGGCGTCCGCCCTGCTGGGCTTCCTTCAGATGGCGCTCGCGGCGGTCGGGACGGCCGCGACAAGCGCGCTGCCCTATACCAGCACGACATCGCTCGGCCTCGTGCTTTCAGCGGCCATTGCTTTCGGTCTGATTGTCTTCCTGCCGGTCGCGCTGCATCGGCGCGCCTGACGGCGAACGGCGCGGGGGCATGACCACATCGGCCAGCATCCCGCGCCCACGCTGTTCCTTCAAACCGGACGGGCGGACGGGACCGACGTGCCGGCTTCTGGACAGGTTTTTACACAGCATGTCTCAAGCAGGTGGTGAGCCAGTCTCCCGACCTGCGCCGCTGGACCGGGCGATTTGAAAGCCTGACCGCACACGTACGCGCCTTCCATCAGCACTATCAGGGAGTCAGTCAGAAACGCGGGGTCCGCCGCATTCAGACCTGCGACTTTCTCCCGCAGCCATGTTCGCGTCTCTTCCTTCAGGCGCTGTGCCTCCCGCCGGACGGGATGATCCGCGTCCGGAAACTCGATAGCCGCATTGGTGATGCCGCAGCCCCGGAAACCCGGCTGGGAAGCGCGCCGGGACAGGTCATCGAAATAAGCCTGAAGCTGTGCGCGGGGATCTCCCGGATACTGATGACAGATATTGTCGAGCTTCTGCTGGAAGCTCTGATGGAAGTCGCACAGGTAAGCGGTCGTGAGTCCGTCCTTTGATCCGAAAGCCCGATAGAGCGATGGTTTGGTCACACCGGCCCGCTCGACAATTTCCTCAATCCCGACCGCGCGAATGCCCTCTTTGTAAAATAGCTCGCGCGCTGATTCGCGAACCTTGTCGCCTGCACAGGGACGGGAAACGGGCTTGTGAGAGGTCATGTTGCAGGACTCGCGCCTTGACGATGTTACTGATCGGTACCTAAGCTCGAAAGAACTGTAACTTACCGGTCAGTAATATGAAGACGCCCCCGCTTCCAGACAAGAGAACACAGCGTCCGCATGTCTTCGTGCTGGTCGTGGCGCTTACGTTCCTCTCGCTGCTCGTCTCGGCCGGTGTCAGGGCCACTCCGGGTGTGCTGATGATGCCATTGCAGCATGAGCTGGGCTGGACCCGCACCAGCATCTCCTTCTCCGCAGCCGTCGGGATCTTCCTGTATGGCCTGATGGGACCTTTTTCCGCCGCGCTGATGCAGAGATTTGGCGTGCGACGCATACTGATAGGGGCCATGCTGATAACCAGTTTCTCGGCCCTGCTATCGCTCGGCATGACCCGACCCTGGCAATTCTTTCTGACATGGGGACTTCTGACGGGTGTCAGCACGGGCTCTGTCGCTATGGTCTTGGGGGCCACTGTCGTAAATCGCTGGTTCGTGACCCGACGCGGCACGATCATCGGTCTTCTGGCGGCCATTACGGCAACCGGTTCGCTGCTTTTCCTGCCCGCTCTTGCGTCTCTTGCGCACCATTTCGGATGGCGCGCGCCTGTCATCGCCGTTGCCGCTCTCGGTCTGACCCTTCTACCGCTCGTGATATTCTTTTTCCCCGAGCATCCTTCGGATCTGGGACTGGTGCCGCATGGCGCGGGCGAGGATTACGAACCGCCCCGGCATTCGGGTCGAAACCCGCTGCATACGGCGATCATGGCCCTTGTAAATGCGACACGGAAACGGGATTTCTGGATTCTGTTCCTGACCTTCTTCGTCTGCGGCTTCACAACGAACGGACTGATCGGCACCCATTTCATCGCCATCTGTGCCGATCATGGCATCGGTGAAGTGCCGGCAGCGGGCTATCTTGCCGTCATGGGCCTGTTCGATCTCGTAGGCACGACACTTTCAGGATGGCTGACCGACCGGCTGGACTCGCGCTGGCTGCTCTTTTCCTATTACGGGCTGCGCGGCCTGTCCCTGATCGCACTGCCGTTTATCGACTTCTCTCCCGAGAGCCTGATGATCTTCGGCGTTTTCTACGGCCTCGACTGGATCGCAACGGTGCCCCCCACGCTGCGTCTCGCCAATACGGCTTTTGGAGAACAGAATGCTCCGATCGTCTTTGGCTGGATTGTATTCGGTCATCAGATTGGCGCAGCCAGCGCGGCTTCCATCGCGGGCGTGCTGCGGCAGGTACAGGGAAGCTATCAGGACATGCTTGTCCTTGCAGGGAGCGCAGGACTCGTTGCCGGTGTCATGGCCCTCAATGTCGGCAGGACCAGGCTCAGAAAGCTGACCCCGGTTTCCGATATTCGGTAAGCCTGCTGAGTGCAGATTGCTGACGGCTCTACGCCGTCATGTCCCGGACGATCTCGGCCAGCATCCCGACGCCCTGCCTGATCTGGCGGGCATCCAGCGCCGCGTATCCCATGACCAGCCCCGCGCAGGTCGGGGCCTCTTCCGGATGGCCGGGATCATAGAGCGGCGATACCGGATAGAGGCCGATTCCTCTCTGGCGGGCACGTGCCACCAGTCCGGCTTCTGCTGTCGCGGGCAGGTCGCACAGCCAGACCACGACATGCAGCCCGGCATCCGCGCCCTGGATCGCGATCCGTGCGCCAAAAGCCTGATCCAGAGCATCGAGCAGGGAGCGGCGACGCTCGCCGTTGCGCCGGCGAACGCGCCGGATATGCCGTTCATACAGCCCGCCTTCCAGAAGCGAGGCGAGGGCTTCCTGTTCAACGGTCGGCGTGTGCCGGTCCGCGAGCTGCTTGGCCGTGGTAAAAACCGCCTTCAGCCCTTCCGGCACGATTAGGTAGCCGATGCGCAGGCATGGCGAGAGGATCTTCGAAACCGTCCCGACATAGATGACCCGGCTCGTTTCTCCCCTCAGCCCATACAGGGGCGGCACGGGCTTGATGTCGTAGCGATACTCGCCGTCATAATCATCCTCCACCACGTAGGCCCCGGTCGCGCTGGCCCAGGCGAGCAACTGCTGGCGTCGGGCGATCGGCATCACGCCGCCAAGGGGAAATTGGTGTGAAGGCGTCACATAGGCGAGACTGGCGTTCGTCCGGGCCAGTCGAGCCGTATCAAGGCCGTCCTCGCGCGCGGAAACGGAAACCGGCACCGCCCCGGTTGCCGCGAACACCTGCCGCGCCATCTGGTAGCAGGGATTTTCCACGACAAACCTGTCCGCAGGATCAAGCAGGATGCGCGCGCACAGGTCGAGGCCCTGTTGAGAGCCGCTGACGATGATGATCTGGTCCGCATCGCAGCGGATGCCGCGCGCGCGCCACAGGTAGGCTTGCAGCGCCGTGCGCAGGCGCAGGGAGCCTTCCGGGCGGCCATAAGTCAGCCGGTCGGGCCGACGTGACGCGGCGGCCGAGAGTGCGCGTTTCCACAACAGGGTCGGGAAGTCCGCGGTAGAGAGGTCGCCATAGCGGAAGTCGATGACGGGCTCCCGGGCGACAGGCACGGGAGCCGCCCTGTCCGCCAGCGTTTTCATCCGCTCGCCGTAGGCGGACAGCCGGTGCCGGGACCGGGGACGTACCATTCCCGCGTCTTCGGCCGGAACCGGCAGAAGCGGTGCAACGCGCGTGGGGGCACCCTGACGGCTCTCAAGAAAGCCCTCGGCCAGAAGCTGCTCATAGGCCGATGTCACGGTCGTACGCGCCACCCCCAGCTCGGACGCAAGCGCGCGGGTGGAGGGCATGGCCGCACCGGGCGGATACAGCCCCTCGCTGATCTGCGCCTTCAGCGCCGCGTAGATCCGCCGCCCGCCCAGCCGCCTCGTGCGAGATAGCTTCGGGTCGGCATCGTCATACTGGACTGTCATTATTTATCGGAACTGGACGTTAATAATGGTCCAGTATCGCGCTACTCTCTGGAAAAGCCAAGAGGTATTCCATGCACGTTCCTTCAGCATTTCGAGAAGACGATCCTGATACGCTGCGCGCGATCATCCGCAACGCCCGCCTGGCGCAGTTCGTCACTGCAACAGCCAGTGGTCCGATCGCGACGCCGCTACCGATGTTTCTGGACCCGGACGAAGGGGCCTTCGGGGTGCTTTACGGACATCTCGCCAAGCCCAACCCGCAATGGCAGGAGCCCGTGCTGGGCGAAGCACTGGCGATCTTCATGGGTGCTGACGCCTATGTCAGCGCCGGCTGGTATCCGTCAAAACAGGTGAACCACAAGGTCGTCCCGACCTGGGATTATGAAGCCGTTCAGGCATTCGGGCCGGCGGAGTTCTTCAGTGACGCGAGCCGCCTGCTCGATGTCATCACACGCCTGACCGACCGGCACGAAGCGCACCAGAAGACGCCGTGGCATGTGACGGATGCGCCGGACTCCTTCATTCAGGGGCAGCTCAAGGGTATCGTTGGACTGCGCCTGCCGATCACCCGTCTGGTAGGCAAGCGCAAGATGAGTCAGAACCGCTCGGCCGAGGACCGCGCCGGCGTCGCCCGTGGGCTGGCGGAAAGCAGCGACCCGCTGGATCGCGTGGTCGCGGACATGATCCCGCTGGATGACAAATAAGATTATCTGCCCTGTTCTTGACATATCGTTCCATAACGAAGATATGTCAGGGCATGGCAAGACCCAAGGCATTTGACCGGGACGCGGCCCTGGCCGCAGCAACGAAGACCTTCGCGACCTATGGGTTCGAAGGGACTTCGACCGAATTCCTCGTCAAAAGCATGGGGATCGGCCGTCAGAGCATGTACGACACCTTCGGGGACAAGCACGCTCTGTATGTCGAAGCACTGCAACATTACTGCTTCGAGAGTGTGGGGCAGATCGCTGCCACACTTCAGGGCGCAAGCTCGCCTGTGGCCGCACTCGAAGCCGCCTTGCTGGGGTTCGCCGCCCGCATTCAGGACGACAGCATGTGTCTTGGCGTGGGATCAATATGTGAATTTGGCCGACGCGACCGGGAAGTGGCCGCAATCGGCAAATCATCTGCTGCCAGTTTACAGAACATTTTTGCCGCGACGATCCAGCGCGGCAAGGATCTCGGCGAAATTCCGCCGGAGATCGACCCGAAGGACGCCGCACGGTTCATCAACGCGACGTTCATCGGGCTGAAAGTCATGGCACGCGGGGGAGCGACACGCGACGAACTGCGTGCAACGGCACAGATGGCCCTGCGCTGTCTGAGCTAGGGGAAACCCCGCTTTTTTTTGCCCTTAATTTGACTGTTCGTTCCAGAAAATTAGGGCGGACGGCCAGCAGATCGACCAGGAGTGTCCAACAATGAGCCTTTCACTGACCGGAAAAGTTGCCTTCGTAACTGGCGGATCGCGCGGCATCGGCGCCGCCATTGTCCGTCGCCTCGCGGCAGACGGCGCGGCGGTGGCCTTCACCTATGCTGCCTCGGCTGACGAAGCCGACAAGGTTGCATCCGAAGTTGTAGCAAGCGGGGGCAAGGCCCTCGCCATCAAGGCGGACAACACCAATGCCGACGAAATCAAGGCTGCCGTCTCCCGCACGGTCGCGGAACTGGGCGGCCTCGATATTCTGGTGAACAACGCCGGCATCGTGCTCGGCGGCCCGGTGGACGAATTCGCACTCGACACCTTCGACAAGATGTTCGCCGTCAATGTGCGCGGCACGTTTGTCGCGATCCAGGCCGCCGTCCCGCACATGAAGGAAGGCGGCCGGATCATCAACAACAGCAGCGTGGTCGCGCATTACACCGCGTTCCCGGGCTCCTTCGCCTACGCGATGACCAAGGGGGCCGTCAGTTCCATGACACGCGCCATTGCCCGCGATCTCGGCCCGCGCGGAATTACCATCAACGCGATCGAGCCCGGCCCGACCGAAACCGACAACATCAGGAATGACGCGATGCGCGACATGCTGCGGCCCCGCATGGCGCTCGGTCGCCTGGGGTCGGATACGGAAGTCGCGAGCTTCGTGGCCTACCTCGCCAGCCCTGAATCCAGCTTCATCACGGGCTCCCTGCTGACGATCGACGGCGGTTACTCCGCCTGATCCCGGCCGACCGGCACCATCCCCAGCAAAGGACAGTCCAGATGTCAGATGCAGGAGAAACAGTCCGGCAGTTCGTCGCATCCTTCGAAAAGAGGGATGCGGACCTGCTCGGGACGTTCCTTGACGACGCCATTGTATTTTCCAACCACGGCGATCCCGAAGTGCGCGGGAAAGAAAACGTCGTGAAGGTCTGGAAGCGGGTCTTCTCGACATTCGCGCAGGTCCGCTTCGAGACGATCCATCAGGCCGTCAACGGCGCGATCGTGCTGGCCGAACAGATCCATCACCTGGCCCTGCCCGGTCGTGAATCCGCCGCCATCCCGAACATGGCGACCTATGAGGTTCGCAATGGCCGGATCGTGCTCTGGCACGATTACAGCGACGGCCAGTCCGCCCGCGAGGCCCTGAACGCCACGAAGCCGCTTGCGGCTCCGCAGTCGTGACCTGACGCATACCTCTTTGACCAACCATTCCAAGGAAGACTGACATGCACGCTATCGTAATGCGCAAGCCCGGTGGCCCCGAGGTTCTTGAACTGGTCGAAAGGCCCGACCCGGTGCCGGGTCCCGGCGAGGTTCTGGTCGATGTGGCCGCGGCCGGCGTCAACTTCATGGATACCGGCGTCCGGCGCGGGATGTTCTGGACGGAAGCCGATCCGAAGATCCTCGGTGTCGAAGGCGCGGGCCGCGTCCTGTCCGTCGGCGAAGGTGTCCAGGACTTCCAGCCGGGCGAGCGCGTGGCCTGGGTTTACGCCCCCGGCAGCTATGCCAGTCGCGCCGTCATTCCGGCGGCGGCACTCGTGCCCGTTCCTGATGCGATTGACGACCGGACAGCCGCGTCCGTCATGATGCAGGGCCTGACGGCCAGCCATTTCGCGACGGATTTCTACCCCGTCCAGCCGGGCGAGTTTGCCCTCGTCCACGCGGCGGCTGGCGGACTTGGCCTGCTGCTGACGCAGATCATCAAGATCCGGGGCGGCAAGGTCATCGGCCGTGTGTCCTCGCAGGAGAAGGTCGAGATCGCGCGTCAGGCCGGTGCCGATCATGTCATCGTGGATGCCGGCAGCAATTTTGCCGAAGAAGTCGTGCGCCTGGCTGACGGCGAAGGCGTGCATGTCGCCTATGATGGCACGGGTCCCGTGTCGTGGAAGGCATCGCTCGATGCGCTGCGTCGTTGCGGCACGCTGTGCTGGTTCGGCCCGGTACTGGGCGGCCCCGGCCCGGTTGAGATCACCAGCATCCCGAAGAGCATCAAGATCGGCTATGCGGTCTTCATGGACCACATCCCTACGCCGAACCTGCTGCGCGCCCATTCGGCGCAGCTTTTCAACTGGATCATTGAAGGCAGGCTGAAAGTCCACATCGGGGGCACCTACCCGCTGGCCGATGCCGCCCGCGCCCATGCCGACATGGAAAGCCGCAGGACGACCGGTAAGCTCCTGCTGATTCCCTGAAAAAGCCCGAAAGGCTGGATTATCCGGGGCACGCAGCCGTGCAGTTCATAACCAAGTTTTGCGGTTTTATGCATTATATTGCGTTTTTATGCGGTATTTGTTAGGAACCGCATATGAGCAAAATTTCGCGGCAACATCGCCTGCTCGCGATGCTGACCGACACGGGCGAACTGCTCGTGTCTGAGGCAGCGGCGGCTCTGGGCGTGTCGGATGACACCATCCGGCGCGACCTGTGCGAGCTGGAAAAGCAGGGCTGCCTTCACAAGACACACGGTGGGGCCGTGTCGATTGATCTTGGCGGCATGCCGCGCACAACACGCTCCAGCCTGCTGCCCGTGCAGAAAAAACGGATTGGTGAAGCAGCGGCGGCGGCCATTCCGGCCGGGGCCACGCTGTTCCTTGATGCCGGTAGCACAACGCTTGCGATGGCCGAAGCGCTGGCAGTACCGGCAACGGTCATCACCAATTCGCTCGATATCGCCAGCCGGATCGAGGGACGGCCAGCACTCCGGCTGATCCTGGCAGGTGGGGAATGGGATTCGCGGCAACGGCTATTTTCCGGTGCGGCGGCCCAGTCCGTTCTGGGCCTGTATCGCGCCGACATTGCCGTCCTTGGGGCCTGCGCGGTCAGCGCTCGCGGAGCGGTGACAGCAGGCGAGGAACGCGACGCCGACATGAAGCGGAGCATGATCGATGCTGCCAGCGAAGCCTGGCTGCTCGCCGATCATCTCAAATTTGGCCGTGTCGAACCGCATCACGTCGCAGACCTTGCGCAATTCTGCCGTGTCTATTCGGACCGCTCTCCAGCCAGCACCGACATGGAGCAGGCGGGGCCGGAATTCATCATCGCATCCTGAAGGGGGCATCGGATCATGAGCCAGTTTCCTCCCGTCATCCGCGTCGGCCTGATTGGCTATGGATTTGCGGGAAAGACATTCCACAAGCCCCTGCTGATGGCGGAACCGCGCATGCGGATTACCCGTGTCGCATCCAGCAACAGCGAGAAGGTGCATGCCGACCTGCCTGACGTTGCAGTGGACGCAGATCCTGCAACTCTCATTGCAAGTGAGGATGTCGATCTTGTCGTTATCGCAACGCCGAACGAATACCATGCCCCACTGGCACAACAGGCGCTGCTTGCTGGCAGGAACGTCGTCGTGGACAAGCCGTTCACGCTGACTCTGGCGCAGGCGCGCGAACTGGTGGCGCTGGCGGCCCGGCAGGACAGATTGCTGTCCGTCTTCCATAACCGGCGCTGGGACAGTGATTTTCTGAGCGTGAAGAATGCGATTTCAGGCGGACTGATCGGTCGGGTGACGCATTTCGAATCTCATTTCGACCGCTTCCGACCCGTGGTCCGCAAACGCTGGCGCGAAGGCCGTGAGCCTGGGGCTGGCCTGTGGTTCGATCTTGGTCCGCATCTGGTCGATCAGGCGCTGTGTCTGTTTGGCCTGCCCCGCGCCGTGCATGGCGACCTGATGATGCAGCGTGAAGGCGCCCTGTCGGACGACTGGGCGCATGTCGTGCTGGAATATGACCGGCATCGCGTGATCCTGCACGGCAGCATGCTGGTTGCAGGCGGGGTGCCGCGTTTCGTCATACACGGCGAGAAAGGCAGCATCCTCAAACACAGGCCGGACAGGCAGGAAGCCCAGCTCCTTGCAGGCATGACACCCGGCGATGCTGGCTGGGGGGATGATCCCGACCCGCTTCTTGGCTACGGTGGAAATGGATCGGAACAGGAGATTCCGGCACTCATGGGCGATCAGCGACGTTACTACGCCGGCATCGCGGACGCACTGACAGGTCTTGGCCCGAACCCGGTGCCCCCGATCCAGGCATTGGCCGTGATGGCCGTGATCGAAGCCGCAAACCGATCCGCCCGCGAGAGAGCATCCGTAGGGCTGGATCTCACCAACGAGGAAATCGCCGCATGGCCATAGCAGATGACCTGCGCATGATCGCGCAGCAGGAACGCGAACTCGCCTTTGCGAAATTCGATGAGGCCGATGCGTGGCAACTGGGCCAGTTCCTGCGGGCATGGGGACAGGCGAACCGGGCACCGATCGCCATAGACGTCCGGACCTTCAACCGCCCCCTGTTCTTTTCCGCCCTACCCGGATCGACGCCGGACAATACCGACTGGATCCGGCGCAAATGCAACGTGGTCGATCGCTATCGGCGGAGCAGTTACGCAATCGGACTTGAACTGAAGGCGAAGGGCGCGACGCTTGAGGACCGCTATGGTCTGCCGCTCCTTGATTATGCTCCATATGGCGGCGCCTTCCCGCTCGTGCTGGACAAAACCGGCGTGATTGGCTCCGTAACCGTCTCGGGACTGGATCAGCGCGAGGACCATATGCTGGTTGTCACGGCGCTCTGCGCGGTTCTCGGGCTGGACGCGAAGAAATACAGCCTCGAAGCCGTCACGACCTGAGTAATTATCATTCCGAATGCGGGCATCCATGATGCTGGTTCCACTTTATTCAGGCAACATCTCCCCTGATGGCATCAGCCCGTCATAAGCGTGGCATATGTCATCTCCGGACGGATCTAAAAAAAATGAGCCGGGTGCAGCCAGTCTGCACCCCATTCATTCGGCAGCGTTACCGGACACACGCCATATGACACCGCCCACATCGTCTGCCACCAGCAACGCGCCCGACCTGTCAATCGCGAGGCCCACGGGACGACCATGCACATGCGCTTCATCGGCCGTCAGGAAACCCGTAAGCACATCAACTGGCGGTCCGGACGGCTTCCCATCGGCGAACGGCACATAGATGACCTTGTAGCCGCTTTTGGGACGGCGGTTCCACGACCCATGCTGTGCGACGAACAGTCCATGGCGCCAGGCGTCTGGAAGCTGGGTGGCATCTTGGGAGAAGGTAATGCCGAGGGAGGCCGTATGCGGGCCAAGCGCGTAATCCGGCGCGATCGCCTGCGCGACGAAGTCCGGTCGCTGCGGCGAGACCCGGGTATCAACGTGCTGGCCATAATAGCTGTAAGGCCAGCCATAGAATGCGCCTTCCTTGACCGACGTGATATAGTCGGGGACGAGGTCGCTGCCGATTTCATCACGCTCGTTGACCACCACCCACAAAGCACCGCTCTCCGGCTCAAAATCCAGGCCGTTCGGGTTACGCAACCCCGTCGCATAGGGCGTCAGCTTTCCCGTGCTCAGATCCAGCCGGTCAATCCGCGCCCGACCTTCTTCGACCTCCATCCCGTTATCGGCAACATTGCTGTTGGACCCGACGGTCACATACAGGAAACGCCCGTCCGGGCTGGCGAGCAGGTTTTTTGTCCAGTGATGATTGTAGCCTTCTGGCAGATCCGCAACCTTCGTCCCCGGCGCATCAATCCGCGTGTCGCCATCATGATAGGGAAAGCGAAGGATTGCGTTGGCATTGGCGACATACAGATCATTACCCACCAGCGCCATGCCGAATGGTGAATAAAGATGGTCAAGAAACACCGTGCGGGTATCCGCTGACCCTTTTCCCGTGGTGTCACGCAGCAGGATGACACGGCTCGGACGCGGCCCTAACGAGATCCGAGCTACGGAACCCCGCGTGTGACGAGCGGCGTTAATTGATTGCCGATTGACGCCGCACTGGTACCCAATTTTCGGCTTTACCATTACAAAGGAAGGTCCTCGCATCTCAGACAGGTAGCTATGGGGAAGAGCGGAATGTCCAGTAGCGGATCGCAATTTGAAATACCGGACATTCATGCAAACCATCAGTCGGCACTGATCGGGGCAGCCAGGCAATGCTCTCTACACCATGCGGGCATCATCACCGTCTTAGATGCCATTCCACGCTATGGGGGCCGATATCAAAAGCGGTCGGCTGGTCGAACTCCACGTCGACGGGATCGCTCACAGGCGCGCAGATAGCACGTAGCAGTAGTTTATCTAACAACTGAACCGCCGGTTCGGGTAGCCGCTAGCTGATCGACCGGCTGCAGCTTTGCCCACGCGGAGCAGACGAACAGTAACCCGGACTTCGAGAAGGTCACTTTTGCGCCTGTGCCGCCGCTTAGCCTATTCCTCCTGTTGTCTTTCCTATCGGGCCAAGCATCACAAATCGTGCGATCCGCAGCGAGAGCCTATAAAGACATCAGTCAGACAGACCACGCCAAAGATCAATGTTTCCCTCACGAGCATAACGATCAATCGTGTGCAGCTCTTCCGCATCAAAGGTAAGATTCTTCAGTGCATCAAGTGAGTCATCAAGCTGTTTGGTATTTCGCGCGCCGACCAGCGCAGACGTAACGCGGGCATCGCGTAGGACCCATGCAATCGCCATCTGCGCCAATGACTGGCCACGGCTCCGGGCAATATCGTTGAGGGCACGGATATGGTTGAGGTTTTCTTCGCTCAGCATATCGCGGCTAAACGAGCCGCCCGCCGCCGCACGGGACGCTTCCGGAACACCGTTGAGGTATTTTCCGGTCAACAACCCTTGCGCCAACGGTGAAAAAGCGATGCAACCCGTGCCCAGTTCATCCAGCGTATCCAGAAGTTCCGTTTCGATCCACCGGTTCAGCATTGAATAGGATGGCTGATGGATCAGCAAAGGGACACCGGCCTCCTGAAGTATCCGGGCAGCTTCGCGGGTTCTTTTCGGTCCATAAGACGAGATACCGATATATAATGCCTTGCCCTGACGGTGCATGTGAATCAACGCGCCCATCGTCTCTTCCAGTGGCACATCCGGAGTAGGGCGATGTGAATAGAAGATATCAACGTAATCCAGCTTCATACGCATGAGGCTCTGGTCCAGTGAGGCCAGAAGATATTTGCGTGATCCGCCATTGCCGTATGGTCCCGGCCACATATCCCATCCGGCCTTCGATGAGATGATCATTTCGTCACGGTGACTCTGAAAATCCAGTTCCACGATGCGGCCAAAATTTTCCTCAGCAGAACCAGGAGGGGGACCGTAATTGTTAGCCAGGTCAAAATGGGTCACCCCACGATCAAATGCCCGCCTGATCGTCGCCCGACCAGTCTCGAAGACATCCTCCCCCCCGAAATTGTGCCACAGCCCGAGCGAAATCGGTGGCAGATCCAAGCCTGAGCGACCACACCGCCGGAAGGTTGCCTGTTCATAACGCTGCGATGACGGTGTCCATGTCATGATTGAAAATTCCTTCTGTCTTACAGCCGATTATTGTCAGGTATCTGCATAGCCGTTCGCCAACACCCGACTGGTGCACACAAAAATTAGGCACTTTCCCTGATCGCCGAAAGGGCCTTACGATGACCCTGGTTCAACGCAACATTGAAACAGGATCATCTTTTGCATCACGTCGATCGCTCCGATCTCGCTGATCTGAATGTATTTCTGGCTATTGCGCGTTGCGGCAGTTTCCGCCTGGCTGCCGTTGACCTGAACCTGACGACTTCCGCGGTAAGCCATGCGATGCGTCGCCTGGAGAGCCGGCTTGGTGTGAGGCTCCTGCATCGGACCAGTCGCTCGGTAGCGCTTACGGCAGCAGGTGACGATCTGTCGAAAGCCTTGCACGTTGGGTTCGAGGCTATTGCCAGCGGATTATCAGCGCTCGAAGGACAACGTACAGAGCCAACAGGGCGCCTTCGTCTTAATGTTTCGAAAGATGCGGGGCAGTTACTGCTAGCATCTGTGTGGGAGGATTTTTTTGCTCGTTTCCCGCTCATCCATCTCGACATCACGGTCGATGATCGCCTCACTGATATCGTGGAAAGCGGATATGACGCCGGCATCAGATTCCTGGACCGTGTGCCGCAGGATATGATCGCCATACCTCTTACCAAACCGCTCCGCTGGGTCGTCGCTGGCGCTCCCGAGTATCTGAACCGTCACGGACACCCTCTGAAACCCTCGGATATATATCAGCATCAGTGCATTCAGATGCGGATTGGCGATAATTCCACCTACCCCTGGGAATTCGGTAACGGTGACGAGATGATCCGGATCGAGGGCCCTGGCCCGTTACGTCTCAACGATACACAGATGGCTTTGGAAGCTGCCCGACGCGGGCTAGGGCTGGTCTATTGCCTGGAGAGGCGTATCGAAGCGGAGATCGCAGCAGGCACGCTGGAAATTGTCCTCCCAGACTGGGCGTCAATGGGCGCACCATTCGCGATCTATTATTCAAGTCGGCGGCATCCTCCATCTGGCCTGAGAGAACTGACGCACACAATTCGCATTGCTGAAAAACTTTGAGGAAAAAAATCGTCATCTGGTTCACTGAGCGCCTGAGGACGGCAGTGCGGTGGAGCAGGCATAAATACGAGGTGACCTGACTGCCGTTTCCGACTGTTATGCCAGCAAGGGAACGTAGTCCCTGCCGACTGGCTCTCCCTTGCGGGTCTCTGTCAGTTCTTGCCTCTGATAGGTGCGAAATCGCGTCGGAGAGGCACCCATTACCCGCTTGAAGGCGTTGCTGAAGGCCGCTTCAGATGCGTAGCCGACAGATTGTGCAATCATTGCGATCGTCTTTTCTCCGTCACGGAGCGCACGCTCCGCAAGGTGCATACGCCACTGTGTCACGTAGGCCAGGGGTGTGATCCCCGCTATTTCTCGAAACCGGGTTGCAAAGGCCGTGCGGGACATTCCGGCCGCTTTCGCAAGATCCGGCAGGTGCCATTCCCGGGCAGGATCGTCATGAATAAGTGCCAGCGCCCGTGCGATACGCAAATCGCTTATTGCACGGAGCCATCCGGCACCGCTGTTTTCCGACCGCGAAAGATAGCCACGCAGGATCTGTAAAAACATAAGTTGGGCAAGGCCAGAACACGCAAAGCCAGATCCGGCCTCATGACCCCGGAATTCCTCTACGAGCTGGCCGATCAGCCATTGCAGTTTTTCTGCTTCCCGGCCGCCTGCCTGAAGACGGATCAATGAAGGCAGACTGTCCAGAAGAATGCGTCCACTGACGGCGTCAAGATCGACATGCCCCCCCATGAGAAAGAAGTCGTCGCCTTCTCCGATCTGAACCACGGTCGGGGCGCCGATGGGGAAAACTTCCAGCGCATCCAATGGTTGTCGTGTCAGGTCTGTACCGAGCACAAATGATTTCGGCTCTGACAGGAGAACAACGTCCCCGGCCTGAAGCGAAACGACCTTTTCACTTCCTTCAACGCGCAGGAACGCTTTCCCCCTCACAATCGTAAAAAACTTGATCTTCGAAGGCGGGGGAAACGCGAGCGCCCAGGCTCCGCCTGTGACGAATCCGCCCGCTGTTGAAGCGCGTGTTTCGGCAAGCGCAAGGATCGAAGAAACAGGATCATGTGACATAACTGAACTATCACGCATGTATCATGCACGATCAAGCATTCTGCGTTCGGGCATGACGCTCTACAGTCAAGGGCTGTCAGCAGGAGACAGGTTTATGACCACGCCACAGACCCCGATCCATTCCGGCTTCACAGCCTCTTCAACCACCTCGCATGTCATCCGGGGAACAGATCTCGTGGGTAAAGTCGCGATCGTCACCGGCGGCTATTCTGGCCTCGGCCGAGAGACCGCGCGGGCTCTGCTCTCCGCAGGAGCCCGCGTCATCGTCCCGGCACGTGACGTCGAACGGGCGAAACTGGCGCTTGAGGGCCTGAGCAGTGTTGAAATTGAGCCTATGGATCTTCTCGATCCGGCTTCCATCGATGCATTTGCCGCTCGTTTCCTCTCAACCGGTCTTCCCCTTGACATGCTGGTCAACAGCGCCGGCATCATGGCGCTACCTGACCTCACGCTCGATGCACGGGGCTATGAGCTGCAATTCGCGACCAATCATCTCGGTCACTTCCAGCTCACGGCCCGTCTCTGGCCTGCCCTGAAGCAGACGGCCGGTGCCCGCGTCATCTCCGTGTCGTCCATGGGACACCGTTTCTCGCCGCTCGTCTTCGATGACATCAATTTCCGTGACCGTCCTTACGATCCCTGGGCCGCTTACGGGCAATCCAAGACGGCAAATATTCTGTTCGCTGTTGAACTCGATGCTCGTGGCAAGACCGATGATGTCCGGGCTTTTTCGCTCCATCCGGGAGGAATACCGGGGACAGGCCTCGAAAAGCATGTACCGGTCGAAGCATTAAAGGCTGTGGGCGTGATTGATAAACATGGCAATCCCAACATTGATCCCGCGCGGGATGTCAAATCCGTTCCAATGGGGGGTGCGACGCAGGTCTGGTGCGCGACCAGTTCCCGCCTTGCCGAGATGGGAGGCGTATTCTGCGTTGACTGCGATATCGCACCGTTGATGAAGGAACAGTCAGATCAGTTTTCGATTTCCGAAAATCACACTGAAGGACGCGACAAGGGCGTTGCCCCCTATGCGATTGATCCTGCTGCGGCCGCCCAGCTCTGGTCCCTCAGCGAACAGATGACGAGTGTGAAGTTCCCTGCCTGAGCCGGTTCTTCTTCTGCGCGTCAATTATTGCTTCACGATAGGAAAAAAATCATGTCCAAGACTATTCTGATCACAGGGTGCTCTTCCGGCTTTGGAAAAGCCGCGGCTCACCTGTTCGCGAAACGCGGCTGGAATGTGGTGGCGACTATGCGCCATCCGGAAGCGGGGAAGGAACTGGCAGAACTGCCCAATGTCCTCGTCAATCGCCTGGATGTTCAGGATCACGCAAGCATCGTTGCGTCTATTGCCGAGGGTATCGGCCGCTTTGGAGGGATCGACGCCATCGTGAACAATGCTGGCTTCGGTGTTTATAATATTTTCGAGGCCGTTCCGCTGGAAAAAATGCGGGAACAGTTCGACGTGAATGTCTTCGGCCCAATGGAAGTTATCCGGGCGATCCTTCCGCATTTCCGGGAAAAAAAGGCGGGCATGATCGTCAACATTTCATCTGGGATGGGGATATTCGGCCTGCCGACCGGATCGCCTTATAACGCCTCCAAATTCGCACTTGAGGGCTTCTCCGAAGCCATCCAGTATGAACTGGCTGCTGTCGGCGTCACCGTCAAGATCGTTGAACCAGGTGCGGTGCCCGCGACGAATTTCCCCGCCCGGAGCGCCGCAGAAACAGGCTTCAATTCTGTTCCGGCAGATTACGCGGCTTTCTGCAAGGCAACAGCGGATCTGTTCTCTAGCTTTATCAAGGGAGCGGACGAGGATGCGGTTACCAAGGTTACGGAAACTATCTTCACCGCCGTAACCGACGGGACAGATCAACTCCGCTACCTGCCAACGGACGACATCAAACCCCTTGTTACCGCACGCTGGGAAAAGGGAGAAACCGAATATATGGCAATGATGCGTAATACTTTTATGCCAAAAGGCATATAAATTACCTCTCATTAAAGAGTAGGTAAAAAAACGCACCGAACGAACAGGTCGAGAACGAGCAATTCGCAAAACTTCTTTTTTTGGGGCGGTTATCAAATCCGGCCGTTTCGCCAGAATTGCGTAGTCCTGGCGATTGCAGGTCTCGACTTTCAGGCGGGTAATCGGCCAACCTTGAGAAGAGGTAGGGGGGGGAAACGGAAGGTCTGTTTGCAACCGCTGGGAGCAATGAACCGGTCATTGAGAAAATTGACGGCCTCTTCTGTCTATCAGGGCTATAGTTGACTCATAAACCGGCCCAATGTGGATTTTACCGTATGAGGGAGATCTTCCCGACCACTCGGCCACTTTCCATAAGCAAATGGGCGTCTGCCAGATTGCTTAATGGTATTGAAGCGCAGATGTGTACGGAGATTTTACGACTGCCCAGCAGGTTAGCCACCCGTTCCATGTCCGATGAAGACGATTTCATCAGGATGAACTGGAAGAAAACGCCGAGTTCGCGGGCTTTCCTTTCGGCCTGATCATCACCTGGAGGATTGAGGGTTACAAGATGGCCTCCCTTTTTCAGTAAACCGAGGGAGGCAAGAGTGACGTCGCCACCGATTGGATCCAGGATAAAATCAAAATCTCCCGGATAGTTCGGGATCGATGTTTTCTGGTAATCGATGTGGTCGTCTGCTCCCAGAGACTGGACAAACTGCCGGTTGCGACCGGACGAGGTGCCCGTGACGTGGCAGCCACAGGCCTTCGCTATCTGCACTGCAAGATGACCGACACCCCCTGAGGCCCCATGCACCAGAACTTTTTGTCCCGGATGCAAGCCGCCGTTCTGATTGAATGCCTGCCAGGCCGTCAGGCCGGCCATGGCAGCCGCCGCACTCTCTTCGAATGAGATGGAGGCTGGCTTTTTCGCGATATGGGCGACATTGGCAATAACATAATCCGCGTTTGCCTGGGCCAGTCCGGGAAAACCAATAGCCCCGAACACGTCTTCCCCGATGGAAAATCCATCAGTATCCGTGCCGCAATTCACGATTTTCCCAGCGTTATCCCACCCCAGGATAACGGGCGGAACGACCTGGAACCAATTAGCCGCACCTTTCCCGACACGCGTTTTTATATCAATGGGGTTCACACTGCCCGCCGCGACGTCGATCAGCACCTGCCCGCGTCCCGGGCATCCGATCGGGACATCCCTTTCCCTGAAATTGGCAACGGAACCGAACTGCTCCAGGACAATCGCTCGCATCTTTCCCCCTTTGTCATTCCGTCCATCCAACGCGAAACGTCCAGAGATTATACGAGAATCCTGCGGTGAAGATGCAGCGATTGTGCTAGTCTATGCTTCATAACTGAAGCATACGCGGGTGAATGTGAACTGGGACAATATCCGTTTCTTTTTGGCACTTGCTCGTACTGGGGGCATCAGAAGCGCAGCAGCATCCCTAAATGCCGATCAGGCAACGGTGGCCAGAAGAGTGCGTGACCTTGAAGCTGAAATGAACGCAACACTCTTCCGCCGTCATCGCGGCGGCTATGATCTTACGCGAACGGGGGAGCGGTTGCTGGCCCACGCCGAAGAGATGGAAGTTGCGGCGGTCGCGCTTGTCGATCTGGCAACAGACACGGAAAGAACCTTGTCCGGAAAAGTACATATTACGACGACTGACATGCTGGCGGAGAATTTCCTGTTACCTGTTCTCAGGGAGATCCGCGACAGATATCCGGAGATCCGTCTGAATGTTTCGACATCAACAACGGTGATGGATGTGCTTCGCGAAGAAGGCATCGATATCGCTATTCGGAGTTCGCGTCCGTACGATGGAGATCTCGTGATCAGGCGACTGTATACGACATCCGTCGGCCTCTACGCATCATCAGCCTATATTTCCCGGTATGGCTCTCCACAGCGAGGAACAGCTTTTGCCGGTCATTCTCTTGTCATGTACCATCGCGAGGCCGCGCCACGTTACTGGCAGAATCTTTGTGGCGAGCCAATCACCTGTGGGACGATTGCTCTCGAAACCAACTCACAAATGCTGCTCATTCAGGCTATCCGGGCAGGAGCAGGAATAGGCTTTCTGTCCAAAGATCTCGTTGCCCAGGATTTACCCGATCTGGTCAACATTCTTCCCGAGTGCACAGAGACTGTGGATATCTGGCTTGTTGTACATCCCGACGTTTACAGAACAGAACGTGTTCGGGCTGTTGTTGATAGTATAGTGCGATCGTTTAAAGAAAAACGTATCCTACAATAACGTATTGTAGGTCTGCCGCCTAATGTCCGGTTTCGGGTGGTCGATCTTATCGTGGGAAAGACTGGAATGAAGGCGAGAACTACCGGTCGGACTTATCGCCTCGCGGCCAAATGTCCTCGACGAAGAATGCAATCTTTCTTAAACAGACTGATAATTAGATCATTCAACCTGATCGCGAAATCGACTGGGCGGACTGCCGAGGGCCTTGCGGAATGCAAACGTAAACGCAGATGCCGTGGAGTAACCAAGAGTATGCGCGACCTCTCCAACCGGCAGGCCTGATGCCAGCATGCCAATGGCAGCCTGCATCTGCACCTGCCGACGATAGTGACTGAAGCTCATGCCGGTCTCGACTTCAAACAACCGGGCCAACGTCCGACTGCTGGCCCCAGCCACATTCTGCCATTCGGATAGTGACCGGCCATCTGCCGGAGAGGCCATCAGCGCATCCGTGACACGCCGCAGCCGTGTATCCGAAGGACGCGGTACACCCAGAGGTTCGGAGTGTGCCAATGCGATCTGGTCCAGCAGCACCGCCACCATGCGCGACGCCGGTGAAGGAACGGGATAATCTGCCGGACATCTGGCAACCGCATCAATCAGTTCCTGCAACAGCGTTGTAAGGGCGATGATGCGACAGGCTGGCAGAAAATCACGGCACATCTGCGGCGCAATCAGCACGGCACGCAGCCTGCTTTCCTTGGGGCTATGAACGGCATGCACCACACCCGGGGGCAGCAGGAGCGCCCGACCGGGCGGTACCAGCCACTGGTTATCTTCCGTCGTGACGCGGATCACGCCATGCGTGGTCGCCAGAAGCTGCCCGAGGTCAGTGTGACAATGAGGTTCAACATACGCTGCTTCCACATGATGCTCCGCATGCACGCGCACTGGACGTAACTCTGTAGGAGGCGTGCGATCAGCAAGACTGCTGGCCTGTAGGGATCGGGATTGCTTCATCTGGCATATTTTCGACAGTTTGTGGCATCCTGTCGAGCGCCGGATAAAAAATCAGCCTGTATAACAGAGGGCATGACACGTTCCGCCAAAACGCTTCTGCCCTGGCTGATGATCTTCGGTGCCGGTATCTGCCTGCGTACCGGAATTGCGTCCCTTTCTCCCATCCTTGACCGGATCGAACGAACTCTTGCCATCTCCAACGCCGAACTGGGCTTGCTGACCACACTTCCAGTCCTGTGCATGGGCGGCCTCTCCCCGCTCGGGCATATGCTGGAACGGCGACTTGGCCTGAAACGCTCCATGATAATGGCATTGGCGCTTCTGACGATCGTCCTGCTGCTCCGCCTCGACGGTGGCAGCTATGGAGTGCTGCTTTTCACGGCCGTCGGGGTAGGCGTGGCCGACGCAATCATCCGGCCGCTACTGTCGGGTTTCATCAAGGGTGAGTTTGCCTCCCGTGCACCGGCAGCCATGAGCGTCTATGCGGCCAGCATGGGCCTAGGTTCAGCCGTGGCCGCTTTCGGAACGCCCCGCATCAGTGACGCCACCGGGAGCTGGCCACTGGGTCTGGCTTTCTGGGCGCTTCCCACGGCACTCGCCGGGTTCTGCTGGATACTATGGCGCGAGGATATCTCTGCGCCTGCGCGCTCCGCGTCACAGCCCTCTCTCACGATCAGCCGGAGCGGCATTCTGGGACTGACGCTGTTCTTCGGTCTTCAGGCCGGGATCAATTACGTCGCAATAGCGTGGCTGCCGTCCCTGTATGGTGCCCTGGGTTATTCCGACCATATGGCAGGGCTTCTTGTCGCCACCATGATGCTGTCCCAGACGGCCGTCAGCTTTGGCATGCATGCAATCATGCGCGTCCTGAAACTCACGACTATCAAGGCAGCTCTGGCTTTTTCCGGCCTCGCCATTCTGGGTACGCTCAGTCTGCTGCTCGCAAAGCCGGTGCCATGGCTGGCGCCTTTGATGATCGGGATTGCGACGGGAGGCCTGTTCCCGGTAGCGCTCCTCCAGCCTCTGGATTTCGCGCGCGACAGATCAGAGGCGACACGGCTGGCCGGGCTAACCCAGATGGGTGGCTATCTGCTTGGCGGTATCCTACCGTGGATTACAGGTCTGCTGATCGATCAGCTCGGCGTTGCCCCAGCACTCCTGACGTTGCTGATTGGTAGTGCAGGCTTTCTGGCCGTGATTACGGTGGCGATCCTGCGCACTTATCAAAAGTGATATGCCCGCCACGAATGTCTGCTTTCCGGTCCAGTCTGGAGTGATCTGAATGTCCTATATGAGGCGAGACCTGACCCGGAACTGCCCGGTTTTGGCGTAAGAGACCTGGCTCCGGCTGGGCGGGATCACGGAAGGTCTGGCCTTCCGGCGCATCTGGTCCGCAGAGGGCTACAGGACGGGAGTCACTCCCGCCAGGGGCCCTCCCAGGATCGATCAGAGCGCCCTGTCGGATCGGGCGATCACGGACATCATCCGCAAACGATGCGGCGACACCCACCTTGACGGAGACTTTGGCGGACACAGCCAGCGCTGCGGCGCCATCACCACGGGGGCGAAAGACGGGTATGATCTCCTGGAACTGAAGCGCTTCGCGCGACACAAAAGCCTTCAGGTCTCCGAGACCTATATCGACGAGGCCAGCATCCGGGAAAGTCGAACTTCTGAGCCTATCTTGACCCCTGCCTCCAGAGCGCCTCAACACTCCTTCAGCTGCAAAACATTAGGGGCAATTAAAGAGGCCTGTTGCCCGCCCTTCAGGCCCGCTAAGCTGCTCCGGTCCGCGCGTTCTCGTAGACCCAGAACTACAGGATGCATGAATGATTTACGTAGCAGTCCCATAGATTTTAAGGGTGAATATCAGCCGTCTTCCCGGTATGGGTTCCGAGTGGGCGCATATGAACATATGGTATATGCCTCATTTCCTGCATCACAGTGTGGAACTTCCCTACCGTGGCCGTTTTCCCGACATTGTCATATCGTGGTGCAGTTCCGGCTGGCCGCCAGTCCACTGAACGTGGAAATCTCTCCAGACGTACCCGTCGCCTTCGTCGCCTGGCTCGTATCAGAACACTGAAATGGCAGAGAACATTCATGTACTGCTCTGGGGCAGTGCTGATCGGTATTATTTCGGTGATCTTTGCCCATCTGGGAGATGCGGCAGCCGGTCTTCGTTACCGCATTGTCGCCCTGAATGCCTGGTCTATGCTTCTGATTGCACCACTTGGAATGATCACCATTACCTGGTTGACGCGCCTACTGTTCAATGGTGCCCAAGGCTCCGGCATTCCCCAGACAATCGCAACATTGCACATGCATAATTTCATGCTGGTGGACAAAATTCTGACATTGCGCATTGCGCTAGGCAAGGTCCTGATGACTTGCCTCGGGCTGATCTGCGGTGCATCGATTGGTCGCGAAGGACCCAGCGTTCAGATCGGGGCATCCATCATGCACGCTTTCTCGCGGGCCATGCGTCAGCACAACGATGTCACCCGGCATGGCATGATCCTGGCAGGTGGGGCCGCAGGCATGGCGGCGGCTTTCAATACACCTCTCGCAGGCGTTGTTTTCGCCATTGAGGAACTTGCCCACTCCTTTGAACAGAAATCGTCGGGCCGGACACTGACCGTCATCATCTTTTCCGGGATTACCGCAATCGCCCTCCTGGGAAATTATACATATTTTGGTCGTGCCAATACCTCTATCCCCGTCGGTGTCGCGTGGCTGGCTGTTCTGGTATGTGGCGTGAGTGGTGGCTTGGCGGGCGGCCTTTTCGCGCGTTGTGTCATTCGCCTCTCCAAGGGACTGCCAGGATCACTTCGCCCATTTGCGGCACGTTTCCCTCTCGGTTTTGCCGCTTTATGTGGTCTGCTTCTGGCCCTGATCGGCCTAGTCTCTGACGGGGCGACCTATGGTACGGGCTATCTCCAGGCGCGAGGAATCATAGACGGCACCCTCCATTATCCAGCCTCCTTCTTTTTCCTGAAATACCTCTCCATACTAATCACCTTTTGTTCTGGCATACCTGGCGGCATGTTTGCACCGTCCCTAGCTATCGGTGCTGGCATGGGCGGGTGGATCGGACAGTTCCTACCCCATACCTCTCCAGGTGCTGTCGTTCTGCTTGGGATGGCGGCATATTTCTGTGGCGTTGCCCAATCTCCGCTCACAGCGACGATCATCGTGATGGAGATATGCGATAACCAGCAGGTCACGCTGGCGCTTCTGGCAACCGCATTTCTGGCGTTCGGAGTGTCGCGAATGATCTGCCCCCATCCACTATATTCCGTCCTTGCTACAGGTTTCATGGAAAAGACCGAGCAGAAGGAGATTCAGAAAAAAACTGCTCCGAGCCCGGAAACGGGTCCCTCATGAACAGCGACCCGGATCGCAGATGTCGCATTCGAAGCCGGGGAACCTCAGTCAACGAAAGAAGACGCCGTGCTACAGCAGGTGCCAGATAGAACACCGCACTCAGAACGAACCGACAGTTCCTGCAGTCTGGTTTTCCTCGCGTCAGCGTCAATCCTGATCGGCATCGCAACCGGTACGATCTGCGGAACCTTTCGCCTGTTTCTGGAGTGGCTGGAATTCACGCGAACGGAGATGGCCCCTTGGTTTCTGCATGGTTCGCCGTGGGGAGGCTCCTTTCTGGTCGTCGGCGTTGCCCTGGCAGCTCTGACAGCTGTAGAAATGGTACGCCGCCTTGCACCGCTGGCGGCAGGCAGCGGCATTCCTCATGTCGAAGCCGTGCTATCGGGCATTACCGGCCCGGCGTCATGGCCACTCATCCCGGTCAAATTCGTCGGCGGTCTACTGGCGATTGGGAGTGGTCTGGCCCTGGGACGCGAAGGGCCTAGCGTACAGATGGGAGCCGCAGTAGCCGATGCGATCGCACGACGGCTCTCACTGGGACGTGCAGACTGCCGTGCCCTTCTTGCCGCTGGCGCGGGAGCAGGTCTTGCAACGGCCTTCAATGCGCCAGCCGCAGGTGCCGTTTTTGTCCTGGAAGAACTGGTGGGCCAATTTGAGGCGAGAATGGTCTGCGCAGCGCTCGGAGCGTCCATCTCAGCCATTATGTTCAGTCGTGGCATTCTAGGCAGTCAGCCCGATTTCATCGCATCTTATCCGGTTCTACCTACAGCAGTTGCGAAGCAGTTATTCTTTGTCATGACTGGTCTCATGACAGGCCTACTGGCAGTCGGATACAACCGAACAATTCTTGCAGCACTGCGCCTTGCCGACCGTCTGCCTGTCAGCATATACACCAGAGCCACCCTAATCGGCGGACTGGCCGGACTTGTCGTATGGCTTGATCCCCATCTGGCGGGTGGAGGCGACTGGATCACCCAGGCCGCAATAAGTAATACGATAAACTGGCATCTTATTCCCCTCCTGTTCGTTTTCCGCTTGGTATTCGGGGCAGTTTCCTATGCTGCCGCGACACCTGGCGGATTATTCGCGCCTATGCTTGCCTTGGGGGCACTATCAGGGTTGGCCTGCAGCTTTGTCGCACAAATACTGAGCCCGGACACAGCACTGGCAACTGCGCCGTTCGTGATTGTTGGCATGGCTTCAATGTTCGCAGGATCCGTTCGATCACCCGTGACGGGCATTATCCTCGTCATGGAAATGACCGGATCATCCGATCTTGTATTACCGCTCCTGTGCGGAAGCTTCTCAGCAATGGTGGTGGCAGGTGCATGCGGAGATACCCCGATCTACGAGGCCTTACGACTTAGGGCAGCAGTCGGCAGACGCTGACTGATTGACCTACAGGCATTTTGTCGCCGCATGTTTCATGAGAAATCATTCTGGCCCGGATGTTGATGATGGGTAAAGCCTGCGGACGACCCATTCCATGGTCAGTCCCTGTACGATGGTGGTAAACACCACCACACCGTAACAGACAGGCAGCAACAGATTGCGCAATTCACCTGGAGGCAATCCAAGCGCCAGTGAGACCGAGATGCCACCGCGCAAACCACCCCAGGTCAGGATACCAAGAACACGGCCCCGTTCCCATTGTCTGAGATGAATCGGAAGAGTGGAGAACAACACGCTCAGTGCGCGCACGACAATAGACAGCGGAATCACCATGAGCGTCGCCATCATGGTAAACAGACGCGGCGTGATCTCCAGAATTTCAAAACCGATAAGCATGAATAGCAGGACATTCAGCACTTCGTCCATAAGGGTCCACGCGACATCGAGGTTCTGGCGGGATGCTTCATCGAAAACGGAATCGCTATAGCTGGTTCCAAAACACAATCCAGCCACGACGACAGCTATCGCGCCTGACATGCCAAGATGGCTGGCGATACTGAAGGTTCCGGTCGCTAGGGCCAATGACGTCAGCAGATCGATATGCGGATCCCGTTGCTCCTTGAGTACACGAAGCGCGATCCATCCGGTCATGGCACCTAACAGACCACCACCAAGCGCCTCACGGCAAAAGCTGAGCACAATCGCAGAAGCGGCCAGACCCTGACTGTCTCCGGTCGCCAACCCGATCGTCACACCAAAAATAACAACTCCCACACCGTCATTGAACAGACTCTCGCCCGCGAAAACTGCCTGAAGTGGTCCCGGAAGTCGCAGACGCTTCAGCATGCCCACGACCGAAACCGGATCTGTGGGTGCGAGAATCGCACCGAGCACGATGCACCATGAAAACGGAACGGCATGGCCCATCAGGGGCAAAATACTCCAGACTGCACCCGCCAGAAGGACCACAGCCAACACCGTTCCAAGGACAGAGAGGGCTGTCACGGACATCAATTTGGCACGCAGGTGCCCGACATCAACCTGCATGGCTCCCGCAAAGAGAAGAAGTGATAGCACACCGTTCAGAAGCGCTACGGGTAGATTGATGATCCCCAGCATAGACCGCGACAGAGCCTGCAGATCATAGTCCGGAATCAGCAGGTTCAAAACCACAACCAGCAGGGATGCCAGCAGCGAAAAGATCAGGACACCGATTGTCGCTGGAACGCGAAACGTGTGGTGATTGAGAATGCTAAAGGCTGCGGCGAGTACGAAAAGCAGGGCAATAAGGCTGATAGTATCCATTATATGATCGCTGGCCCTTCTGATGTTTTGCGTCAAGGAAAACCGGCGTCGGCACCCCAAGCGAAATGCCGGCCACTATGCGAGACCCGGCAGGTATTGACCTATATCCCTGTTACAATCAGTATCTGGGGAGAACGGAATGTTAGTTTGCGGGTAAATGACAGACCTCATTCGAGACCTTATCCTTCGCTGGCGAGATGATCCGGCAGGGACCTATCAGAGTTGGTTCTTGTGGGATGAACGCCTCAAAAACTTCCGGTCTATCCGTCGCGGTCTGCAGCTGGTTGTGGCTGAGATAGCCGCTGGTACATTCGGGGTTGCCTATCGTGGCTCCTCCTTGGAAACAGTTGTACATTCGATTGCTGAGCAGCGTCAGATTTTCAAGGGTGCGGATCATGCATTCTTGTGGAAACCGAAGTTACGCATTCCCGACATCTACGAAAATCCCGCCAATCAGAAAGCATTTGGGCAGCTTCTCGATACCTGTCTGTGCTGCAATACCGAAGAGCATGTAGTCTCGGCCATTCATGCAATCGACGCCAGGAAGATAAAAGGGCTGGGGCCAGCTGTCGCCAATCTGCTGTATTTCCTGCATCCCACGATCATGCCACCTTTCAATACGGCGATCGTGAAGGGCTATAACGCCCTGACCGGATCAAAGGTGAAGCTGGGGCGATGGGAGGAATATCTTGCCATGCGGCAAGGGATACTAAAGCTGAATGCAACCTATCGTGCGCTGCTTTCCAATGATCTTGGTGCTATCGGAGGACTGCTGTTTGATCTCGGAAGCGGACGTTATACAGCGCCGCCTCTCGAAGATAACGAAACAGCACGAAAACTCTGGGAAGCCGATCTTCACCAGGTTAGGGAGCAGAGCGCAAAAGAGGCCCGAACTCTCGCTGCGGAGCGGGAAACAGATCATACTCATACCGAGATTCAGGGATGGCTTCGTGATCTCGGGCTCTCTTTGGGTTACGATGTCTGGATTGCCGCCAATGATCGCAGCCGTCCATGGCAGGACGGCAAGCTGGGGGATGGTTGCCTGTCGGTATTGCCGGGGTTCACGACGGAAACGCAGGGAGCGGAATCCGTGCGTCTGATCGACGTCTTATGGCTTGACCGGGAAAGCCATAGGATTGTTGCAGCATTCGAGGTTGAGCACTCAACGACCATCTATTCCGGTATCGTGCGGATGCTCGACCTTGCTCTCGGGTCAGCGGCGCAGGCTCTGGAAGGGATGTTTCTTGTCGCGCCGGACAAGCGGGAGATTGATGTGCGGGAACAGTTGAAGCGACCGGCTTTCAGCAGGATTGCTGATCTGAAAGTCCGGTATCTGCCTTATGGAGCACTGGAGAAGGATCGTGAGGCAATTAGGCGTTTTGGCCATGGTCTGAAACCGATACAGAGCATTTCCCATCTTCTGACCCCAGTGTGATATCTGCACTACATCGCCTGTTCTGACGCAAGTTACGATAAGATTGAAG
This sequence comes from Komagataeibacter sp. FXV3, assembly GCF_015155755.1. Taxonomy (GTDB): domain Bacteria; phylum Pseudomonadota; class Alphaproteobacteria; order Acetobacterales; family Acetobacteraceae; genus Komagataeibacter. The sequence goes on along the minus strand of NZ_VWPI01000167.1, from coordinate 62,776 downwards.
CGACTGCAGCCCACCCTCGCATTGACCCCTTATCGGTCGTATTAGGCTTCGCCTTATTCGCGGCCGTAACCGCGGCTTTCGCCATCGAATCAGCCTCGCCTGCAGTGATCATGATTGGTATCACGATATGGAGGCTGACATTTGGCGAAGTCACGACGTTGCTCCAAACCGCGCTGGCCGATACGGCCAGGAAGACGCCGGGATGATGATCCGGGCCTTTCCAATCTGGAACTTTAGGGTCGTGAAAGAAAGCCTGTTCCAGACCAACATTTTATGATGCGGATATTCCATCGGCCGCAACACGAAGATGAAGAGCTTGTCCCGGCTGTGGCCGAACATTTTCTGGTGCGGGTCATCTCAGGAGAAGCACAGGTCGAGGAACGCGAACTGACAGGTGAATGGACGAAAAGTGAGGCCGGGTCCGGATCATTTTTCCTGACACAGACCGATGCGCCTTACCTCATGCGCTGGCAGGCTGATCCGGACCGTCCGTTTGAAGTCCTGCATCTTTATCTGGGGTTTAGGCGTCCTCTGGTGAACCGGGCCGCCCGATCGTTGGGGCTTACTCCATCACGGCTCTCCATGCGCGACATTGCCGGTGTTCAGGACGCATTTATCTCTGGCGTTCTGACAGGCCTGACGGCCGAGATCCAGACGACTCATTCGGCCAGTTCTCTATTTGTGAACGGACTTCTGGAAAGTCTGACTGTCCATCTTCTGCGTCATTATGCCCAGACACAGCCTTCGCCCACGTCCAGACCCGCACAACTGCCAGCGTGGAAGCTGCGCAAGGCGCTTGATCATATGGAGGCCCATCTCGCCGAACCGTTCGATCTCGATTTTCTGGCCGGGTTGTGCGGGATGAGCCGGTTTCATTTCAGCCGGTCATTCCACAACACCATGGGGCAAAGCCCGTCACGCTGGTTTATCCGGCGGCGTGTGGACCATGCGAAGGACCTTCTATCACAGACCAACAGGTCCATCATCGAGATCGCCCTGACCAGTGGCTACGAGAGTGCGAGCCATTTTACACAAATGTTTCGCAGGAAAACCGGCATCATTCCACGCGACTTCAGGAAGCTATGACATCATCGGAATGGATATGACCGTCAAACGGGGATACGGCGAAAGAAGATGCCGCGCGCCAGACAAGCGGGGTAAATGACTACACCCTGATGGCCAGATCGCTACTCCCGCCATCAACCAAAATTGTCGTCACGCCTCAGCGCAAGCGGATTTGCAAGGGCGGGATCTGTCGCATTGGTCTTCAGCAAGCCCCTCCTCCTTTTCGCCTATTTCCCGTGTATTTCTTGCGACACATCGCGCTGCCCTTTTCCCGACGATCTGCGGGACAGAAAACGCGCCAAAGCTGGCCCGGTGACCAGAACACAGAAAAACCGGGCGACCTGCATGGCAATGACGAAAGGCATGTCCACTTTTGTGGTCGAGGCGATAATGGAGACGGAATCAGCTCCACCAGGGCTGGTTGCAAGATAAGCCGTCAGCAGATCCACATGCGCCAGCCGGGCCAGCACCAATGCAAAGCCGCCACACACCGCAATCAGCGCGAGGATGGAACCCAGCACACGTGGAAAGACACGTCCGGCATAAGCCAGCACATCTGGCGTAAACCGCATGCCGATGCCCCACCCGACCAGGGCATAGGCCGCGACCAGCAGAAGATGCGGCTGTTCGATCGGCAGGTGGGCGCCAAGCCTTGCAGCCATCCCGATCCCCATGGGCACAAGCAGTCCCCCGGCCGGCACGCGCAGACGGGTGCCCAAGGCGCTGCCTGCCAGCGCGATCACAAGCGCAAGTAAAGCACCCTGCCATGAGAGGGTCTGTGCCACGACCAGCGGGGCGGACGGCGTTCCGGCTACGCGCGCAACAACAGCCGCAATGACGGCGCAGCACGCCACGCGCAGATATTGCATGAAGGCGACGAGCCGCATATCTGCCCCGTATGATTCCGCCATCAGGGTCATGACCGTGGCCGCACCGGGTGACGAACCCCAGATCGCGGTATTGCCGGGTAGCAGGCGCGAACGTGTCAGCAGCCAGCCGAGAAGGGCTGCCGCAGACAGGGTAGAAAACGTACCGGCAACAAAGACCGGCCAACTGGCTGCCATTTCGTGAAAGATCGAGGCTGAAAGATAGCTGGCGATCATGACCCCGACCACACCCTGTGCGCCGAGAAAGGCCCAGCGGGGAATACGGACCGCGTCGCCCCGTGTGGCCAGTACGACCGCCGTCCCCAGTGGTCCCAGCAGCGGCGCGGCCGGCAGGCGTAAAACGGCCAGAAGCATACCGAAAACCAGCGAAAGCAGCGCCAGTAAGCCCCATCGCCCGGTCACCAGCCATGCGGATGGCCCCACCCTCACCGCTTAACCGCCAAACACGATTGTATCGGAAGGCAGCACGCGTGCGATCCGCGGGAGGATCGAGCGGATGGAGACATCGTGAAGGTCTGCTGACAGGCTAGTGCAGAGATCCTCGGCGATGACAATATGGTAGCCAAGTTCCCAGCCATGCCGTGCGGTGGATTCAACCCCGAAATTCGTAGCAATACCGCCCAGCACGACCGTCCGGATGCCCCGCCTGCGGAATTGCAGGTCAAGTTCCGTGCCGGTAAATGCCCCCCACTGATGTTTGGTGATGACGATATCGCCGGGTGCTGCCAGCCCATCGGCCAGGCGCGCCCAGTCCGTTGGCAGGCCGCCTTCCGGCGGGCTTAAGGGCTGGTCGGCCAGACCGGGCGGCGCGTCGGCGAAGTCGGGCGCAAACGCAACCCGAACCAGTACGACCGTCGCACCTGCATCCCGGAAGCGGGCAGCAAGCGATTTACCGTTCTCCAGCACCTGCGACGATGGCCGCGGGGCGGTTGGCAGGGCAAGTATGCCACTCTGCAGGTCAATGAGGACAAGGGCGGTGGTTCGCGGGTCAAATCTGTTCACGGATCGGCGCCTTCCGGGATCTGGATACATGGTCGGGTCAAACATCGACCGGCAATGGAAAATCGGTTATGCGAGGACTGTCTCGCATAAAAGAAAGTTGAGGGTACCCTCGCATTATGTCAAGCCCGCCCCGTTCATCACCACTCGCGCCCAAGCGGCAGCGCGGACGCGACCGCGTTGAAGCGATCCTTACGGCCGCGACAACGGTCTTTGGCGAGAAATCTTACGAGGCGGCGACAATGACCGAGATCGCTGCCCGCGCCAGCACGGCAATCGGTTCGCTCTACCGTTTTTTCCCGACCAAGGACGTGCTGGCCGCCGCAGTGCTCGAACGCTATGGCGCGCGGCTCCTGCATGCCCTGGATGAGTTGGTCGACCGCGATCCGACGCTGTCGCCACGTGACGCGGCAGAAGGACTGCTGGACATCATCCAGCGTCTACGGACGGAACGCTCAGTCGTCCTTTCCCTGCTCGACAGCGGGGTTACCCTGCCAGATGGGACAGGAACGCTCCGCAAGGCGCTGATCGGGCGCATGGGCCAGCTGTTGTCACGGCTGGGTGGTTCTCCGGGACCACATGACGAACGGGCCGTGATGCTGCTGCATCTGGTCAAGGCGATCTTTGCCCTGCCACAGGATCATTCGCTCCCCCGCCCGGCCCAGGATAAGGAAGCCGTTACGATGCTGCGGCTCTATCTGGAGCATGCTGCCGCTTCCCGCCGATCCGGGTCAGAAGTCGCTCCGTAACCTCTGAATCCGCACACAACCAATCGGTATCTCCAGCGATCGCGTCATCTGAATCGAATCGGTCTGCTTTTCAAAGCATAACTGACTGTAATGCGGTGAAAATCGCGCTTTGACTCTCCAACTGTTTCGCGAAGGTCAGAGAAACGCATCAAGCCGATGCAACAGTTCTACCGGAGCTTCCTCCTGCGGACTATGACCACAGTCGATCGCGTATCCCCGCACGTCCACGGCTTTTTCGCGCCATGTCTCGACAACATCATATAGCGCGACCACGGTGCCACGTGCGCCCCACAGAGCCAGTAATGGGGCCTCAATCCGCTTGTCTGCATCAGCTGCATCATGGACGAGGTCGATGCCTGCTGCAGCGCGGTAGTCTTCGCACGCTGCATGGTGCATTGCCGGGTCGGCGTAGCATCGACGATATTCGGCCATGACACGCGGATCGACCGATCCTGGTATCTTGATCTGTCCTGCAATGTGGCTTTCGAGAAAAAAGTCTGGATCCCCACTGATCAGCCTTTCAGGCAGGGGGGCGGCCTGGATCAGAAAAAACCACCAGAAATAGCGTCGGGCGAATTCCATATTGGTCCGGGCATACATCGTTGCTGTCGGTGCGATATCGATCAGCACCAGTTTTTCCACCGACTGCGGTGCATCCAGCGCCATGCGGTGCGCCACCCGTCCGCCCCGGTCATGCCCGACAACCATGAACCGTTCAAATCCAAGCTGGTGCATGACGCCAACCTGATCATCCGCCATGACCCGCTTGGAATAGTTGGCGTGATCCATCCCACCTTCAGGCTTGGCGCTATCACCATAACCCCGCAGATCTGGGGCCACGATGGTAAAACATTTCGCCAGTGCGGGCGCAACCTTGTGCCAGGTCAGATGCATCTGCGGATGACCATGCAGCATGAGCAGCGGCGGTCCGTTTCCGCCGGTAGCCGTGCGGATCCGCACGCCATTCACCTCGATATCCCGCCAGCTAAAGCCCGGCAATAAATCGGGGAATTTCCTGATTGCGATCATGCTTTCACCTGCATTCGTCCAGTGGACACACAGCAAAAAAGCAGAATATCAGGAAACCAGTATTTCCCCTGATGAAGACCTGTTGATTATTTCCCTGCCGCGACTCACAACGGCGTCACTGGGTAGATCAGTTGGGATATCCGAGAGGGTCGATTCGCAGAGCCTGCGGAAATAGACAGGGCTATGTCACGCGTGATCACAGACGTCAGCCCCCAGTGTAACCACAACATCCAGATGAGGACTTTGGCGGGCGTAGCCCACGCCACGACATTATCCCGAGAGACCGTAAAACGTACATCGACGGAGCCAGCATCTCAGCGCGCTACCCGACCAAGTGAAAGTTCTGAACACCTGTTCCAGCCTACATTCCCGCCAGAGTCCTCATGGAGTTTCTTTCAGAGGCAAAAACTGAGGACTCTGGCGGGAACATGCGACGCGCAAGGTTAATTTCTGAGATATGCCAGAAATCTGGAGCCGAAACAGATCGCAAAACGGCCCTCGAAGTGAGGACTCTAGCGGGGTTTTGTGCGCCAAAAACAGGTTTATCCGCCGAACATCAAGGAAAATCGGGCTGTTAGAAGCCTCCTAACCTGAAAATTTCTCAGTTTTGAGGACTTTGACGGGGCGCCAAATTAGCGCTATCTGCAAATCGAGGACTCTGACGGGAAACTTGATGCCCTCAGAGATACCGATTCGCTACACCTCCCTTTTGCGAGGTGACCAACAGGGTACTGAGGACTGTAGCGGAAAAACTGAGGACTCTAGCGACACGTGCTTACGGAGCAAGCACGATTCGCATAAGTTATCCCGAGGACACTAACGGGACAAACTAATATTAGAATACAATTAGTTTTAACTAGTATTAGATCCCGCTACAGTCCTCAGAGACATTCTGAACAAATCCGTGCATCATGGACGCAGAATCGAGCCAACATACATATGCCTAGGGGAGCCATGATGGCGGAAGTGCATGACTTGCTTCAGGAGCATGGTCGACAGCATGTACTCCAGCTAGACATGGACCGCCGCGTCGTTGATGCGGCCGCCGCATATCTGACGGACGAAGATGCCGGACTAGGTTTCATGTATAGCGGCTGGGCCCAAGCACCGCTCCCACATAAAAAACAACCCGACTCTGCACCTTGGCAAGTTCGCACCGACAGAGTTACCCTTCTCGTAGAACCAGGTCGACGAACGCTTCCGAATGGGGAACTTCAATGGATTGGTGTCCCATACGGAAGTCGAGCCAGACTTATACTGCTATATCTGCAAACCGAGGCTCTAAGAACCCAGAGTCGCGAAATTGAGCTCGGAAAGTCGCTTCGCGACTGGCTTAAGAAGATGAACATCTCTCCTGGCGGCAAAACGATAGCCGACGTAAGAGAGCAGGCACTCCGCATCACGCGCTGTCGTCTCACTTTCGAGGTCCAACAAGCAGGAAAGTCAGCATTAGTCCAACAACTTATAGTCGATAAAGCACTGTTTACGGAAGATGGCGAGGACTCTAGCGGGGGACAGCTTTTAGCGCGGACGAAGCTAAGTGAAACATTCTACGATCAGCTTCGTCGACATCCTGTTCCTATCCAGGAATCCGCAATTCGAGCGATCAGTAAACACTCGATGGCTTTAGACATATATTGCTGGCTTGCATATCGGCTGCATGTCCTCCAGAAGGACACGCCAATCACTTGGAAGGGTCTTCACGCCCAGTTCGGCGCTGGCGTAAAACGCCTAGACCATTTCCGTGATACCTTCTGCGCTCAACTCAACTTGGCGCTAGCAGTATATCCAGAGGCGGTAGTCAAACTGAGTGCTGTGGGTCTGACATTAGTTCCCTCACCTCCACCTGTTGAGCCAAAACGCACGGTAGTCGCGTTTCCTAGGTCCCGCTAAAGTCCTCACTCAAAGTAGACGATGAAAACATCTGCGTCGCATAGAGGCAAATCAGTAGACTAATTGCGGACAAACAGTCGAAGATAGCCGCATCGGACTGAAACCTTCAAACTGTCGACGGACCCGCTATTTGTCGACAAGGTTCGGGATATTGTCGGTCTTTACATGTCGCCACCGAACCGCGCGATCGCGCTGTGCGTCGACGAGAAATCCTAGATCCAGGCGCTGGACCGCGAACAGCCCGTCCTGCCCATGGTACCGGGCGTGCCGGAACCACGTACCCATACCTATCTCCGGAACGGTACGACGTCGCTGTTTGCAGCCCTCGACATCGCAACAGGTGCGGTAATCGGCAAATGCTACAAACGTCATCGTACCATGGAATTTCTCGATTTCCTGAAACGTATCGCCGCCGTGATCCCTGATGACCGGGATGTTCATCTCGTGATGGATAACTACGCCACACATAAAACGACCACGATCAAGACGTGGCTCGCCCGCCGCCCGCATTGGCATGCTCACTTCACGCCCACCTCGGCTTCCTGGATCAATCAGGTAGAGCGCTGGTTCGCCGAACTGACGCGCAAGCAATTCCAACGCGGCGTGCATCGGTCAACAACTGCACTCGAAGCCGACATCACAACTTTTATCGATGCACATAACAAAAACCCACGGTCGTATCGGTGGGTCAAATCAGCCGACCAGATCCTCGCCTCGGTGAAGCGCTTTTGTCATAAGACAATGAGCCGAACTTCAGATTCAGGTGACTAGTACTAGGCACTCTCGCGTGTAGTCGTCCTCAACGGTCAGCACGCGGAAGCGACATCCGTTGTCCAGCGCTAATTAGGACCGTCGGGCACCGGCGTCGGCGAGTAGGTGCCCATTTCCTGTTTCAGGACACCACACTAATGGACCGACAACCCTTCCTTGCGATACAACCGGAACAGCTTTTTGTGGATCAGGATTACTCCTTCGCATTCCAGAAAGATGTGCCGACCCTGATAGGGAAGCTGGCATCGTTCGCCCGCAAGGTGGCGCGGTAGGCCGCGCACCTCGGTATCGCATGGACGGTACGACGCATAGCGCCACGTCCTCGAGTCGACGGTGATGCGACTACAGGCCCGCCCCCGCCGTTGCGAGTAATCCCGTTTGGACACCGCCTTGGTCAGAGCATTATGCCGTAATGCCGGGCGTCTCACGAGTTTCCTACTTGCTGCTCCTCAAGCTTCGAGACCTCCAGCCCACCGTATTTCGATCGTCTTGTGTAGAAGGTCGCGTTGCCGATCCCGTAATAGATGCAGGGGTTGGCCTCCGAATGCTCTCTCGGAACTTTTACTCGTCACCGATAAGTTCATCGATTTCACGTAAGCGCTTTCGGATGGCAACAAGCTGTTCCAGCATTTGGCGCCTAGTGGATCTAAGGCGCCGCGCCTCTGTTACGAGCGCGGCAAAATCAACATGAGATGCAGGCCGCTTGATTGACTTTCGGAATGCTATGATTGCAGAACGAGACGCGCTGGGTCCGACGAGGCCCTTCTCGCGCGCCGCTTCAAGTTCCTCTGGTCCCAGCAAAGTCAGCTGATACGCTGCACTATATGAACCCGGTAGTAACGTCTCGCTAATTCGGCCACTATCCACCATGCTTGCGATCCGACGCAACTGGGAGGCCACCGGTTCGGAGAAAGGGAAAAAGCGTTCGAAACTGGCTTTAAGACGGTTTTTTTCTTCTCTCGAAAAAAGTGCATTTTCTAGCGTATTTAATGCTCGGCCGATTTCCAGAAAGGAACGCGCAGCCTTTTCCCACGCAGATGTTACGGCGCGCTGGGTATCAAGAATGATCCGGATGCGGCCCTCGTCCTTCGCAAGGTCCGTTCCGGAAAATACTGATGCAATTGTCTCCAGGGTTTCAGAAGATACGGTGGTGAGTTCATGTAGCTCGCTAGGACGCGCATCAGATGGCTGTATTTCGTCAGCATCAAGGCCCTGCAAGGCTCGCAGCGAGATGCCGCGCGTCGAATTGGCTTTGCTCACAGGTCCAACTCCTGTCGCAAGTATGACCAGAGTGCGCCAAACGCTTCCGCGTTTTTGGGCCGACTTAGATCCATGACGCCTAACCCTTTACCATTTGCGAGTGATATTTCCTCTGCTTGGGCGATTTCTACGGGACACACGGGTCCGACATTTAGCAATTTGGAGCGGATAGTCGCGTAGGAACGAGTTCGAATATTCGCCCGATTAATGATGAACGCTGCTTTCGCACCGCTCTGTTTCAAATGGCGCATCCACGGTATCACGCTGTCTAAATCGTCTTGGCTTTGCTGGCATGGAACCAGAACAAAACCAGAACTTTCACACAAGCCCAAGATTGCTGTCATGTTGATTTCGATCGAGGGCGGCGTGTCGATGACAATAAAATCGGCGGAGGATTGCCTCGCCATTTTCAGGGTAGATCGCCAGTCATCAAGGGACGCGCGATGTACAGGAATATGGGACACGGCCGGAATACTCGCACGGACGCGTTCCCTGCGTTCCGCCCATGTGGCTAGAGTTGCCTGTTTATCCATATCCAGTCCTAATACTTGTCTGCCAGATTGAGCAGCTAAAACAAGTATATTCCGGGATAACGACGATTTTCCAACACCACCCTTTGGCGATGATAGCATCACGATGGATTGTTTTGATGGAGAGGGATGTTTTGTCATTGGGACCTTATCGATGCAGGAGTTCCGCGGACCGCCACCGTATAGAAGGAGTTTTTACAGGACAGCTTTCTGAAGACAAGAGAAGAGTTCCAAATCTTTTACGCCGTAAAATTTTTACCGCGTAAAACGCTTTTGTCTGTTGATTTGGTGCGTTGCTTGCGCAGGACGTATCGTCTGGGGATACAGTTAGATTACCTATGGTCGGGAGCGCTAGAGCTTTGAGCCGATTGCCCATTGTTTGCCGAAGAGGAACGGCCAAAAAAAGGTCTAAATAAGACAAAACTGCACCAGATCGACCAGCACGCCGCAAGGGGTAGCTCCTCCCCGTGCTCGGCGTCTGCGTCGCCTGCGCGCGGGTCCGGTGCTGCCGCTACGCGGCACCCTTGCCCCGCACTGCCCGACCCGGTCGCAATAAGAGCTGAAGGAAAGAGTAATCAGGCAACACAACCTGATTAGCACGCCCGTTCCTGACATCCCGAAAACCTGTCCCGGAAACATCCCGGCCTGCAGAAGCAGCGCCGGGTGCCGGCGTTTGTACGGAGCACGGCCATGTCGTTCCAGCTCAACCTCTTCGGCACAACCGCTCTTGCAGATACTCAGAACGACCTTTTCTGGGGCGAACTTGAAGGCGAAGACGGCACCTCCCCTGTCTCGCCCGTCACACCGGCCCCGATGGCCCTTCCCCAGATCGACTTTCATATGGTGGCCGACCGAGGCCTCGCTGACACCTGGAAACAGCGGGCCCGTGACAACGCGCTGGCAATCGCGCTGCTCAAGGAGATCGAAGAAGCAGACCGAAACGCTTCGTCCCCCGAACAGATCGTCCTGTCACGCTTCATCGGCTTTGGAGCTGGAGAACTGGCGAACAACCTGTTTCCATCCGGGAGCGACAGCCCCCGCCCAGGCTGGGAAGAGATTGGCGAGGCGATCCATGCCTCCACAACAGACGTTGAAAGGGCAGGACTGAAGCGCGCGACACAATATGCGCATTTTACGCCTGAACTGATCGTGCACGCGCTCTGGAACAAAGTGCTGCAGATGGGCTTCAGAGGCGGTTCCGTCCTTGAACCCGGCTGTGGGACCGGTCTCTTCATCGCGGCCCGACCGGAAAGGCTCGAGGGACGCATCGCCTTTACCGGGATCGAGAATGATCCGATTACAGCAAGGATCGCACGCAGGCTCTATCCGAACCAGTGGATCCGCAGCGAGGATTTCACGACAGTGAAGCTCGCAGACGGGTATGACCTTGCGATCGGTAATCCACCCTTTTCCAATCGCACCGTGCGTGGCCCGGAAGGTCTGGGACGGCTTGGCCTGAGCCTGCATGATTTTTTTATCGCCCGATCCGTCGAAGCACTCCGCCCAGGCGGCATCGCAATCTTCGTGACGTCCCGCCATACACTGGACAAGACCGACAGCACCGCGCGCCGGACCATTGTCGACATGGCTGACCTCGTGGGGGCGGTCCGGCTCCCGGCCGGAGCAATGCGCGATGACGCCGGCACGGACGTGGTGGTGGACGTACTGGTGTTCCGCAAGCGCATGATCGGCGACATCGCCGATGACGAGACCTGGCTGGAAACCGGCGCCCTTGCGAATAGCGACCAGGGTAACGGTCCGCTCCTCGTCAATCGCTACTTCCTCGACCATCCGGAGCAGGTGCTTGGCCGTCACGGCTGGACCACCACCCAGTTCGGTCCCGATTACACATGCGACGCGCGTGCCGAGCGCAGGCTCGATGTGATGTTGCCCGAGGCCCTGAGCCGGATCGGGCAGGACGTGCGCTTTCCGGAACCCCTGGACCAGCGCATTGTCCGGCCGGCGGGAGCCGGTGTGCTGGTCGGCACGGCTGCCGATGGCGCCCAGTTGAAAGAGGGCTCCTACTTCGTCACGAAAGGCGTCCTGCAACAGATCTGCGACGGACAGGCCGCCACGGTCGCCATCAGGAAAGGGGATCAGAAGGACGGTCTCTTCCAGAAGCATGCCCGGATCATTACCGCGCTGATACCCGTCCGGGATGCGGCACGCGCGGTGCTGCGGGCGCAGATGGAGAACCTGCCCTACGGACGCCTGCAGGGTGATCTGAAGCGTGCCTATTTCAGCTTTGTCCGACAGTTCGGCCCGATCAACCTGATGAATGTGACAGTCAGGATCGATCCGGAAACCGGAGTCGAAAACGAAACCCAGCGGCGACCGAACCTGACGCCATTTTACGATGATCCCGACGTCTGGCTGGTCTCGTCCATCGAGGAATACGACGAGGCGACACAGAAAGGCCGGATGGGACCAATTTTCTCGGAACGGGTCATTCATGCGCCTGTCGAACCCGAGATCCATTCCGCGCACGACGCCCTGGCCGTCTGCCTGCATGAAACAGGCGGCGTGGAAATGCCGCGGATCGCGGAACTCATGGGACAGTCCGAAGCTGAGGTCGCGGCCGCACTGGGGGATGCGGTCTATCTCGATCCGGTACGGAGTGTGGACGGTCGCGATGTCTGGGTCACGGCTGATGAAATGCTCTCCGGCGCCGTGCGGACCAAGCTGGAAGATGCACGCGATGCAGCCCGGATCGATGGACGCTACGCCCGGAACGTGACGGCGCTGGAAGCCGTCCAGCCAGCCGATCTGCGTCCGTCGGAGATCACCGCGCGCCTTGGCGCTCCGTGGTTGCCGGTCAGCGACATCATCGCCTTTACCGCCGAGGTGCTCGGGGTCGAAACGGTCATCTATCACGCGCCCGCGGTCGCCTGCTGGACCGTGGAGAAACGGGCGTTCATGGGCAAGGCCGAGGCGACGTCAGTCTGGGGAACGGAACGGCGACATGCCGGCGAACTGCTGGAAGATGCCCTGACGCAGGCATCGCCAAAAATATGGGATGTCTGGCGTGATGGCGATGGCAATGAGCACCGCGAACTGAACACACAGGAGACGGAAGCCGCAAAGGAAAAACTGGCGGCGATCAAGCGTGCGTTCGAGACATGGGTCTGGCAGGATGGCGATCGGGCCGAGAGGCTGGTCCGGCTGTATAACGACACCTACAACAACCTCGTGGCTCGCGCGTTTGATGGCTCCCATCTGCGCCTGCCCGGTGCAAGCACCACGATCAGCCTGCGCCCGCACCAGAAACGGGTCATCTGGCGGATCATCGCCGCGGGCGGCACGTATATCGCGCACGCGGTCGGCTCCGGAAAGACCTTCTCGATGGTTGCGGCCGTCATGGAGCAGAAGCGGCTTGGCCTGGTCAGCAAGGCGATGATCGCCGTCCCCGGTCACTGCCTCGCCCAGATGGCCCGCGAATTCCTCATGCTCTACCCGACCGCGCGGATCCTCGTCGCCGACGAAACGAACTTCGTGAAGGCAAAGCGCCAGCGGTTCCTCGCCCGGGCCGCGACCGGAAACTGGGATGCGATCATCATCACGCATGACGCATTCAGGTTCATCCCGGTGGAGGGGGATTTCGAGCGCCAGATGATCGAGGCGCAGATCGCGTCTTACGAGGAAGTGCTCGAAAGCGTCGACGCGTCAGACCGTCTGTCGCGCAAGCGGGTCGAGAGCATGAAGGAGAAGATGCAGGCGAAGCTGGAAGGCCTTTCCGCTCGCAAGGACGATCTCGTGCATCTGGGAGAGATCGGCATCGACCAGATCCTCGTCGATGAAGCGCAGCAGTTCCGGAAGCTGAGTTTTGCAACCAACCAGTCCGACCTCAAGGGGGTCGATCCGAACGGCTCGCAGCGGGCATGGGATCTCTTCGTAAAGACGCGCTACCTGGCGGCAAAAAATCCGGAACGTCCGCTGATCATGGCGTCCGGCTCCCCCATCACCAATACTTTGGCCGAGATGTGGACGGTCAGCCGCTATATGGATCTTGAGGCGCTGCAGAAGCGCTACCTGCATGAATTCGATGCCTGGGCAGCCAATTTCGGCGAAACCCGTACCGAACTGGAATTGCAGCCAAGCGGGCTTTACAAGCCGGTCACGCGCTTCACCGAGTTCGTCAACGTCGCCGACCTCATGGCGATGTATCGCGACTTCGCGGATGTCGTGCAGCACGATGACCTGCGCCAGTACGTGACGCTGCCAGCAATCCGGGGCGGACGTCGCGAGATTATTGTCGCGCCGACAAACGATAACTTCAGGGCCTACCAGAAGACGCTGGCGGCCCGCATCAAGGCTATCGAAGCACGCCAGGGGCGTCCCCAGAAGGGCGATGACATCCTCCTGTCCGTCATCACGGATGCCCGTCATGCCGCGATCGACCTGCGTTTCGTCGCTCCTCTTGCCGCGAATGATGACACGTCGAAGCTGAACCTGATGATCGGGAACGTGTTCCGGATCTGGCAGGAGACATCGGAAAGCCGTTACAGCGATCCTGAAACCGGTCGGCCGTACGACCTGCCGGGAGCGGTGCAGATGATCTTTTCGGATCTGGGCACCGAGAGCGCGATGGAGACACGCGGTTTTTCCGCCTATACGTGGATCCGCGATGAACTGATCCGCCTGGGCGTGCCGCGCGCGGAAATCGCGTTCATGCAGCACTACAGGAAGAGTGCGGCGAAGCAGAAGCTGTTCGGTGATCTCAATGCCGGCCGCAAGCGGATCCTGATCGGCTCGACGGCGACCATGGGCACCGGCGTCAACGCCCAGGAGCGCCTCAAGGCCCTGCACCATCTCGACGTGCCGTGGCTGGTCTCCGACATCATCCAGCGCGAGGGACGCATCGAGCGGCAGGGCAACCAGCACGCGGAAATCGAACTCTACGCCTACGCCCAGCAGGGTTCCGTTGACGCGACCAACTGGCAGCTCCTCGAGCGCAAGCAGCGCTTTATTGGCCTTGCGATGTCAGGTGACCGTTCCATCCGCCGGATTGAGGACATTGGCGGGGAAGGGGGAAACCAGTTCGCCATGGCCAAGGCGCTTGCCTCAGGCGATGCCCGGCTGATGCACAAAGCCGGGCTGGAGGCCGATCTTGCGCGGCTCGAGAGACTGGCGGCCGCCCATTATGACGACCAGTTCGCCGTAAAACGTGCCATCGACCGGGCCGAGCGTGAGATTACGGGCGCGGAGCGCCAGATCCCGCTTATCGAGGCGGATATTGCCAGCCGTCAGCCCACGAAGGGGGATGCGTTCGTACTGCGTCGGGACAAGGGTGACCTCACCGAGCGCGAGAAGGCCGGGTCATGGCTCCTGTCCCAGGTCCGCCTGGCGGCGAAGAACGGCGAGGCAGGGGTCTGGAACCTCGGACGCATCGGTGGGTTCGCCGTCATGTGCGAAGCTGGGCCTGGCCGTCGCGTGTACTACGAAAAGCGCGCGGTCGACGTGACGCTGTTTGTGGAAGCGCGCTCGGGTCGCATTGAGATCGCCGTCGAGGACGACACGAAGGGCCTTGGGCTGACGTCCCGTCTCGAGCATGCGCTGCTTCGGATCGATGACGCGCTCCGTGACGCAATCCGGATGCGGGAGGAAGCGCAGCGTCGCCTGCCATCCTACCGGGCCCGTCTGGGCCTGCCGTTCGCGGAACAGGCGATGCTTGATGAAAAGCGCGCTGAGCTGAAAGCGTTGGAAGACGATCTGGCGGCGACCGCGACCGATGAAGACCCGGTGCATCACGACACCGAGGACAGGGAGAAGGAAAAAGAGGCGGCAGCCTGAGAAGGGCTGCCATCTCCGGTCAGGCGCCGCAAGGGGTGGCGCCTCCCCGTGCTCGGCGTCTGCGCCGCCTGCGCGCGGGTCCGGTGCCGCCGCTGCGCGGCGCCCTTGCCCCGCCAGCCCGGTGCTGGCCGCCGGAGTGCATCAGGAAAGGCGTCCTGAGAACACGGAGTAAGAACCATGGAACTGCGCGAAGTCGATCCGAAAACCCTGCTCGACAACCCCGAAAACCCGCGGAAATCCGCGCCCAACGAGGCGGAAGAGCGCCAGCTGGCGCTGAACGTCAAGGCCGTCGGGATCATCCACCCGCCTCTGGTCCGCGAAACTCCTGACGGCCTGATGATCGTTGCGGGGCATCGCCGCCGGCGTGCCGCGGTCAAGGCCGGCCTGAAAACCATTCAGGTGACGGTGGCAGGCGACGATGCGGAACTGGACCGGATGCGTGCCGCGTCGGAGAACATGATCCGTCAGCCCATGACCCAGGTTGAACAGTGGCGGGTTGTCGCCAGGCTCCGGGAGGAAAAAAAGTGGAATGACACCGCGATCTGCAAGGCGCTGATGCTCACACCGGTGCAGCTGAAGCAGATCGGTCGCCTGTCTGCCATCCTGCCCGAGATTCTGGCGTGGATCGAGGCGGGCAAGGGTCCCGGCAATCGTGAACTGGCGAGCATCGCCCTTGCGTCAACCGCGCTGCAGGAACAGGTCTGGGGCCATTTCGGGTTTCCGGTTGGCGCGGCGCCGCCCGAGGATGTCGAACCCTGCGAAGATGAGGGCGCGCAACTGCCCGACGGAAACTGGGAACCCGGTGCTGCCATCCCCGATTGGGACCGGATTGCGTCAGCCCTGCGGCAGGATCGTTTTTATGCAATCGAGGCCTCGTTTGATGACGCCATTGCAAAAAGCTGCCGGATCGCCTGGCAGGAAGATCTGTTCGGTGAAGCCGGGAAGGACGGCCGTTATACCGATGACGGTTTCGCCTATGAGAAGGCGCAGCGTCAGTGGCTGGGTCAGAACACGCCTGAAGACGCATTGATCCTCCAGAGCGACGAGAACGGCGAGCCGGTCTTCGAACCCGGTATGGTCCGGATCTACTGGCAGCGCGAGGGCGCCACGAAATTCTTCTGGCTCGATCATCGCCTGAAGGTTCGCGAGGGCTGGTGCGTCCTGCCGGGCAGCGAGGCGGCAGGCCGCGTGACGCCGTCCGCCGTCATTGAAGCCCTGCCCGAAGGGCCACGGGAACGGCCCGATATCTCGGGGCGTGGTTTTGACATGATCGGCAGTTTCCGCACCCAGGCGCTGCATGCCGCATTGGATGGCATGCGGGGCTCTGCCGATCCATGGATCCTGCTCGGACTGATGATCGCGGCCCTCAACGCGCAGAACGTCCGGGTGGATGGGGATTCCAACGCGCACTACCCGCAGCGCCGTCCGTCACGCCGGCTCGTGGCTGCCGCCGGACTGTTCCAGGATGGCGAGATGGCTCTGGACGAGGCGGTCCTGCGTGGCGCTGCTGTCGACGTGCTCAAAGCCGTGCTGTCCTGCGAAAAGAACGCGACGAATAGCGGCGACTGGGGTGTCCTGGTCGGCCATATCGTGAAAGCGGACGACCATCTGCCTGCCATGGCGGATGACGATTTCCTGAAAACGCTCAGCAAGTCCGGCATCACGAAGGCCATAAAGGCGGAAGGCATCCTGCCGCGCAATACCGGCAAGGAAATGCGCCGCGTCCTGATGGACCATGTCGGGCAGGGGATCTGGGTGCATCCTGCAGCGCGTTTCCAGGTCGATGTCGCAGCGCTGAACGCCACTTTCGCGGAAGCGCTCGCCCCGCCATCCGGAGCGGATGACGATGATGGGGACCTGGCGCATGACGACGAGACCGAGTTGGAAGACGACGCGGATGCCGGTGCGCGGACTGGTGGCCCGGGAACCGATGATCCTGCTGCGACGGGCGTTGAGCTCGATGAAGTGACTGACACGCCCACAGACCTGGCGGCAGATCAGGGGGATGAGGTGCCGCACGGCAGGGCCGAAAGTCTGGCTCCGCCATCGCAGACACCTGAAGAATTCCTCAGGACGCATGTTGAGTTTGTAGGCTTCAGCTGAGCGAGGCTGTTGCCGTCGTACGGCTCTGGCTCACGGCCCGTCGCCCCTAGTGGTGACGTCGGGCGGTGAGCCAGCAACGGCCTCTGGCAGGACGTCGACCGGGAAATTCTGCGATGCGCCCCAACCGGGCTTATCCGGAACGTCAGGTTACGCGTTCACCTGCGTCGGCGAAGGAGAACCGTGATGACCCATGAATACATGACGGAAAAGCGTCTGATCGGCAGGTATGTGGTTGAACTGGGCTTCCACCCGGATGGTGGGGTTTTGATCCGGACGCCTGAAATCTACCCGCCAGCGGCCCGCCGATGGCGGGGACCCTATAAGAGCGTGGAGGCGGCAGTAGTCGAATTTTCCGCTTTCACGGCGGTTCCCAGAGTCACGTCGGACGAACTGGCCCGGCTGAGAGAGCGTGGCTCTGTCGCCGAAATCTGCGGAAAGGACGTGATGGTGTGGCACTGCCCATGGCGCGAAGCCAAGACACTGAGCGAATTTGTCCTGGTAAGGGAGGACGGCAATGCCTGATTTTCGTGTCACGCTGGTTGAGCGCCTATTTGAAGCCGATGCCGGCGATTTCAGGGTCACGGCGACGGACGCCGAGGCGGCTGCGCGGATCGTCCTCAATGCCGTCCCCGACAGTGTGGACTCTGACGGGATCCGGACCACCATTCTGCCTGACGGTCAGGAAGTGGACCTTGAGGTCGAGGAAGTCGTCCATGGCGAGATCGTGGCCATGGTCCACGATGCGGGAACCGGCGTGCTGCAGGGACAGTTTGGGTTTTCCCTTGTTTTCAGCCCGGGCCGAGAGGCAGCCGCCGTTCTCGCCAGGGTGATGGATCGTGTCCTTGCGGATGATGGTGAGCGGGACACCCATGCAGCCTGCATGGTGCTGCGCCGGTATCTGCACGAATACCTGAACGCGGACGCATAGGAAAAGCAGGAAGAAACAGGAAAAAATATGCCCGAAGGGACATCGCGCCTCAAACGGTGGCTCTTGTCCCGCTCCGCGGGCCTGCGATGCCGGCGCACGCGCCGCGTTTGACCCGCGATATCCCGTCGGACCGCCAGAGGACATTCAGACAAGGAGAATGTCCATGGTGACCGCAAGCCTGTCATCCCGCCAGGGAACTATCGTGCCGGAGTCCGGAGAGATACCTGATCTGGCGCGTTATGATCACGTCATCATCGCCTGTTCCTTTGGCAAGGATTCCCTCGCCAGTACGCTGCACCTGCTCGAAAAGGGCGTGACGCCGCAGCGCATCGAGTGGTGGCACCATCTTGTGGACGATGACGGGGACGTTTTTGACTGGCCGCATGTGCCCGATTACGGGCGGCATCTGGCTGCAGCCCTTGGCGTCAGGCTGTATTTCTCCGCCCGCCAGGGTGGGATCGTGCGGGAAATGCTGCGCGAGAATACACCGACCGCACCGGTCTGGTTCGATACGCCGACAGGGCGGGTCACTGTCGGTGGCAAGGGACCGCCCAATACACGACGCCGCTTCCCGCAGGTTTCGGCGAACCTGTCGGTCCGCTGGTGTTCCCCATACGCCAAGATCATGGTTGCGGATGGCGCCCTGCGGAACCAGGCGCGCTTCAGTCATGCCCGGACCCTGTTTGTAACCGGAGAACGCACGGCGGAATCCGCGAACCGTGCCCGTTACGCTGTCTTTGAGCGGCATCGGGCAGACTGTCGTGATGGTCGGGCCCGACGGCATATCGATCACTGGCGGCCGGTACATGCCTGGAGTGAAGCGGCTGTCTGGCAGATCCTGCGTCGGCATGGCGTGATTCCGCCGCTTCCCTATCAGCTCGGGTTTGGCCGTCTGTCCTGCCTGGCATGTGTATTCATGTCTGCTGATCAGGCTGCAACGCTGCGTCACATGGACCCGGATCGGTTCGCCCGGCTGTGTGAGTGGGAACGCGCATTTGGCTGCACCATCCGACGCGACCGGGACCTTGGCACGCTGGCCAGTGGCGGCACGGTCTACGGCCCCGTGCGCCGGTACCCGGGTCTGGTGCGCCGCGCGCTCTACCACCGCTGGCGTGGCCGTGTCCTCACATCCCCCGAACAATGGGTCATGCCCGCTGGCGCATTTGGCGACAGCGTCGGGCCGGTCTGACCCGCCTCATCCTCCAGCAGGGAGAAACCCGATGTTAGCGCCTTTCCAGATCCGGAAATTCCTCGACCTGAGCACCGGCCACCTCCCCCTGTCGGACCGTGGACACCTTGAGAGATATGCAAGGTCAGGTGGTTCCTTTGGGCTCACCTGCCTGTCCGGCCCGCACGGATGGTTTGTCCATGTCCCGCTGGATCCATACTCCCATGATTGGCCGGGGTCGCGGTCACTGCGGGCCATTCTCGCCCTGGCCCGGAATCACGACTGTGATTACGTCCTGTTTGATGCGGACGGTCCGGTCGATGCCGCGCTTCGTTTCTTTGATGACGATGAAGATGAATAACCGGCAATGGCATCGGGCTTCTCTCGGCCCAGAGGCGCCGGTTCTTATTTCTTAAGGCGGGATACTTCGGTGTCCCGCTTTTTTTTGTGTCCTCGCAAGGGGATTACACAAAGGAATACTGCAATGAAACTGCATTTCGATCGTGCCCTCGTGGCGCGTCTTCTCGCTCATGCGCAAGCCGCGAGCGAACATTCCCCTACCTATGATCAGCTTGTTGACCCGGCCTTTCTCAAGGCTGGCGTGTCGTCGCGCCATCCGATCGGTGCGGATGTCGACCGTACCAGAATACCGGCAGGACTCATGCTGGTCGGCGATCATGGGGTGTACCTGATGTCGAATGGTTATCCGGACTTCAGTGACGCTGAGGGTCAGGGGAACCTTGTCGCCTATGCCGTCGAAGCTGATCCGCGCACATGTCCTGACGACTGGTACGATGTCAAACGCGCATCGTTTGGCGGTGACGATGGCGCGGAATTTCTTTCTGCCAACACCATCCGCAAGGCACTGGAGGCGACTGCGGGCAGTCGTTTGTGGATTGATGTCACGCCTGCGCAGATCAGTTGCCCCTATCTGGCATCCCCGAAAACACCCTGACGCGAACAAGCATACGGCGGCTCTGGAAAGAGCCAAATCTGAATAAAAATATAATAAAAATAAAATATATAAATAAATGAAGCAGTAAAGGAAGGAGGCAGGCACCACAGTCCAGCCTGCCGCGCAAGGGGTGACTCCTCGCCGTGCGCGATGGCTGCGCCATCTGTGCGCGGCTCCGGTGCCGCCGCTGTGCGGCGCCCTTGCCCGCCAGTCTGGCCTGCGGTCGCCGGAAGGGGTCGAAACCCCCGAAAAAAGGATCTGGAAATGGCACAGAACCGCATCGCGCCGCCGTCCCGCCCTGCCGTCGAAATCGCCAAATTCGTCGCCATCGTGCTCCTCTGGACGGCCTCCATGGTCACTTTCCTCCTGCTGCCCGACGTCTTCCTCAATCCGTGCACGGGCATCATCGATCTCAGGTGACACCACCCTCGCCATCCGCTGCCCATCCGCGCCGCCCTTCGGGGCGGCGTCTGTATTTTCTGGAGACTGATCATGGCCAGGACCGAACGTACCGACATCCACCAGTCCGTCACTGACCGCATCATCCGCGAACTTGAAGCGGGAACCGTGCCATGGGTCTGCCCATGGAACCGCGCGAAATGCGGCATTGCCCTGCCGCGTAATGCCGCGACCGATCGGGCCTATTCCGGGATCAACATCCTGATGTTGTGGGGTTCGGTAGAGATGCAGGGGTTTTCTACCCAGAAATGGCTGACGTTCCGCCAGGCGCATGCGCAGGGCGGCAATGTCAGGAAAGGCGAGAAAGGGACGACGGTATTTTATGCTGACCGTTTCACGCCAAAATCGGAAGCAGGTTCCGACGAGCCACGCCAGATCCCGTTTCTAAAGCGGTTTACGGTGTTCAATGTTGACCAGTGCGAGAACCTGCCGGAGAGCATGGTCGCGCCGACCGCGCCGTTGCCGGAACGCGAAATCGTGCCGCACGCGGAAGCGCTGATGCGCGAAACCGGGGCGGACATTCGCATCGGTGGTGACAAGGCATTTTATGCCCCGGATGCGGACTTCATCCGGGTTCCGCCCCAGCAGTCCTATTTCAACCAGCTCGACTGGTACCGAACCGTCTTTCACGAGATCGGGCATTGGACCGGGGCCGAAAGCCGGCTGTCGCGCACCTTCGGCAGGCGGTTTGGGGACCATGCCTACGCAGCCGAGGAACTGGTCGCAGAGATGACATCAGCTTTCGTATGCGCGGAACTGCAGATCGAGCCGACGGTCCGCCATGCTGATTACATCGGGAACTGGCTGGCTCTGCTGAAGGCTGACAAGCGCGCCATTTTCACCGCAGCGAGTGCTGCTTCAGCCGCGGCCCAATACATTTTCAGCTCATCGACACGTCAGCCATCCGTCGAGGACGTGGCGTCTGCCGCCTGAAACCCAACCCTGAAAATATATGCGCCCGCAAGGGCGCGCTGAGTGATGGAGTTCATCATGCCAGTCTTTGCCCTGATTGCCACTCCCGCCGTGCGCATCCGTTCCGACGGCTGCGCCATCCTTCATGCGCTGCCGATGGAACACCTTGGTGCACGGGGGATGACAGAAGCACGGACGCTCGCGGAAATCTCGACTGCCGTAACGCTTTACGGTGAGAGGATCGCCAGCGCGCATCCCGGGCGCCCGTTTTCCATCAGTGTGCATATCCGTCGGGGCGATCGTAAGCCACGTGGCTTTGATGCGGCTTACCGCACTGGCGCCCTGGGGACCGACAGATGGGTTCTCATGGTCGATAACGACGCTGATGGCGCACGGATCCTGCATGGACGATCCGCAACCGATGCCGGAAACATGGCGTCCTGCAAAGGAGACGTGGCATGATCCGCCAGTATTATACGTCTCCATTCCAGGGCGGTAATAACCCGCTCCGGGTCGGGACCATTGCCAGAGGAACCATCTTCCGTCTTCCGGCTCCTGTTTCGGGACGTCCCTATCGGACCCGGCCGTGGATCGTGGAATGCTTTCTGAACGCCACGATGGGGGCGGCTGCGCTTAACCCCGTCACCGGTCTCCGGGAAGATCGTTATATGCGAGGCCGCTCGGATCTGGTCGTATTGCGCAGCCTCGCCAGTGCCCGACGTGTGACCGTGGCGGTGCGTTATCTGGAAAGGATGAGTGAAGAGGGCCTGGGCGAGGGGCATTATCCTGATCTGCCGGATGTGAGCCGCTTTCATAACGGCTATCGATGCCGGAGCCAGGTGTCATGACGGCGGGGCCGATCCTGTGTGAGCGGCTTCGGGTCCCGCCTTTCGACCCGGCTGTCCTGAAACCCACCCAATGGGCGACGGCCCAGCAAAAGGCAAAGCTTGGTAATGCGATCCTGCGGTTCATTGCACTCGGAATGCCTGCAGAAAAATTTACACCGGCCCTGTATAACCGGCTGAGCAATATGTTCGGATTTATCGCGCATTATAATCGGACCGGCTTCGCGCAGACATGGTTCGACAATGCAGCCACACGGCGCGATTTCCTCGATCAGGTTGCGCGATATCCCTGCTGGGGCGACCCGACTTTTGTCTGGTCGGATGTAGAGAAGGAAATCAGGCTGCGCGTTCGGGAAAACCTGCTGGTCGAGGCATGGACGACCCGTGCCCGCGAGGAACAGGTTGCGCGCGAGAAAGCGGAGCTGGCCCGTCTGCAGGCAAAGCATGGCGGAACAGCGACGGCAGCGGATGCACCCGTGCCCACCGTGCAACTCGGGCTGCTCTAGCCCTGGGCCATGCGCCAGGAGCCATGCCCGTCGAGGCACCTGCCCAGGAACGCCAGTGCGGCACGCGGATATTTCCGGATTTCCAGAACGCTGCCGGTGGGTACCTCCATGTGGTAGGCGCCGATCCGGGTGGCGCAATGCGGCTGGCCGCGCAGGAATTTTATGCCCCTGCCGGTGCGAACTGCCTGCCGTGGACCAAAAACGCCGACAACGTGACGGCCACCGAGGTAAATATCGGCGTTGAACTGGCGCCACAGCGGTGCCCGGACATCCTGCTCGTCGACTTCGACCTGCACGGTGCAGCAGTCATTCCATGCAGATGGCGTGCCATCCACACCATACAGGGTCTGGCAGAGCTGGCGGATCGCCGGCTCATGTTCGGGGAGGAAGGACCAGCCGATTTCCTTGCCGAGAAAACGTCCCCTGTAACGCCGGGCCTGGATTGCCAGTTCGGGATGAAAGTCGGCCTTCAGGGTGATGCGTCCTTCCGACGCAGTAATCACGGCCATGATGAACTCCCAATGTAGAGACAGGGAAATTCTAGGACGACTATCATAATTGTACAAGAATAAATGACACGATTATGAGCGAAATAGAAAAATAAAACAGAATAAAAATTCAAAATCCAAAAGCATGACCTCGGCCCCTGCCGGGTCTCCGACCTGGTTTCTGCGGTCTGAAGCGGTCGTCGTCGGGCGCAACCCCCAGGCCTGCGGTCGGGACGGCACCGTGAAGCCGCATGCGCGGCTTCCGCACCACTGCCGCCCCGAGGGGTTGCGCCCGCCGCCTGTGGTCCGCTTCCGCGCGACCGCACCAGGTCAGAGATCCGGCAGGGGCCGGAGACGACCAGGAAGGAAAAAAGGAACAAGACCATGAGCCAGTCAGTCAATCGCGCCATCATCATCGGTCACCTGGGCCGGGATCCGGATCTTGCCGCACGTAGGGAAGGGGAGGGCAAAATCGCATCCTTCGGCGTGGCGACAAGTGAAACCTGGACCGATCGCGCCAGCGGTGAGCGCCGGGAAAAAACCCAGTGGCACCGTGTCGTCTCTTTCAACGATCACCTTTCAGCCGTGATCGAACGTCGGTGCCAGAAGGGAACGCTGGTCTATGTCGAAGGCCATCTCGAGACACGCAAATGGACCGATCAGCAGGGACAGGACCGTTATGTGACCGAGATCATCATTGATCGGTTTGATGGAAACCTGAAGGTGCTGGCCAATGGTCGAAGCACGGGCGATGGACGTTTTGATGAAGAGCGTCCCTCGCGGAGCGCTGCACAGCGCCCCGTTCCTGCCGCAACTTCCAACGCGCAGGAAGTGGATGACGAAATCCCGTTTTAAGCCGCGCGATGTTCCGGGTCGTCAATGACCCGGAGCATTGTGCCTGTTCAGGGAAAAGAAAGTGCGGTTTCTGCTGCGCCAGTTCCCGTCATGAATACTTGTGAGGCCTGTCCGACCTGATGGCGTGGGCGATCGGGAAAGTCTGTCGGCCGATATTGGAACGCCGGTCGTCCGTCCACATCGGGGATGAACTGTGTCTCTCCTGTTTCTCCATCAACCTTTAAGCGGGTTCGTGAACCTTATTTTTTCGTCGGTCGCATGATGTGGGCGCAGACGGGATCCTCCACAGGGAGTATCTGGCGTCGTGAGTGCCCGCTCATCCATGGTCCCGGTAATGCGTGCGCAGTGGCGCGGGCACATGCCGTTTGCTGCTGCGCGTAGACTGCGGCCATTCGTGCGTCCTGTATTCTTTTGCAGTTCACGCAGAATAAAACCCTCAACGCGGATCATCAGGACGCAATATCTCGACGAACCATACAGAGGTCGTAGTGTTTTTCCGCACGATCATCTCAAATACTCACCGTAAATACCGGAGCGGTCTGAAACATAACCCATGCTGTTCGTGAAGGAGTGTCTTTCATGGCTTACACGTCTTCCCCAGAAGCACAGCAAAAAGAACTTGATGAGCTTCGTAATGCTGTAGACTGCGCCGTTGTGCTGGAGAAAGCCGGGTTCCGGCTGGATCGGCAGGCCACCGCGCAGCGTTCCGCCCGTAACCTGAAATTTCGCCGTGACAGCGAGGCCATTATCGTCAATCACGATGGCAAGGGCTGGTGGGACCCCAAGGGCGACGGCAAAGGTGATGTCTTCAAGCTTGTCCAGTATCTCGATCCCTCGAAGAACCTCGGTCATGTCAGGCAGGAACTTCGCGGCCTGATCGGCAGGAGCCCGACGCTCGAAGTTGTCGAGCGTACGAAGGGAGCCGGTGACAGACCGCGCCGCGATCCCGCTGAACTGTGGAACCGTCGCACCGCACCCGGGCAGGGGACGGCTGCATGGCGCTATCTGACGGAGATCCGTGGGTTGCCCGACCATATTGTCGCGATTGCCGGACAGCAGGGGGCGCTGAAGGAAGGCCCGCACGGAACCGCTTGGTTTGGCCATCGGGATGCGGACGGGCAGTTCACCGGCATGGAAATGCGGGGGCCGGATTACAAGGGGTTTTCGACGGGCGGCATTGGCAAGCGTCTCTTCGGTTTCCGGGCCGACGGGGGAGAAGCGCCCGTGACGCGCCTTGTCGTCACCGAGGCGGCCATTGATGCATTGTCCTTTGCAGCACTCGATCGCTTCCAGCAAGGAACGCTCTATACCTCGACGG
The DNA here is from genome assembly GCF_015155755.1 of Komagataeibacter sp. FXV3. Lineage (GTDB taxonomy): Bacteria > Pseudomonadota > Alphaproteobacteria > Acetobacterales > Acetobacteraceae > Komagataeibacter. The sequence continues at coordinate 37,266 of NZ_VWPI01000167.1, read as the reverse complement.
GTGGCGGCATGAGCCCAGAGAGCGAAGCGAACCTGAAACGGGTCATGATGCAGGTCGCCGCCCAGCCTGAAGCGCGACTGGTTGTTGCCGTTGATAACGACCTGCAGGGGGATCGTTATGCCGGGAAATTCGCTGCGATGGCACGGGACGTCGGTCTCTGGTCAGGACGGATATCTCCGAAAGGGCCGGGAGAGGATTGGAATGCGGTCCTGAGGACCCGCAGGGAAGGAATGGAGGCAGGTTCTGTTCCCGTTGCGCCCTTGTGCCGCCTGTCCGAAGTCCTGGGTTCGGGGTCGAAAACGACGCAGCCGGAGACGGTTTCCCCGTCATGGCTGGGTCAGGCCGAGGCGCACGGCACGCAGCGGCCGCTGCGGGTTTCGGACGCCTCATTGCCTGCTCCGTCTGAACCTGTCGGGAAGCCTGCCGGACCACGGCTAGGTTCATCGCCGGGGATGTCCTTGTGAACCAGCGTAAATCCTTTGGGATCACCGGACAGACGGCATCACGAGGTGCAGGCTTTGTCCAGATATCTGCAGGCCCGCGCGCATGCCCGAACGGCTCTGCCAGGGTGGCGACGGATATGCGGAAATGCGTGGCGCGTTGATTGCGGGGCAACGCGCGGCCTCGATGGCTCGAGGCCGGGACTTGGCAGGCCGCATCGCCTCCTTCACCGACGAGCACGGGATGATCGTCATTTACGGCTGGCATGCCACAGAGGTGGGCGCCGAGCGATCCTGCGCGCAGGATCATCTCACATAGGAGAGGATCATGGGATCTGTTTCAGACTATGCGGATTGGGGGATCGCGCGTCTGGCGATGAAGGCGGACCTTTCACGGACGTTTGCCCGGTCGCGCCCGGCCCAGACCATCTGGAACCGCCACCTGCGCCGGCGCTTGACGCGGGCAGAAGATGATCCCCCGATACCGCAAAGTACAGTCCGCCTGTACGAGCGGCCGGGCTGTCCTGTGGGCCTGGTTATCGATGGACGCTGGGAACGCGGGCTTGGGAACTGGGATCTTTCCTGTCCGGCGACGATCCTGCTCTCGACCGGTAAGATCACCACCACCCCGGGTTGCGTGGCGGAAGGGCTGGAAGAGCTATGACCGGTGATCTTCCCGTTCCGCGCGCTCTTGCGCCCGTCCTTGACAGTCTGACGCCAGAACAGCGGCGTGCGGCGATGGCGCTGGGATATGTTCTGGTTCTGGCAGGGGCAGGCACCGGTAAGACCAAAACCCTGACAGCCGGGGTCGCAACCCGCGTCGGACTGCATGGCATGGTTCCTGGCCAGATCCTCTGTGTAACCTTTACCAACAAGGCCGCCCAGGAAATGCGCAAGCGCATCGGAGACGTTCTTGGGCCGTACTCGGTACCGACATGGCTTGGAACCTTTCATGCCCTGGCTGCCCGACAGCTACGGGCCGAGCCTGAAATGGCGCAATTGCGTAGCGGCTTTGACATTCGTGACGCCGAGGCCAGTCTCGTCATCGTCCGCCGCCTGATCAGGACTGTCCCGAAGGAAAAGCTTCCCGTGCCGCAGGAAGGAGCGCCAGGAGACGCGAGACAGATTAAAAAAATGGCCGAGCGGATTGCGCGGCTGAAAGAGGATCTGATCACACCGGTGGCTGCTTTCGCGCATGTTGAAAGCCTGATCCGCAGGCGACAGTCGGCGAATCTCCATGTGGATCATGAAAGCTGGCGCTTTGTGGTCGGGCTGTATGGTCGTTACCAGGCGATCTTGCGCGAGCAGAACGCGGCGGATTTTGGTGATCTGCTGATGTGGCCGACCCTCGCGATGCTGCATGATGCAGAATACCATCGCCGATGGTCCGCCCGTTTTACGGCCGTGATGGCGGACGAGTTTCAGGATGTGAACCGCGCCCAGTACCTGTGGCTCACGTTGCTTGGCAGGACGTCTGGTGAACTGTTCTGCGTGGGGGATGATTCCCAGAGCATCTATTCCTGGCGCGGGGCGAAAGTCGGCTTCCTGCGGAACTTCCCGCATGAGTTTCCTGATGCGAAGATGTTCAAGCTGGAGGAGAACTTCCGTTCCACCCGCCATATTCTTGATGCGTCGAATGCGGTGATTTCATTTGACCCGTCGCGGATCGAAAAGAGACTGTTTACACGTCGGGGCGAGGGCCTCCCGATCGAGGTTCTGGGGTTCTCCTACGCCACCGAGGAAGCTGCGGCGATCATCCGGGAGATTGGCCGCCGCGCGGCGACCGGCGTCGCCTGGCATGACATGGCTATCATTTACCGCCAGAACAGGCTCTCCCGAACGCTGGAGGAAGCACTGCTCCACGCCCGTGTCCCCTACGAGATCATCGGAGATGTGGGTTTCTATCGGCGTACCGCCGTCAAGGACGCTCTGGCCCTGCTGACGCTTTGCGCATGGCCCGATGAGCGCAGGTCGGACGAAGCCTTTCGGCGGATGGCCAACCGGCCCCCGCGGGGCCTTGGCGCCAAGGGCCTGGGGAAAATCGAGATGGAGGCTTCGGCGGGTGGTCTGTCGCTATGCGCGGCGGCCACACGGACCCGGCTGTCCCCGAGATGTGCCGTGGCGCTGCAGGGATTCGTCCAGATTCTCAGACAGATCGGATGTCGGGAAGGGGAAAGCCTTGGGGAGCGCCTTACCGGCCTGCTCGAGGCAACAGGGTATCTGGACATGCTGCGGGCTGATGATTCGGATGAAGCCGCAACCCAGCGCGAAAACCTCGCGGAACTGATCGAACTGGCCCAGGGTTTCCGGCGCGTGGAACACCTGCTGGAGCATGCGGCACTGGCAGGCGGAGCACCTGGAGAAAAAGGTCGTGATCGCGTTCAGCTCATGACCATGCACCGGTCGAAAGGACTGGAATTCCGGCACGTCTTTCTTCCTGCGTGGGAAGAGGCGATTTTCCCCGGTGCGATGTCGCGCAATCCCGAAGAGGAGCGTCGCCTTGCCTATGTGGCGCTGACCCGGGCGATGGAGCAGGCCACGATCACGTTCTGTGATTATCGCCAGGGCGGATCTTCCCGTCCGAGCCGGTTCATTGACGAAATTCCACTCGAGAACCGGGTCAGCAGCTGGAATCACGGCAGGAACGAACCACGCCAGTCTGACAGTCGTTGGAGGCAGGTTGATCAGAAACTGAATGCGCTTGGCTTGTGAATGCAGACAATGCATGCCCCGGCAGCGGCGACATGCGTTCGCGTGGCCGGGGCATTGCACCAAACAGGCTGGTCCCGTTCGACGCTTCGGTCTTAAATTGCTTTTCTTTTGGTCGAAGGACGTCTGCTTTATGGCGAAAAAGCCGGTGCCGCCGATTGAGCCCGATGACTGGGATGATGACGAGGCGGGTTTCCTGCAGCCTCTGGAGCCACCGCCGCCCGTCCGGGACCCGACGGATCTCAGGCCCCATACGCGCCAGATCACCGATCTCCTTCGGGCCAGATTTCCCGGCAGGTGGGTCGGTGTGGAAATCGGCACGCTTCCGCTTCGGTGTGAGGATGACCTGTTCTCCGATTTTATCGACCTGGGAGATGGCCTCGGGGTTCGCCTCGATTATGACCCCGAGGAGCCGGAGCGGGTACTCTGGATCAGTGCCGGCAACCGTGACCATGGCGGCGAGCCGCTCGATTTTCCCCGCGATAGCGAGGCCTGTCGCGGGCGCATGCTTTCAATCGGGGAAATCGCGGAACTGCTCGATTTTCTCGACAGGGAGGCCGCTTACTGATGCCCGCTGGCATGGCAGGCGAGCCCGATGCGCCGCCATGCGTCAATCAGTGTGCCCCGTGGCACGTTGCGCTCAAGACCATGCAGCAGGGTTTCCAATGCGGAAAGGGAAAGGGTGCAGGCCACAAGCGCAGGTGACAGGACCGCAGTTCCCGTCAGCACGACATGGCTGAATATCTGGATGGTCGGGTCGACGAGGCGGGCCAGCGCGTAGACGGCGCGGCAATGGGCGGCATTCTGCATCACCGGGCTGTAAATCAGCCGGGGCGGGGCGTCGGGCGCCTCGCCCGCGAAACGCTGTCGCCACCGTTCATCTTCCGGGTGTCCGGTCAGTTCGCCGCCATACCGCTTTGTCTCCACGACATGGATGCCCCTCGGGCTGAGGAACAGGTGGTCAATCTGGGTTGTCCTGCCGTCACCCGCCGGCAGTATGGCGTCGTGTAGCACGGCCAGGCCGCTCCGGTCGAGCAGGTGGGCTACGGCGCTCTCTCCTTTCTCGCCCTGGATGGCGGCGCGAAAGGACCGCCAGACCTGCGCCTCATGGGTCGTCAGTCGGCAGCTGCCGGGAGGCTTCACGCGATGACGTCGAAGTCTTACCACGCAGTTTCCCCCTGTGGTTCCGTGGCCCGATAGCGTGTCCCATATATCTGTCCGTCATGCGACTGGGGCGGGAAATACCGGGAATCGTGCATGCTCGGGGTGAGTGTCCGGATGCATGTCCGCAACATGGATCCGGATCACCAACAGTGCCCGCTCACCCGCCAGCCTGAACGCAGGAGACCGGACAATTGGCGGCATGTTTGCCCAGGTCCGTAGGGGATTTAGGATCCCGCCTGAACCCGGTATTCTCGTCCCCCCATTTCTTGAGGGCCATGATGACCGGCTCCAGGGTCCGTCCCCGCGGCGTCAGGCTGTATTCCACCTTCGGGGGCACCTCGGCGTAGACCGTCCGCAGGACAAACCCGTCCTGTTCCAGTTCGCGGAGCTGGGCTGTCAGCATGCGCTGGGTGATATTGGGCAGGCGCCTGCGGATTGCGTTAAAGCGCAGGATTCCCTCAAGCAGGTGGTAGAGGATCACCCCTTTCCATTTCCCGTCGATCAGCTGAAGCGTTGCTTCAACGGCACAGCCGGGACTGCAATCAAGTGATTTATGCCGGATACGGGCCATGACGGTATCATTTCCGATACTATGGGCGTTAAAAGTGCGTTCTTGTCCGAACCCAGCATAATGCTCACTGTTCTCCTTCATCAACACAGGAGCAGACATCATGCGCGCCGTCGGTTACCAGACGCCTCTCCCGATCGACAATCCCGCGTCCCTTCAGGACATCGATCTGCCGAAGCCGGTCCCTTCAGGGCGGGATCTCCTGGTGGAAATCAGGGCTGTGTCGGTCAATCCGGTCGATACAAAAATCCGCCGCAGCGCCGCGTCGGACGCGGGTCAATGGCGGGTCCTGGGCTGGGATGCCGCCGGGATCGTTGTCGGCACCGGACCTGAAGTGACGGATTTTGCCATCGGGGATGAGGTTTTCTACGCTGGCGCGCTCGATCGCCCGGGAACCGATGCCGAATTCCACCTGGTCGACGAGCGGATTGTCGGCCGTAAGCCCCGTTCCCTGAATTGGGCTGAAGCCGCGGCACTGCCGCTAACAGCGATCACCGCCTGGGAGATGCTGTTCGATCGCCTGGATATCCGTCGGTCAGTCCCCGGCGTGAAGCCGGCCGTGCTGATTATCGGCGGCGCTGGCGGGGTTAGCTCCATCGCCATCCAGCTGGCCCGGGTCCTGACCGATGTCACGGTCATCGCCACCGCCTCCCGGCCAGAAACGCGCGACTGGGTAAAATCCCTCGGGGCACATCATGTGGTGGATCACAGCAGGCCTCTTGCCGCGCAGGTCGCCGCCCTTCCGACCGGCGCTCCCGGCTTCGTCTTTTCCACGACGCAGACGGACCGGCATATGTCAGAGATTGTCGAGCTGATCGCGCCCCAGGGGCATTTCGGCCTGATTGATGACCCGGCCGCGCTCGACGCCCTGCCGCTGAAGAAGAAAAGCCTGTCGCTGCACTGGGAGCTGATGTTCACCCGCCCGCTGTTCGGCACGGCCGACATGGGCAGGCAGGGCGAGATTCTCAACGACGTCTCACGCCTCGTGGATGACGGGCGTATCCGCACCACGCTTGGCAGGAACCTCGGCCTGATCACGGCGGCGAACCTGCGAGAGGCCCATGCCCTGATCGAGAGCGGTCAGGCAAAGGGCAAGATCGTGCTCGAAGGTTTTCCTGGCTGAAATGGAGAAGACCATGACTGAATCCGCAAAAGCGCTCGTCGAGACATGGTGTGGAACATGGGCGGAGAACAGGCCTCATGACTGATGAAGAGCATCTGATGACCATGAACCGTACCGGTGGACGGTTCGATCTCAACAGGATTGCCGCGGCGTTCCCGGAAACCGCGGATACGATGCTGCTGGATACCTATCTGACCGACAAACCTGAAGCCAGTATCAGGGTGTTCCAGATCTATCGGAACGTGCCGCCGCATTATCATACCCAGTGTGATGAAGTCCTCCATGTGCTTTCCGGAGAAGGGACATTCTGGATTGATGATCCGGCTGAGGAAGCGCCGTTTGTTCCCGGGCACCTGCTGGTCTTTCCGCGGCGTGCGGTGCATGCGGTGTCGCGTATCCTGCGTGATCCTGTCACTTTTCTTGCCATCGACACACCGCGCCGGGCACCGGATGACGTGGTGTTTGTCGATCCTGCCGAAGGCACGCCTTCCGGCTTCATCAAGAGTATCTGAAGTAATGTCGCGGGTCACAGATGAACTGGATCTGTGTCCCTGCAGCGCATGCCCGCAAAACGCGGCGTAAGCCCAGGGCATCTGGAGACGGTTTCCTTTCCTGAAAGACCTGGTCCGGGAAACATCTCTGTTCAACAGGAAAAAAGAAAATCAGGGGCGGCCCCTTCGGGGTTCTCTCACTCTGGTTCGCTAAGCGGCTGCGCCGCTAACCTCACTGGAGCCCCCTGCGGGGTCTCCACGCTTTCGCGCAACGGTTCGACCGCTCGCCCTGGGGTTCTTCAGGATGAATACTTATGAGATTTCTTATAATACTGCGATTAATAAAAGGGGCATAAGGAAATAAAGGGAATAAAAACAGTAGTAAACTAATGTTTACTGATAATATATTGTCTTTTTTATTGTATTTATATTCTGTCTGTACTATTATTTATTTGTGGAGAGGGAAATGGTTCCCGCCACAGACGCCCCGCCCGGTGGTGACACACCGGACAGGGCTGACGCCAGACAGAAAGGTTAGGTTTCATGTCCAACGCTACCAACACAATGACCGCCGCCCTCGCTTCCGCGCAAGAGAAGAAAGCCGCCAGCAAGGCAAAATCGGGCCAGAAGGCCCCCGCCGCCCGCCGTTTCGAGGAAGCGGCCCGGCGCGTGCCTGTCATCACCATCGAGGCCGCCGAAGCCCTGATCCCCGTTCCCGACCAGATCACCAAGATCGTTTCCCATTTCGGTCTTGAGGACTTCGACGCCGACGCCCTCGCGGAAACGGCCCGGCAGGCTTTCACCGTCATCGCCCGCAGCCTCTCGCCCGTGCTGGTCGTGACCACATGGAACGGGGAGCAGAACGACAAGGGGCTGGAAATGCACCTCCAGCGCATGGCTGGTGCCGCTGTCGCGTCCGCCTTCGGGGCCGCCCAGTTCTACGACGCCAAGCGCGCGCAGGCCCGCGAACTGTCCTCACAGTTCAACGAATATCGCGAAGAGGACCGGATGGGCGTCGACGGGCTGGAAAACAGGGCGGCCAACGCCCGCCGCTTTGCAGCCGAGCAGGGGATCAAGGCCGCCGCTCTGGTTGCGTCCGCCCGCGGGGCCCTTGCGGCCTACGAGGACATGATCGGCACCCCGTGGAAGCCCTACACGGCCAGCAACGCCCGCACCATCGACCAGCGGGCCGCAGCTGCCGAGATGGACGCCCTCGGCTTCTGACCGACCCGGCCGGACCCAAGGCGGGTCCGGCCACCCACGGCAAGGTACCTTTCCGCAAGGATCGACCCGCATGAGCGAATATGAATCCATGGCAGACCGCGACGAAGCCCTTGCGCTTTCGCGTGCTGCGCCCCACCACGCATGGGTCCTGACGGACCGGGACGTCTGGCATCGCAATCTTTTTTATCATGGCCCGGAAATGCCGCATCCCGAAGATGACGGCGCCCATGACTTTATTGCCGACCACGGCATCGACGCATGGCGGGAGGCGACCGAGGCCGCAAGGGCCGCAGCCATCGCCGCAGCCGAAGCGAAAGCGCGCGAGATCGCGGACGCCCCCGACCCCTGGTGGCCTGACGATCCGACGCCTTGAGAGACCACGCCGCAGGAGCCCGGAAACCGGGTTCCTGCTTCTGGTGTCCGGGGCACCATCGTGCTGGAAAAAAAATGCCCTGACACCAGCATGCCGGACTGTGGAGATGACAAACCTACTGTGTCGCCCTGCCGAACACGAAGCCAAGCTTGCCGTCATTCATGACGTAGGGCGTGCAGGTCATGCCGGGATGGACCGCGTCGTAGGGTTTCAGCCACCTTGTCGAGACCCAGCCGGGACGCAATGCGAGGGTCATGCTCCGGACGTAGCCGTTCGTAGATGGTGCGTCCGTGGCGATCGGGAGTACCGCCAGCGCAGGCGCAAGGCTCGGGGCACCGTCCCGTGGTTCGCTCTGCAGCGGGATCGGATGCCTGAAATCCATCATGACCCGTTCCGGCGCATCAAGGGCCATGCATCTGTACCCGTCGAGCGCACGGACCGGGGTTCTGTGCAGCGCGAAGGCCGGGTGGCTGATGCTGCAGGTGATGGCCGCAAGGATCGCGGCCCGGTAGGAAAACCTCATGCTGGACTCCTCGTCAGCCGGTCAGGATCGAACTGGACGCGGCACTGCCCATTTTTGCTGCGACTGCCGCGCGCCATTGGCCGACCGTGGTGGTTGAACGGATATTGTTCCCCGACATTGCCGTGCTCGATATGTAGGACGACATGAGGCTGCTGTCGTCGGCCGTCGCGATTTCAGCACCCGCGCTCGGGCCAAAGTTATAATAGGCCCGGGCATCAAGGGCTGTCGGGTTACTGATGCCGCTGTGCTGCAGACTGGTTGCGGCATCCTTGAGATACTGCGCCGCAGCCACCGCCTGCGTCGCCGGGTCCTGCTGGCCTGCCGTGCCGCTGGTGATGGATGAGGCCAGCGAGGGGTCTGCTGCCAGTGCCTCTCCAAGGGTCTGGCTGTAGGTCCCGTTGCTCATCTGGAACGCGCCGGTGATCGTACTGCCGTTTCCGGCCGTGTAGAGGTTCTGGCAGCCGGATTCCACCACGCAGGTCGCGGCCAGTGCTGACGGATTGACGCCCAGCGCCTCGGCGTTCTGGGCTGCCGCATAGCCCCATGACTGCTGGTATAGGGTCTCGAGCGCATCGCTGTCGGACGTGCCTGCTGTCGTTGTCTGGGTGACGGCGCCGCTTCCGCTGGTGGCCTGGGCTGTGCCTGTCGTGTCCGGGGTCCAGCCACCGAGCCCCGGTTCCTGATAGGTTGCGTTGACATGTGTCGGGAGCCCGCCGGGCACGTTTACTGTCTGTGCCCGCCCGATGGGGGGCATGACGAAGCCGCACGTTACAAGGACCACGGTCGCTTGCGCCGTGCGGCGGCATGGGAAGAGGAGCCGGATCACCTTGGCCTCCTGTTGCGAGGCGGACAGGATCGGCCAGCATCATGCGACCTGTGTCAGTACTTCGTACGGCGTTTCCGTTCCGGCCCTGAGCGTGACCGTTGCAGACATGCTCATGGCATCCGTCCGAGTGCAAATCCCGCTATCAGGACGATGGAGCTGTAGCCCAGGATGCGAAAGGCCGTCTCCAGGTTGTACCGTCTGGTCATGGCCGTGGCCTGGCTCTCGATGGCGCCCCTTAATCCTTTCGTCATATCCGCGGTGATCGCGAGGAGTTTCTTCTCGACCAGTTTTTCGTTGATGGTGCGCAGCGTGTGCACCGCTTCAATTCCGTCCCTGAGGTGGCTGCGGATGGCGATCGTGTCCTGCGCCAGGGTTTCGCGCTGCTGTTCGGCCACCAGCCTGCTCTCGGCAACGGAGCGGATGGAGGCGCGCCTGGCTTCAATGCAGAGGGTGCCGATCTGGTCTATCGCTGCGACCAGTGCCGAAAGCACTTCGACTTCGGGCGCGATCGGACGCTCGACCCATTGGGCGGCGACCCTGCGCAGGTTCTCCATTCGGACCGCGAATTCACGGTCTGCCGCCTCGATGTCGCCCTGGGCTGCCATCAGACATTCTCCATAACCACGTCGGGCAGCCCCTTTGGCATCCGGGGCAGATAGTCCGCTCCGAGGTCGCGCAGGAAGAGGGGCACGTCCCGCTTGAGCCAGCGATTGACCCGTAGTCTGTCGAAGACCGAGCTTTTCGGCTGTCCGGGAACCGGCTTGTTCGCAGCAAAATCCATGAACGACTGCCCACGATCCGCGATTTTCTTCAGCCCGTTGATCGCGGGGAACACACCGTGCGCGGCGCCTCGGTCCAGAGCGTTGAGCACCGCTTCGTTTTCGAGGATCTGGCTTACCGCCTGAGGTGTGTCGATACCGACGGGAAGCAGGCCTTCATTTATGACAATCGCCGTGCGGCGTGGCAGGAAGCCATGCTGCTCCTGAAGGTCCTGCAGATAGTCGATGTCCGCATTCTCCATACCGATCATGAAGATCGTCACAAGCGAGACCCCAAGCTCGTCCAGCGCCGCGACAAGGGGAGATGAGCGGATCAGTTCGTGCATCGCAGTCCATCCTCCCCCGATGTCGAGAATCGCATCATGGCGGGATTCAACCAGCTTCTCGATCTGCCCTTCGAGCCAGGCAGCCTGCCCGGTCGGGGACGTGCTGTCCGCTTCCAGAACCTGCGGACCAAGCGATGAAAGCGTATGCGAGCGGTTCATGGAATCCGTGTTCCAGATCTCCGGTCTGCCTCCCTGCTGGGCCGTGATCTCGGCCAGTGATTTGAGGAATGTCGTCTTTCCCACCCGCTGGCGCCCGATGGCTACGAGCAGGGTTGGGCGTGTCACCAGCACCGTTGGTTCTGCGGCGTCTGTGATCGTGGCGGATGCCATGCCTTACTCCCGATGAAAACCGGGCTCCTTTCGCTTCAGCCGCGCAAGAAGGTCCCGCTTGATGGCCTCGGCCCGGGCGCGACCAATGGGAAAGTTCTTCTCCCCGGTTGTCTCGCTGCCCGAGCACCCCGGCACTGTCGCGGGCAATGATGCGACCTGTGCGTTTTTTTCGGCGGGTACTATTTGTGCGGGAACGCCAGTTCCATCGGGCGCGCGGCTCACGCGACCGTCATCCGCAAAAGCGGGCGTCCAGCCGTGAGGGAAGCGGCTGGGTTGCATGGTGCTTTCAGTGTCAGGAGATTGTGGAACCTGTTCAGCTTCCGGGTGCATGCGGCGGGTGCCGGCCATACGGCGCCAATAGCGCTCCATACGCTTCATCGCTTCCTTTTCGTCCGGAAGGTCAAGGCCATCTTCTCGGGCTGCCGCAACATAGGGAGCCCAGGAATCCCCTTTTGATCGCAGTGCGCTTATGTCTTCGCAGTTGGTGAGCAGCCACCGATAGAGAGGTGTCGCACTGTCTCGGGCGCTATGGTTCTCGATGAGCGATTTCAGCCGTTCCTTGCCGAACCTGCCTGTCATGATTCATCCCCTCCTGCATCATCATACCTGGGTCGCAGCTTCGTCAGCATGCAGATTCTCACATGTGATCTGCGCGCGCATACTCATGAGCGACCCATATACCTACCCTTGACGCACGGACGGAACGACTGTTTCACGACCCAACAACTACCCTTACGACGACCCATCGATATACCCGAGGCCGACATTGCGCCTACCCATAAATAGCGGGTCCTCATACACCATTGCACCGTTGGTGCGGGCGGCTACGCCGCCAGGAGTGGGCAAGCGGGAAAGGGTATAAGCAATGCTTAGACCCTTGCGGATGACGCGGATGCCGCTGAGCACGTTTTCCATGAGAGGTCGCATGCTTCCCGCGCACAATCTTCTCAGGAAAAGGGGAGACATGATATGCCAGACACCACCATCAGGAGGCCGCGAGCCAGGAAGCCGGTCAGTGATCCGGTTCAACCTATTCTGCATAAGAGCGAACGAGACTATCTAACGTTCGAAGATACCCGGATATCAGTTCGGGAAGTCACCGGAAGGCGATGGATCTCGGCCCGGGAGATTTGCTGCATATTGGGCCTCAGCAATCCTTCTGCGACAGTCAGACGGCTCGATGATGATGAATATTGCCGCATCAGCGTGGTGACCGCAGGAGGGATGCAGGAACAGCTCTTCGTCAGTGAAAGCGGAGCCAATCACCTGACGTTCATTTCTCGAAAGCCTATTGCCAAACGGGTTCGGCGCTGGATTACCGGAGAGGTGATGCCACAGATCAGTCGAACTGGCGCCTATATCCCCGGTGGAGGCCCCGGAAGTGCCGTGCAACTCACGATCACCAGTACCCAGATGGATCTTCTCAGGCGCCTTTCGCGGCCTGGTCCTCACATGGTTTTTGTGATGCCGGGACAGGAGCCATACATTGAGGAGGTTGATCCTCACCAATTCATCCGCGACCTGGATCGTCACGACGTGGAAGGGCTGGTTCACGCCATGAACCTGATCGGGTCGGTCTGGAGCATATGCCGCAAAATCGACGGGGCGATGTATTGCTCCCCCGTCCTGCAGAGTGGTATCGGTCGCCAGCTTGATGACGCCATTCGCATCGGGGTGGACCTGTCCCGCAGCGTCATCCTGCCCGCCCGAGAGAAATCATAAATCCGCTACGGTTGTGATTCGATCTCTCCGTGTTCCCTTAACTGAAAGAGACAGCGCTGATGAAAAGTACCGATCTGATTGACCGTATTGCCGAAGCCACGGGTGGCACGAAGGCCGATGCGAAGACCGCTCTTGAGACCGTCATAGCCTCTATCGTTCAGGCTGCAGAGGTCGGCGACGAGGTATCGCTGCCCGGCTTTGGTAAGTTCACCGTCCGGCACACCGCCGCCCGCACGGGTCGCAACCCGGCGACCGGTGCCGAGATGCAGATACCAGCCTCGCGCAAGCTGGTTTTCGCGCCGGCCAAGGCCGTCAAGGACGCGCTCGCCGGAGCTGATCAAAAGAAGGCCTGAACGGTCGCATGATTCCGCGTCACGCTTCCCGTGGTTCTGACATGGGAGGTGATGACGATGAGCGAGACGGCCAGGAGACCTGACATAACAGCAGGCCAGGACGACGACATCCGGGAACGGCTTCGAATGATCGAAGACAAGCTGTCTCTGATCATTGAAATTCTCTCCCCGAAAGAATCTGATGGTCCGACACTTGATGAAATCCTTGGCCGACTGGTGACACTGATCGCCGCGCAGAGCCCTCTTCTCAGGCGCATCGATCTTACGACTGGCAGGATCCTCGACATTCAGGAGGGCCGGACGCCCCGCACCTCATCGCCCGAGGAAAAGGACGGAACTGGCGTCTGATGATGACGTTCCGGAAAATTTCGGCTGAGAGCACCGGTCGCTTGATCACCGCCTATTTCACCCAAGAGCTATCGGATCCGGAACATGATTTCCGAACCCAGCCAGGAAAGGTTTCTGATGCGGACGGTGCCCGACTGACCAGTTATTATACTGGGCGCGATGGCCGCGCCTCGTGGCGGCCGGACATGAAGCCGGAGATCGCGGCGGTTCTCGGGATCGATCCCACTATACCGCCGAAAAACGGGCAGCTAAATCGCCTGTTCGAGGCAAAGCGGGCTGATGATGGCGAGGACTGGTCAAAGAATGCCCGCAAGATCAGTGCCTATGATCTGACCCTGGCGCCGCACAAATCGGTGACGCTTGCGGCCGAGTTTGCGCCGACCGAGGCCGAGAGGGCAGCCATCTGGCATGCCATTGATCGGGCAAACGACGCCACCATGCTCTATGTCGCGCGGGAAATCGGTTTCGCGCGGCGCGGTCATGGGGGCGAAGACGGTGCCAACCCGGGCGAGGTCGCCTGGGTGTCATTCCGGCATGATACCGCGCGCCCGACGGTCGAGGCGCGTGACGCGGCGACAGGCCAGACCTATCTGATCGATACGCCAGCAGGCGGCGATCCCCATGCCCATATCCATAATGCCCTGTTCAATGTCGTGGTTACGGAAGAGGGGCATGTGGGTTCACTCGACACGAAGCGGCTGCGATCGCGCGTTCACGAATTTGGAGCATATTTCCAGGCACAGCTCGCGGATGAACTGCGCAGGATCGGCATTGCCCAGCAATACGACGCGAACGAGCAGGCGACGGTTATCTCAGCCGTGCCACAGGATATATCGGATTTCTTCAGCAAGGGACGACGGAACGTCATCAGGGCGGCCAAGGATTACGCCGCGGCGGAAGGAGCGGACTGGGCGCATATGCCGATCGAACGCAAGCGTCGCATCCTGTCCATGGCCGGCCTGGCAGCCCGGCTCGACAAGGACAAAGGCACGAGCGACCATGAGATATGGCGAGAACAGGCCAGGCGTCTTGGCTGGGAGCAAAAAAGCCTGCTTGGCACGCCAGTAGCGCCCGTGGGCACCAGGGAACAACGATACGACATTGCCTATCGTTTCGCTGCGCGCCATCTCGCAAGGGAGTTTGAAACAGCCGCCGTGATCGATCACGACAAACTCAGAACGTATGCGGCCCGGGGCCTGATCGGCACCGGCATCGAGGGTGGGGTGAAGGACATTGATCATGTCGTGGCCCTTATTGAACAGCGTGGTCTCGAACTCGGCGGGGAACGGGTCTCGCTGATTCAGGAGATGCGCGGCGACAGGTTGAGGGTGACGAATTCCGCGCAGATCGCCATCGAGGAGGACCTCGCGATTCAGGCGGCTCGTGCGTCAGGAGACCGAAGCGGGGCGCTGTCGGACCGCCAGATCACGGAAGCGATCGGACGATCATCCCTCGACTTTGCAAGCGATCATGGAAAGACCCAGAAGGCCGCTATCTACGCTCTTGGCCGGGGCGGTGCGCTCTCCATGCTCACCGGCGTCGCGGGCTCCGGAAAGACGGCGCTGCTGTCTCCGCTGGTTGATGCGTGGAAACATGATACGCGTTATGACACGAATGGTCGCAGGGTTATCGGGATTGCCAATGCCTGGCGCCAGGCGGACGCATTACGTGAGGCCGGCATCTTTGACACAAGCGCTATGCTGCCTTTTCTGGCGCGGCTGGAGCGGGGTGACGTTGATGTGGACCGGAATACGGTGCTGGTGATTGACGAGGTCGGTCAGGTCGGCCCGCGCCAGATGCTTCGCCTGTTACAGTTGCAGCGCGATACTGGTTGCACGATCAAGGCGCTGGGTGACCACGAGCAGGCGCAGAATATCGAGGCAGGGGACTCCATCGAGATGCTGCGCCGGGTTCTGGATCCGGAAGACATGCCGGAGCTTCTGTCCAGTGTCCGGCAGGTATCTGCGAGAAATCGCCAGATTGCTGATCTGTTTCGTGGCGCAGAGCCGGAAGAGAGCGATCTGGAATCCCACGAGTTCAGGGGAGCTGCAGCAAACGCGCATACGGACGAGGAAAATGATGACGACGTCCGTAACAGGTTCCATCTGAAGGAAGTCCGGGACGCGATTGATATGAAACGAGCGGATGGAACGATCCGTCTGGTCGGTGGCGACCATGAGGAAGTCCTGCAGGATATTGCCCGGCTGTATGTGACGCGTCGCGATGCCCTGGTCGCCGAGGGTACCGGCCCGCGGCGTGGTCGGACCAAGACGATCAGCATGTCGGCGCTGACCAATCAGGATGCTGCCGATCTAAGTCGGGCAGTCCGTAAGATCCTACAGGAGCGCGGCGAGATCTCGACGTATGAAATCACCGTGCAGGCTATTGATCAGCGTGGCGAAACCTATGATCTCGCGATCGCTACGGGCGACCGGCTTCGGCTGTATCGTCGGACATGGGGCAGCGTGGATGGAAAGGGCGCCACGGTTGGAAATAACGGTGATGTGGTAGAGGTTCTGGCTCATGGCGATGTGGGGCTTCGCGTCCGCACGAAGGAGGGGCTTGTTGCCGATGTTGAATGGCGGCGGTTTCGTGACGCGAAGACTGGTCGGGTGTTGCTGGGGTTCGGACATGCCATGACGATTGATGCGGCACAGGGGCTTACTTCAGATGAGCATATCAACGCCCTGCCGCGAGGCGTTGAACTGGCAACGGGATTTACTTCATACGTCGCGGAAAGCCGGGCGCGTGGAACCACATGGACCATGATCTCCGATGGCGTGACGTTTGAGGCGGTCCGGAACCAGAGGCCGCTCGGGGATACCACGCCCATCACCAGTGACGACCTGTGGAATCACGTGGCAAAGAAAATGGCATATAAACCATATAAATCCTTGGGCACGGATCTGGTTGCCCGAACCCGCAAGGCCCGGGATGCGAGGATCCGGGAACTGATCGTGCTTGGGCGCATGCAGGAGACACTGACGAAGTCAGGTCGCCCCTATGGAAGGGAGATTATTCTGGAAACGCAGGCGCGGCAGGCCGAGCGCCTGCATAAGGCGCGTCTGGCCGAGATCGACGCCAGGCTGCAGGTCATGATCAGGAACGCACCAGCGGTCATGACGGGTGCAGAGCAGACGCTTCGGAGCCAACGGGCCGCCCAGGTGCTGGGCAGGCGTCCCCCTGTGCCATCTGCGTCGCCAGGTGCCGCCAGCTAGAGCGTCCGGCTTTCTGCTGTTTTCACCCGTATCTGGATCCCGCTGACAGTGTGCCATACCGCGACAACATCTCAGATCTGACGCACGCTTTGGTCATTTGCGCAACGAAGTCGGCTGCGTATCGTTAGGCAGGCGGGGAGTAGCAGATAACAGGCCAATGATGGACGATGTGTCTTTCCGGGGAGATCCTGATCCGTTCGACTGCTGGTTGAAGAACGAATTGCGTGCCCGGTTCAATGATGTTGTGCGTGAACCGATCCCTGAAAGTCTGCTGCGCATTATTGGCGCGACTGAAGCTTCCGGGCATGTTCACACCTCAAGACCTTCCTGGGCCGAGGAGGAAGCTGTGTCTGAGTGTTCTGCTGACACTGGCTCCAAATAATTTCGTATCGCAGATATGGCGTCTTGATGCTGGGCAGGAAACGGGTAACAGGATTGCCGTAGAAAGCAAGAAGTGTTGACGGTCAGATAAAATACAGATGAGCAGGCGAAGGATCCTATTGGATATCTGCTCAAGAGCATACCTGTTCTGCAATCTGCCAAATCGTCGAAAACGTCGAGGACTATTCCCAATAGCGGTGTTATATACAGGGCCACAGTTTTTTCGTCTGTTAAGGTGATGGACAATGCCCGAAGAACAACAAAGACAGCTGGCGCTGACCGTGGAAATCATAACTGCTTATGTATCGGAAAATAAAATATCGCCGGACGAACTTATCAGGCTGATTGGGACTGTTTACAATTCATTGTCCGTCCCGACTACTTCGGGCGTAAAAGAACAGATACCTGCCGTTCCCATCAAGCGGTCCGTATTTCCGGATTATATCATATGTCTTGAAGATGGGAAAAAGCTGAAAATGCTCAAACGGCATCTGCAGGCATCCTATGGCATGACGCCTGAAGAATATCGGCGGAAATGGGGACTTCCGTCTCATTATCCTATGGTCGCTCCCAATTACACAGCACGCCGATCGGAACTTGCACGAGAGATTGGACTGGGGCGGGATATAACGTCCACTGCCACCAAATCTGGTGATGAGGGCACGACAGAGCCTGCATTGCCTGACAGGCCGCAAGGACGCCGCCGCGGTAGAAAGAAGGCCGTCCACTAAAAGGGGAACGCGCCGCCGGACCGGGCGGCGCGGCGATCTCCTGGCTTAGGAACGCAGCAATATGCGAAGGCAGAACTTCTTCGCTACGCCGTAGGGTGCCGACTGCGGCTGTTCCTGTTTGACCGGACCATGATCCAGTTCGGGGCGTTACGTCGATAAATCCGGACGAAAGATGCCTTTTATACAATCCAGGTTGCGGATTGCGATCCTAAGCCCTTGCGTTATGCACCTTGTGGAAGAATTCAGTTCTCAGTGAAAATCCATAGGCGATGACTACAAAGTTGTGCTCTCACGAGGGCAGCCTGCCTTTTCAGCTCGGACAATCCTTTTTCAGATCCCATATCTGGTGACGGACAACTTTCTACTTATCACGGTCGGTCCACGCGCAATCATTCAGAGAATGAACGCCTCAGCGCCTCAGAGATGGCGTTCCAAAGCCTGAATTTTTCGATCATGGGATATTTTTTCTGAATCTTGCCGCTTGGTA
Source organism: Komagataeibacter sp. FXV3 (assembly GCF_015155755.1). Classification (GTDB taxonomy): domain Bacteria; phylum Pseudomonadota; class Alphaproteobacteria; order Acetobacterales; family Acetobacteraceae; genus Komagataeibacter. The sequence continues at coordinate 19,150 of NZ_VWPI01000167.1, read as the reverse complement.
TGAAATGAGTGTCCCGTAATGACCGGATGATGCGGTCGGCATCCATATCCGGCATTTCAACAAGCTCCTTGAGTGCCTGCCGGGCATTATGGTGTGACCGGAGATATATGGCTTCCTCTTTCATGTGGTGCTTGATGGTCATCTCTAGTGCTGCGCTGAGATAGATAACGTGGGGGGCGAAATTGATATAGCGCCAGGCCGGTCTCGCCAGATCAGGGTTCGAGAAGTCAAGATTGGATTTTATCCCATCAGGATAGGTCTTCATGTCACGATCGAAAGAGACATGATCCGTGATCTGTCGCATCAGGGGTTTTGAAACCCTGTCCAGAATCTGGTCGTAGTTTCGCCTGCTCGTCGGGTCTCCAATGATGGTAGCTGAGATGGGAAGGATGATCTGGTCGGGGATGGCGCCGTCCCGCTTGAGAACGTCGTTTATCAGGAACCGGTGTACACGGCCGTTCCCGTCAGAAAGAGGATGGATGTAGACGAACCCGAAGGCTGCCACGGCGCTGCGCATGACAGGAGACTGTCCTTCAGTCCTGTCGAGGAAAATTTTTAATCCCTCAAGCATATCGGCTACGTCTTCTGCGGGAGGCGCGAGGTAATGAACAACATTCTCATACCTCATCGTGTATTCTCCAACGAATACCGGTGACAGCCGCAATCCAAAATGCTCGGTTATTGTGACGTCACCGAGGATGTTGCGTTGCAATTCGGCAAGGTCAGTATCTGTCAGGGGAACTGCCCCTTGTCCGGTTCTCGTGGCGAGTACGTGGCTGAAGCGCTGGATCCGGTCAAGTTGATGCTCCTCGCCTTCAATGGTGAAACTTGCCTTGCTTTCACGATTTGTCAGCCACACTGCGGCCCGGGCAAGCATGCTCTCGCCGAACTCCTGCACCAGTTCACCGTAACCGGCAGATACGTCCATCTCCGCAGCCGTCTTGAGTTGACTGGAAAGCGGGATAAAGGGACAAAAAAAGCGGTTCCCGGGCATGTTGTCACGGACGCGCCATCTGCTGACGTTGCTCATCTTGTCCGGAGAAGCTGTTACCTGAAAAGATGCATCCAGGGCGGAAACGTAGTTGCCGCCGAGGTCGACTGGCGGCAGGAGCGTTTGTCCGGTGACGAATTCATAGAGAAACGATGCCCGTCTGGCATATTGTCCGGTCGGTGCATTGTTTATCCACTCCTGGACAAAACTTGGTCCGGTCTTCGCAAAGACGCGCGCCAGCAATTCAAGGCTGGTGGGTTCGTGTCGCAGATGAAACTGCAGATGCGCGGCTGCGGCGTCGGCCGGACGCATGTTTTCGGGATACGTCTCGATGCTGTATAAATTATGATGACTGCTCGACCGGCGACTTCCAAGCTGGCTTTTGACAGCCAGTCCGCCGAATGGCTCTGCATCATATTTCAGTGCGAGCCACATGCCGCCGATCGGGTCTGCCATTGGAATTAAATTCCTGCTGAATTGTCCAAAACCGTTTATTGATGCTTAAAATCGCATATAAACGGTGTCTTGTGTAAAAAAATATATATATGAACAGCCTTAGCTGCGCGTATTGTCCAGCAACTCTGACTGCCATGTTCGGACGCAGCCAGATCCAGGCGGTCTTCATTGTCGTACATAAGTGGGTTTGCCTTTGTCGGCCCCATATGTCTGGTGATCGAAGCTGCCCGTGCCGGAGCGACAAACATGCGATGTAATTGCCGTGTGCCGATGGGATTCATGATGTCCTGCCTGGGGAAAAGCCAGCTACCAGAATGCATCACGTCCTGCTGGCGTTCGGCCTTTACCACTCCTGCAGCAAGGACGGCAGGTCTGCCGGAAGCAGGGTGTTCCGGTATCGTGCACCCTTGTCCCGTTTGATCTGGAGTAGCCGATGCGCAAGATCAGGTGAGTGTCCGGGTGATGAAGAAGCTCAACGCCGACAGGGTGGGATCTATGGTCGATGTTGGCCTGCCCGTCTCATTCTGGGCGATCTGGAACTGGCGGACAACCTCGGCCGTTGCCGTATAAGGTGACCGGATCAGAAACTTGGAAGCTACACTTTGCGCTGTTTCTGGTGTGCCCATTTCTGTGCCCGCATTGGATCGAACTCCCGGATGTAGAAACCAGGTTCAAGCCAATCATCATCAGTTTTCGACGGCCTTCTTCAGAACAACCGTGATAATCGGACATAAAAAATGTGTGGAGAGCCGTCCATGCAGTTACGCTCGAAGCATCCCTTCGACGCGCGGGTCACGCGTGTATTCTTTCGTCACTTCGCCTTTGTGATCAATAATTCCCATTCGCTGAAGCGCCGCATGAGCAGCCTGCTTGCTCCTGGTGTTCGCAAGAGTCTGCTTTCTGATTGCTGCCAAAACAACCTGACGGGAGTTCGTCTTCATGTCTCTAATTATAATGCTGCAGACCGCAGAAGTCTCGATGTTTCATATCAGCGTCCTGGATGAAACCCGCATTTCTCATTCCATGCGCGGTGTCCAATGATGTGGTCCCGATAGGGTTCGGTTGCGTCGACAAAGTCTGGAGCCCAGTCAAGCCGGATGAAAGGCATTGTCTGGCGTGATCAGCTCAGCGTCGCTCCTTTCTCGCGGGCGGAAAGGCTGGAATCCGGCTTGCCGTTGTTGCATCCCATGACCACCATCCGCCTGCGCCGAAAGTCATGTTGTAGTAGTTTTCCTTCCCGGCTCGTCTGGCAGTGTAGGCTTCGTCCGTACGGCCGAAAACTTCCATTGGATATCCGGCACTCCGTGCCGTGTCCTGCAGGATGAAGTCGGGGAAAACGAGATTCCGTTCCGCGTCGAAACGCAGTGGTTTTTCGAATGCGCGTCCCGCCGCCACGAGGGCGTCGGCTACGGCCAGTTCATGACTGCTTTCGAACGGCAGCATGCTGCGAGAGACGGTCATCAGGGCACCGGTCCTGACTTCCGCCTGGATCCAGCCCGTCCATCGGCTATTGGGGGCTATGATGTTTCGTGCCGTCACATAGAGCAGCGCTACAACATGCGCCTGCCGCGCCGCTTCGGGCAGGGCGAGCGTGGCTGCCGCCAGTTGGTGCGACCGGGCAAGACGGTTCCTCTCGGCTGCAGGCACTGTCAGAAAGCAGCGGTAACCGTCGCGCTGACCGTTCAGGGCCATGGTGAAATTGCCCCTGGGATCTGGTTCCAGAGCCTCCACAAACCCGATCAGGAACAGATGGTTTTCCTTTCCTTCCGTCCGGACAATGGCATGGAGACGCCGTCCGAACTTTTCATGCCCTGGGGCAACAGGGCATAGAAGATCGGAGATCAGTCTGCCCTGCGCCCGGATCCGGGTTCCGGCAGAGGCGATCCGGCCCAGGGCAACCGTCGGTGTGCGGTGTCTGGCAAATTGCGGTCGCCATTCGGTCAGCCCCGCCCGTTCCCACAGGAGATGGAGCAGCCCGAGAGGCGTCATTCGACGCTGTCGCGCCTGTCCGGGCCGATCTGAAGCAGGCAGCGGCGTGTCATCGACTGGCCGGGGTGGTCCCTTGCGGCGCAGGCCGATCGACAGGGTCACAGCGACATCCCCATCCTCACCCTCGCGAATTACGCTATTTACATAGCTGGCGCGCCCACTTTTCTCCGGATCAGGCTTGTAGAAGGGGCATGTCTTTTCATGAAGTGGCCCTTCATTTGGCCATACGGCGAGGTGATAACTGTGACTGTCCGCCCGGTAACGGATCTGTAGAGGCAGTGAGGCCCCGCGATGCTGGCACAGGCATCGCGCCTTGTCAGAACGCTCCGCGCTCCAGCTCTCATCATATTTTGCCTTCAGGCGGCGTCCCCAGCGCTCCGGGTCAGTCCGGCGCCATTCGAGCTGGAACCTTTCCCCGCCGGGAAGGATGATGATCGTGCCGGTCATGCCGAGGTTTTTTCTCGCAATATCCTGATCTGGGCGAGGATTTCCTTCTCGGTCATCCCGGTGCTGGCCGCGCTCTCCTTCGGTGCGCCTTTTGTCATCGCGTCCCTGACACCCAATATAAGCAGTGCCTGACGCCGGGCTACACCTGGCTGCCGGTCCACGCAGCGTTCAATAGCCTCCAGGCGTCCAAGCAGATGACCGTCGATGGGAGGTATGGTGCGGGGCGGTGTCTGAAAACCGGGTTTCGGGGTGGAGGCAGCATCACGCAGCATATAGGAGAACGGTGTCAGCATGTCTGTTCTGGCTGCGTGTTCGTTCCCTTCATCGTCATTGGCGGTCGCAACCCGGCATGGTGCGGCGGCGACTGCTGCACCAATCTGTGCAAAATTGCGCAGGATGTCTTGAGAACCTGAACCGAGGCGGTCGACTGCGTCCTGGAGTGCGCAAACATCCGGCTCGTCGTGTGCCGTGGTCAGTTCAGACTGAAACAGGCTGCCTTCGATCGTCGCGAGGAGGGCGAGCAACTGCTGGTCCGGGGGCACCCGATTCAGGTCCAGCGGCGCTGCAAGCATGACCGGCTGGGCCATGCGGATCGCGCCTGACCGCCCATTGACGGCGGCAAAGAACGTCTTCGAATGGACGATGCGACCGGCATACATCGTTATGGCCTCGCCCTCGATGAGCGACTGAAGGTCTGCCCAGGGAATACGGGCGACTTCCCGGACTTCGGCACCCCGTCCTTCCCGGTAACTTCCCGCGGAGTTGCCTTCAAAATGCGTGGCCTGACTGACCTCGATCCGATCGGACTGCTTTTCGATCCACTCGCGCGTGCGCATGGCATCCTGCAGGCGCATGGCGTGGGTAAGGTTGGCGTTGCCGAGCAGGGTAAAGGCTTTGTCGCCGATGCGTGTCGTGAGACCCGGAAGATCCTGAAACCCCAGCCAGAACATGCAGTTCAGGCCGCGTCCCATGGCCAGCTGCCGGTCCATGCCGTCCGTGACGTAGGCGGAGAGTTCATCGTAGAAAAAATGGAACGGCGCGTCGCCGCTGCCTGCCTTGAGCTTGAAGACCTGCTCGGCGGGGCCGTCGAGGCGGGCGCCAAGAAGCTGGGCCATGACGCCGCGACCGGCCGCGACCACGATCTTGCCCAGTCCGGCCAGCGTATCCGAGGAATTCTCCAGCGCGGGCAGCGTGACGACGAGAATGCGGCGGTTCAGCACCACATCGCGCATATCGATGTCGGGCGTCTGGGCGCGGAAGATATGCCCGAGACTGACGCCAAGCTGCGTGAAGACCCGGGTGAAATACATCTTGGCGTAGCCATGCTGTTCGCTCGGTTTGTTTTCTTTCTGTTCATTCCACGCCAGCGAGGAATCATACCCCGGCAGTTCACCCAGATAGGCCTGAGCCGGATAGAGGATATCGTCGGGAATTTCGGGAACGCTGATCTCAATGGGGTGATCGGAGCCGGGATTGCGGATCAGGAATACGCGATGCCGGGCCAGCGTGCCGATCCAGCGTAGTTCCATGGCATAGCGCATGGTCTCGATGTTGATCGGCACGCCGTGCGTGTCGCGCATCCAGGTCAGCACCGGCGCGATCGTGCCGGCAAGGCCGACAGCACGATCCCGAAAGACGCCGTTGGCGTCGTTGCTGGAAGGCTCACCAAGCTGGCTGACCAGCATTTCACGGATGGCGTCGGCATTGCCGGTCGCAAACGGATTGAACGTATTGGACTGGCGGATGCCGCTTGCGGTTAGAAAGTTGAGATTGAGCACCTGGTCGTCCAGCCCGAAGCGGCGGGCAAGCGCCAGCACATCGCCGTGGACCGTGTTGTCACCCTTGCCGTCAATCAGGATAAACCCGGATCCATGCGCAAGCGGATTGGCGAGCAGGGAGATGGCGGATGTCGTTTTGCCCGCACCGGTCGTGCCTGGCACGGCGGCGTGCTGGCGCCCCGCGTCGGATGAAAGCCAGAGTTGCTGGCCGGTCAGTCCGTCCGTTCCAAGATATATGATGCCTGCCGCCGTCCGCGGCCGACGGGTTTTGGGATCAAGATCGTGTTTATCCTTCAGTCCGCAATACCGGGGCAGATGAAAAGGCAACACGGGTTGGCGGGTCATGACCCAGAGCGTCAGGCAGAGGGCGAGGGGAAAGGTGATCCCGACGATCGCGGGAGCCAGCACGCTGAGCCCTGCCAGCATCATGAGAGCAAACCCGGAACTGCTGGATTGCAGCTCTTCGGCGATCCGGACCGTGAAGGGACGCGTATCGCGATAGGTAGAGCCGTGTTTCAGTTGCTGGTGGACCTGCGGTCCGCCGGTCTCGCGCTTCACCATGCGTCAGTCTTCCAGCCCAAAAGGAGATTTTCCGGTGTCGATCGTGGGCGCCACGGGAGCGGTTGGTGCCGTGGGGGAGACCGGCGCCGTCGGCGCTGTCTGCGCGCCACCTGGGGGTTGCGGATAAGTGACGACTGGCCGCTGCGTCATGATGCGTCGTGCGGCATCGATTTCCGCGCTCGCCGGGTGACCGTCGGGATTGTCGACCACATTTCCATCGACCGGCATGCGCGCGCCCGGGACATAGGTTGAGCGGACCCCTGGCGCGCCTTCGTCCGTCATGGGCGCACCGGAGAGTGGGGGTAGAATTGCAGGCGGCCGTAGCATGCCAGCGGGCCCCGTGTCGGGAACAGCGCGGTCGGAAACCATGGCCTGACGTGTGCCGATGATCAGGATGGCGGCCAGTCCTCCAGCGATGAGCGCGGGCAATGCCTTTTTCAGGCGCCAGCGCCGTGCTGCTGCCGCTTCTGGTAAAGTGGCTGCCGCATCGTTTGTCTCCGTCTGCCCGAAATCAGATCCAAGATGGAAATGGAGCGGCTGTAAGCCTGTCCCGTCGAGTTCAATGGTGATGGGCGCCCGGCCATCAGCGTGCAGGATGATACGGGTCATGGGAAGATCCTTGTGCTTCGGGCATCGGGCGCAGGATGGCGAGCGCGTTCTCAACCGCAGGGATGTAGATCGGACGCTGGTAGCGCCGTTCTTCGCTCCAGTGCGCACGCGCGCCGGCGGCCTCGATGCGGGGATTGGGATGAAGGTCTTCGGCCGGGATTTCAGCAGGAAAGCCGAGTGAGTGCAGCGCGTACCACAGTGATCGGTCGATAAGCTTCACGATGGCGAATGAGGAGGGCGCGAGTACGCCCGCCTGCCGCCGGGCCTCGTGCAGCAGGGTCATGAGCGCGGTCACGCTCCACCCACTGCGTTCGCAGACCGTATCCATACAGTTTGTGATTTCCTTGTCCTGCAGGGCAGAACGGACGCTTCGCACAACGGACTCTGGCACTGTGAGCGGCGCCAGCGGACCATGGGGACCATCAAGGCCGACGTCGGCCAGACCGGCAGAGAGTTCACCAAGCAGGGCGAGGGCTTCCCGGCGCCTCTGGAGGTAGTGCATCGCAAAGGCAACGAGAAGCACCTGTTCGACAGGGGATGCGGCGTTGATGCTGGACCAGTGGCGGCCCAACTGGCGTGTGAACGCCTCGAGCGCGCCGGTTTCACTGTAGCGGTCCTGTGCATCGACAGCGAAGCGCGCGCCCCATTCGGCACGTGTCAGGGCCGGGTCTGCGGGCAGGGGATTACCATCCGTGGGCGTTACAAGCCTGTCCAGTCGGCGTCGGACGAAGCCTTTCAACGTCGGAAACATTTCTGCCTGGACTGCGATCAGACCTTCCAGATCGAGTGCCTTTGCAAAACGGCCGGGGGCAGCACGCCACATGCATAACCCGCCCATGAGCGCAATCACGATGGCCACCGGCCATTTCAGGGCATTGCCCAGGATCGCAAGTCCATAATAAAGCTGGATCGCCCGCACCAGGTCCGGTCGATATTGCGCGGCCTGCAACTGGAACCGCAGGCGCATCAGGTCGGGATCGGACGTATGCAGCAGGTTGATCTGCCCCAGCATGACCCGCAAATAGAAGGCCGTGATCTGCGTATGCCACAGGCTCCAGGCCATGTAGCTGAACAGCAGGACCCCGACGATGATGATGATCGAGGAAAAGAGCAGATAGTCATCGCTGGATGACCATGGGACGCGGCTCGTGCTCATGAGTGATCGTCCCTGCGGTTTTTGGCCATCATCGTGAGGGCGATGTCGTAGAAACGCCGGAGATACGCATCGCCGTAGCGTGGGGTATGGGAATGGTAGAAGGCCACGGCCTGCCAGAGGTCACCGTGTGCTTCCTGCATCGCCTGACCAAGGATCCAGGCACCTGCCTCGATATTGGCGCACGAACTGTCGCGCAGGGCCGCATATGTTTGCGCGGGCGTGCTGTGCCATCGCCTCGCGATGCGATCGACCCATATCGTGTTGACCTGCATCGGCCCGAGATCCGCCGTGCCGTTACCGTTCGGGCTGACCATTCCGGGGCGGCCGGCCTCGACATAGAGGAGGACGAGCAGCACGCCACGGGGCACGCCGGAGATTTTTGCCGAAGCCTCCAGACAGGCTGCAATCTGGCGGCCCTTTTCTTCGATGCTCGCGGCGCGGGCGGTCGTGCTGGCGGCAAAAAGGGGAAACACCCCGAGTGCCGCCAGAGCGAGGCGAGGGATCATGTCGCCCCCTGCAGGGTCGGCGCGACATCGGCGATCCGGCCATGGGCTTCGCCCCAGAAGTCGATCAGATGATTGAGGACCAGCGCGTCGTCCATCTCCGCAAGCCTCATCGTGACATCGATCAGACATAACATCACGACCGTAAATGAACCGGCGCGCACCGTGCGTACGGCATAGCCGAGCGCGCTGTCGGGCGTCCTGCTGACATCAAGGGCAAAGCCCGTCCCTGTCAGTTCCAGCCACAGGGCTTCGGCACTGATCAGGAAAACGGGCAGATAGGCTTCAGGGTGTGCCGCGTCAGCCGGTGATACGACCACCCTTTTTCCGGTCCCAGGGTCCAGCAGCTCAATCGGCTTGCCGATTTTGGCCAGAAGCCGTGTCTGCGCCGCACTGATCGCCGCCAGATCGATCGCGCTCATGAGAACCGCCTCCTTTGCCATGTCGGCAGGGCGGTGCGGACCGGCCCGATGAGGAAGCGTCGCATGGAGCGTATCGCGGCCGGCAGCGTCAGCCCGAAAAACGAGATCGTGCCGAAAAACACCACGCCGAAGACCCCGATCAGCAGGGTCGTGAGGCTCCAGTGTGTCACGGAGATGAGAATGGGAAAACAGCTGCGGGCATCGAGAATGAAAACCCGGACAGGATAGGCCGTTGCACGCCACATCACGCGTCTCTCCTTTCTTCCGCCAGAGCGGTGTCTTCGGTGATCAGATCGGTATCAAGCAGTTTGCGGATGGCTCTGCCGAAGGACTGGCCCTGCGCCTCGACCGCATCGGCCACGACGTCAGGCCAGTCCGTTGGCTCGGTTCGGGTCAGCTTGCGGCGCAGATCACGGTCGAAGGTGAGGAATTCGCGGATCGCAACACGCCCCCCGCCCTTGCGGGGTACAAGACGCTGGTTGATGCAGAACCGCAGTGCCTGAGCGAGGGCCGAGACGAGGTTGTCACGTTCCGAGGGCGGACAGAGCGCGATCGCGCGCTGGATCATGAGGGAGACGCTGTCTGCGTGTAGCGTTGTGCCCAGAATACCGCCCATCATGGCGATATTGATGGCTGCATTCATGGTCTCGCCGTCCCGACATTCCGTGATGATGCCATCGCTCATCTCGCGGCGTGTCAGGCTGCGGGTGAACGTGGGAAAAGTCAGGGTAGGAGGGCGGATCTCCGTCTGGCTGATCCGCGAACCTGAAGGCGGACGCAGGTCGTCCAGCAGGAACTCGATGGGCTCCTCGCCGGTTGCCATGTCGCAGTATACGGTCGGGTCCATGAGTTTTTCGATGGCGAGCCCGAATTGCAACGTGGTCTTTCCGGAACCGGTTGCCCCACCAAACAGGACCATGCCGCTTTTGAGCCTGTTCGTGTCCCGGATTTCCTGTTCGACCATCTGCTGGTCAAGGCTGGCGGGGCGGGCGGGGATCGGACGCATGACGATGTGGACGCCACTGCCCCGCTTGACCGAAATGGGTGAAAGATTGATCCGGAAACGTAGATTGACCTTGCGGTCCAGTGCCACGCTATAGGCTGTATCGAGGATATGGCCGACACCAAGCATGGCCATCCCGTCAGAGGCATAGACATGGCCGACGATATCCGCCAGCGCGAGGGAGTCCGTCGCTTTGCATGTGGCATAGCGGATCACGCCGTGCACCTTGATCGTGACCGGGTGGCCCGTCTTGATGTCGATGCGCGAGGCGCCGAGGCCATGCGCCCAGCGAAGCAGGGAGTCCAGCCCCGGTGCGTTACGCCGTCGTTCCTCGACCCAGGCAAACGCTTTCCTGCCTTCATCCGGCCAGCGTTCGTCGGTCGTGATGGGGATGGTGATATTCATCGGCAATGCTCCGGATAACCGTAATCGCTTCCGCGCCGGACGTGGCCCTGAAGCCCCGGCTGGCTCGCGATCCGGATCGTGCGGTCATTGAGGTGGAGGGTGTCTCCTCCTCCCACGGCGTCCTGGTGCTCGAACACGACGCGTGGTTCTTCGACGCGCCCGGCGTTCAGCAGCACCCGGTAGCGGGCCATGCCGGTAATGTCGCGCTGCAGGCGCGACAGATCGGAGAGGAAGATCTCGGTTGCCTGCTTTTCTCCATCTGCCCAGCCTTCGGCCACCCACTGGTTCCAGTGTGACACTTCCGCCTTTGTGCGGGGCAGGGCCGCGGCTACCGGGTGATGCGGTTTGCCCCATGTCCGGACGAGATACGTGCGCCAGTCCGGGGGCGCGGATGTCAGTTGTGCCTCCCGGGTGATCTCGAAAACACATTCTGTCTCGTGCGCCACCTGGCCGGTGTCATTGAGCGCGAAGGCCATCTGTGCCTCGGTGACGATCGGGGGCTGCATGAGGGTCTGGCCACTCCCGATCGGAAGCACGATCGACCGGAAATCATAAGTGGCGTCGAGTGTCTCCTCATGGCGCCGCAGCATCTCGTTGATGGCGAATGCCCGGGCGGCCAGACCGCCCTGCGCGCCGTAAATATGCGCGGCCTCCCGAAGCTGGACGATTCGACCGGGTTTCAGGTCATCGCCTGGCTCGTCATTGGGGCGGGTGTTCTCAAGGGCCTCAAGAGAGGGGGGCGCTTCGCCGCCAACCACCTCGTCGAGCGTTGAGGCCCCTGTCACCGGTTTATTGATGGGATTGGCAAGGGCGGGGTCAGCCCCGTCCACCTGATCCGCACCCGGCTGGGGCGGCTGTGGCTCCGGGACCAATGTGCCGCTGCGGGCCGATGGCGGGGATGGAGACGATGTCGGTAGCCGGACGTGCTGCCCCTCCTCAATGACAACCTTCCCCGTGGAGACAGACGCCGCATGGGTCGGGCTACCTGCGGCCGTCACGACGATGGCCGAAGATAGAAAGAGCGCCATCTTACGCATGCCAGGCCACCGTTATCGCGTGGTGAAGCGGGTCTACCTCGACCATGGCCTGATCTCCGGCCTGATCGCCCAATGTCCGAAGGATATCCGCCACGGCGGCAACGCTGTTGGTCGCGACGCGCATTGCTCGGGGATGGCCGGTGACAGTCACGCTATAGCCAATCTCCTGGCCAAGTTTTGCGACGGCCTTGCCCAGCGGGCCGTCCCACACGAACCAGATCCGGCGGGTCAGGTCATCGGGGAGCGGGGGTTGGTTGGTAGATGCAACGACCGGAGACGGGCGGATGCTGCCAAGTTCCCGAAGATCAGTCGTGGTCTCTGCTATTGACCGCTGCAAGGCCAGTTCAGGATTGGCCATGCCGGTCGTCGCAATGGGAGAAGGTGACGACAGGCTCTGCGCACAGGCGTTGAGCGCCATGGGCAAAAGAAAAATGAGCAGAGAATGTTTCATGAGCTTCTCCGGATAATGGGAGCAGCTTCGAAGATCATCTTGCGACTGCTACAGCAAAAATTGGCTGCGTTGCTTTTTCTTTCATGCAGGCCCCGAGAACAGATTCGTGTCCTCTTTTGGGGTATGCTGTCGCCGGATTGACGCGCAGAATTGCGTGGGACAGGAGCAACCCTTTTCTGTTTTCGGCTCTGAACGTGAGGGGATCACCGGCAGCCATCCATGTTGCTGACAGTCCTACCAAGCATCTGATGTGCGCTGAACAATCTGTATCGATGAGACACAATGAGGTATGTCGATGATATGTAGCCGAGAGGGTAGAGTGCAGGATGAAGATCATCAGAACGGCCATCGTGATGGCGATCATTGCAGGCACGAGTGCCTGTTCGTCCACGGGTGATGCTTCCATAAAAAAAACAACCATCGCGGAAGTTGATCAGAATATTCATGATGGTGTGACAACTTCATCCCAGGTGCGTCAGATTTACGGTGAACCGGGGCAGAAAACCTATGAAGATGGCTATGAGGTCTGGATTTATAGTTTTACGTCCGGCAGGGAGGATGGTCTTTCAATAGCGCAGGACGTAGTCGGACTTGGCATGCTTGGAGAAAGATCAAATAACAAAAGCAAGATGCTGACTGTTGTGTTGAGTAACGGGATCGTGCTGAAGCATAGTTTTGCCACCTCGCATTTCAGTTCCAGCAGTGGCTTGAGGTAGTAATATCGCAGGCAGTTAATGGTTTGGTATGAATGTATTGATCTGGGTAAGGCATGCAGCCGGGGCTGACTATAATCAAGACGTGTGTCGCAGAACTTAAGTTGGAAGAAACCCCCTGCATGGTCCGTAGTAGTGAGTCGCGGTAAGTGCGTATTCGCATGTCTCCTGATCAGAAACACAGCTATACGCGCTCCAGACGTATATCCCCCTTTAAGTCACTGCATTGACGGGTAAGCGGTCCTTTTGGTGACGAAACCATGGGACCATGCGGCGGATGGCTTCTTCAATCTGGTCCGTTGCGACCGCAAAGCTGAAACGGATGAAGTATTTCCCGTCTATGGGGTCGAAATCAATGCCCGGTGCTGTCGTAACACCCGTATCCAGCAACAGGCGCTTGCAAAACGCCATGCTGTCATCCGTCAGGTGCCGGATATCGGCATAGATATAGAACGCTCCATCTGGTGGCGCGATATGGCGCAGCCCCATTTCGGGCAGGGCACGCAGCAGCAGGTCACGATTGCGCCGGTAGGTTTCCATATGCCCTTCAAGCTCATCGCGGCAGTCGAAGGCGGCAAGGGCCGCGTGCTGGCTGAGGGCGGCGGGCGGCAGGAACAGATTACCCATTCGCGCGCGGGCGGCTTCCACCTTGGCTGGCGGGACAACCAGCCACCCCAGCCGCCACGGCGCCATGCTGAAGTATTTGGAAAAACTGTTTACCACCAGCGCATCGAGATCATATTCCAGAATACTGTGCGCGCGTTCGCCAAAGCTCAGGCCGTGATAGATTTCATCCGATATGATGCAGATCCCGTGCGCGCGACAGACGTCAACAATGCGCCGTATTTCATCAGGAGACAGGATGGTACCGGTGGGGTTGGCGGGACTGGCCAGGATCAACCCGTCGGGAGCAGGTTCAAGCGCGGCAATGGCGTCGGGGGTCAACTGGAAGCGTTCTTTTTCCCCACATGGAATTTCAACCGGTTTCATATGGAGCGAGCGCACGACATTGCGGTAGGCCACATAACCCGGTCGCGCCATGGCTACATGCGCGCCGGGCACAAAACTGGTCATGAGCGCCAGAACCAGCGCGGGTGATGCGCCACAGGTCAGGATAATCTGTTCAGGCCGGAGCGAAACGCCATATGTTTCGTCATAGTGCAGGGCGATCCGTTCCTTCAGGGGCTGGCTTTCCCAATAGCCCATGGGGTCGGTCGCCAGTATGTGCTGGGCGCGTTCGATCGCCGCGCTTGGCGCGCCGGTGGAAGGCTGACCAAATTCCATATGAATGATGCTGCGCCCCTGTGCGGCCAGTTCATGCGCCAGTGCGCTGATGGACAGCGCGTGGAAGGGATCGATTGGCGGCACAGGCATCATGACCTCGAGGTGGAGAAAATAGACTTATAGGGCGATGATCGCCCTGCGACCAGAAACTGCCTCTGGAAATCAGGCGGTCTGCCCAGCGTTTTCTACGCGACGTGCCAGTTCCTGCCAGGAACGTGTTGTGAAGGGCAGAGGCTGGAGTTTGCAGAATTCCATATATGACTGTATAAGGCACATTATCTGTCAAATATGAGTGATAGTAATGGGCTCACCAAAATCCCGCGCGGCTCTTGAACGACTGGGGCGTGACCTTCGTGGCGCGCGCCTGCGGCGCGGCATAGCGATAGCCGACCTAGCCGCTCGTGCCGGCACGTCAGCAAGTTCCATCGCGCGCCTGGAAAAGGGAGACCCGGGTGTGGGGATCGGCACTCTGGCTGACGTGCTTGTCGTGCTTGGTCTTCTGGACCGGTTGGCCGACCTGATTGATATCCGCAAGGATGATCTGGGACTGGCGTTGGCTGCTGAACGTCAGCCTCGTCGAGGCCGGTCTTCTGCGACCACGTTACGCAGGCAGCAGGATAAGGATAAGGCCACGCATGGGGGAGCGGATGTTATTGATATGGACGGTGCTTCGTTCTGATGCCTGATTTCAGCGCCCATGTCGTTCTTGGCAACAGCCTGACTCCCGTGGGTCAACTGCGTTTTACGCAGGCAGGTCCACGGCAGTTTTCGACCTTCACTTATGATCCGGCCTGGGTCGAGAATTCTCGGGCCTTTGCCATCCAGCCAACCTTTCCCCTTGGCTCTGGGCCGTTTCATGCAGCTGGCCAACCAGGGAACGTGCGCGATGCCCTTGCGGGTGTCTTTGCTGATGCTGCGCCCGACAGTTGGGGGCGCAGGCTTCTCGAGCGTGCCTACGGTAATGGGCTTTCCGAGTTTGAATATCTCACACTGTCGGATGACGTATGTCGGCAGGGTGCGCTTCGTTTCGCCGATGATAACGGAGAAATCATTCGTGGCGGCGCCGATGACATCATACCGCGTCTGGTCGATCTTGCCGCTATTACGGCTATCGCGCGGGCATATGAACAGGGCAAGGACATATCCGAAAGGGATATGCAGGCGCTCGCTGGTGCAGGTGGTTCGGGTGGGGCGCGACCGAAGGCCAATGTTCGGGACGGCGATGTGCTCTGGCTTGCAAAATTTACCTCGGTTCACGACCAGTGGCCAATAGAACGTATTGAAGTTGCCACGCTTCGTCTGGCAAGAGCATGCGGAATCCGGACGCCAGAGGTCAGGCTGGAACTGGCTGAAACGCCGTTTCCTGTGGCTCTGATCCAGCGGTTTGATCGGCGTGGGGCTGGCCGGATTCCTTATATTTCGGCGAGGACTGCTCTGGGGAAAACCGGAACGGAACTGGGTTCCTATACGGAGATTGTCGATTTTATCCGGACCTATGCCGCCGATCCCCAGGCAGAGTTCCGCGAACTCTTCCTGCGTCTGGTTTATACTATTCTCGTGTCAAATAAGGACGATCATCTGAAAAATCACGGATTTCTCTATGTGGGCGCTGGACACTGGCGGTTATCCCCCGTTTTCGATGTGAATCCAGCACCCGACCGTAACCCGCATCTGGAAACGGCGATACTGGAGGGCGGTCCGCATGATCGGTCCATCCGTCTGGCACTGGAGGCGTGTGAATTCTTCGAAATTACCCCTGCTGAGGCCCGGCAGATGATCCGCGTGACAGCGCGGCGAATTTCGGATGAGTGGAGGCCTGTTCTGCGAGAGGTTGGTGTTTCCGGGGCGATGGCGCGTCATTATGAAGCCGCCTTCATAAACGATCAGATCGGGATCGCGCTAACGATCTGATAGTCACATATGACTGATAATATCGTATAATATGCCAGATTCGACACATAAATTTGTCGAATCTATCCCTGCCAGACGCCGCCGCGCTATTGATCGAACAGCATGGTCAACATCATTGTGTCCGCAATGATCGGGATGTGAGGCCGTCAGGAAAATATCGGTCACCTTCTACCCAATGGTAAATTCGAGTTCCGATTGTTCATCAATGGCGCGCAGGGTTTCATACAATCCTGCGGCCACGCCTCTACCTTCCACGATCTCATCCGCCAGTTCATCCAGAACGCCGGCAAACGCTTCATCGGTCGCGAGACCGAAAACATTCATGCGCTCGCTTTTTCTGCGTTCGATCTCGCTGTTTGCTGTTCCCGAGGGAAATACGGTGGCGAGCATCCGCAGGGCTCGGGCAAAGTGGATCCGTTTGTAAAGGCGCGAACGGAGCGCCGTGTCGCCAGGCGTCGTCGAGAAAGACCAGAGTTCGATTGGCCCCAGGACGTTCACCAGAAGCTGTTCATACTTTGCTTCTCCGGCCGACATGTCCACGAAGAACGGCGCACCATTCTTTGCCGGTCCCGGCAGTGCGTTGCGGATCACATAGGCGCTGGCATCGGACAGTTTAAAGCGTCGGATAAGGCTGTCTGCCGTCTCCTGATCACCGCATTTGAGGACCCATCGGGCGGTTGATATCTTGTAAAGGTCCTCGCTGAAATCGGTATGGTTCTGTGAAATGAAGGCGAGTTGGACGTTGTGCTTGCGCCCCTCGCGGCCGTCGCGGACAGCCTGCTTGTCTACCTGGGGCGCTGGTTCGGTACGGTGCCACTCATCGAAGTCGACACGCTTCGTCGTTTCATACATCTCAGTGAAGCGGGCGAGATGATAGTCCCGCATGGACGGGGGCATATGCGGGTCGTCGGCATAATCGGGATGGAGAAAGAAATTCCGGGCCAGGATATGGCGGCCAAGCATATACATGAGCGCTGTCTGGCGGTTGGCCGCGGGAGAGCCGGATGGTGCCACCTCGGCAAGATCGAGAACGATCACGCGCGCGTCCCCCATATCCAGCCTTGTCGGGGACGCCAGCATGGGAAAATTCTTGATCACGTTCATGATGTAGCGATCAAACGTGTCGATCAGGCTTTCTCCAGTTTCCAGGGTGATCTTGGAATAGCGTTTTTCGATTTCCGGGCTGCGGGCCGCAATCAGCAGATCCTGCAGGACTGGTACGGCATGGCGCTGGGCAAAACCTGCAAGGCGGTATTCCCTGAGATTGACAAGGGCATCGACGACATCCCGCCACCATGTCGGATCGTCCTCTCCCGCATGGTGGGGCAGGCTGATGCCCAGCGATGTTATTGCGGCATCGACGTCGGGCTCGATCCCCGGAGTGTAGATTTTAGGCGTGCCCCCCTGCACCCCGGTGCAGAGGCGGTAGGCTTCATCAATCACGTCCTCTACCAGATGGTCCATGCCCTCCCACGGCCTGCCATCCAGCGGCGTGGCAAGGAGCGAGATGAAATTCTGCAGGAAGACGCGCTCGAGTGGCAGGGGATATTCCAGCCCGACCTGGGTATCGAAGACATTGACCTCGAAGCCCGGGATTGCCTGCATTTTGACGTAAACCGCCTCGTGCTGGCGTTCGGGGCCAAGCGCGTTGCGCAGCATCTCGATCAGTCCGCGCGAGGACGGCCCGATATCGAGCTTGCCGATATAGGGGAGCTTCGTGCCGTGGCTGCTGATCGCGGCGCTGCTGAGGATCAAGCCCAGCAGAATGGTATTGGCCAGAACGGATTTTCCGCCGCCAGGCGGAGCTACGATAATGTCTACGACGGATGGGCGTAGCCCGCCCCCGGTCGGATCATAGGGCCAGATTGAACCATCGGGTTTGCGGAAGAGAATGGATCCCCTCTGCCACGGTGACGCACTGCGTGCCCACGGCATCATGGAGAACGCATCACCGACAAGAGCGAGCGATGAGGTCGCAGTCGAACCGAGCGCCAGGGCAGGGACAGAACCCATGGCCGCTTCCAGCGGATCGCCAGAGATCCGCGTTGTCTTGCTGTTGCCCCACGCATCAATTGCCTGGGAGAGATCCGACGCCTGCCGTCGCAGCTTCGCCTCTGCTCCAACCGGAGCCCAGGTTGTGGCGGTCATGCGCATCCGCACGGAATTATGGTTGTTTTTCTGGCGCTCCAGCTTGAGTGCGGCAAACGCCCGTCGAATGTCGCTATTTCCGGGGAACATCGCCAGAAACCCGGCTCCGGCTTCCTTGAAGCCGAAGGCGGCGCGGCCGCCACCCTCCAGGATCATGGCGCTGCGCCACGGCAGTCTCTTGCGGCCAAGCACGCTGGAGAGTTCGGAAAACGGGCGCGGATCCTCTGGGCCAATCGTCATGTCGACCGGGGCGTATGTATAATCCCCCACGGTCACGAGCTGTCCGCCTTTCGTTTCGGCGTCGGCATTGAAGATCTGGTCCCGGATCGCTGGCCAGAGCAGGCCCTGCGGATGTGGCTGCGGGTCATCCAGATCGTCCGGAAGCCGTGGCATTACCCGGTCACCCAACAAGGTCGGTTTCCAGGCGGAGCCCGCCGTTTCACGATAGGTCGCTTCGCGCGCGACCTGCAATGCCTGATGTGGACCGAGGAATTCGCAGGAAATGTCGAACCCCTGCAAGGCTGCCTGGACGCGCGAAATGAACGATTCATGACGGGCGGCCATAATGTCGGAGCGCAGGGCAAAACGTTGGGTATTGCCCACGCGGGGAAACTGGGAGGCAAGGGTCCTGCGTTCCTCTGCCACCTGTTTGCGGTCCTCACGTGTCAGCACGCTGGGCCGGGTCCACAGGACGTAACAGGTGGCCTCCCAGCGCATGACGTTTGGCCAGCGCCGGCGCCTCTCTTCGATGACGTCCGAAAGGTCCGCTCCGATCTGTCGGGCTATGGACCGGCAGCCATTGAGGCTCAGGCGGTCAATCTCGATACCTGAGCGCTCGGGATCGGAAATATACCATCCCACAATGGCATGGCCACGTTCTTCAAGGAGACCCTGCAATTCGATACGCTGCTGCTCGGCGAGCGCTTCCACTTCCTGCCGCGTGCACATGCGACGCAGGCCATTGATGCGCAGTACGGAGACATATTCACCGCGTTTGGTGATGAGATGGTCCCCGTGCGTACTTTCCACATCGCAGAATGAGGCAAGGGGCTGGCGCAGCCCGAGGCTGATGCCGGCCAGCAGACTGGAAAGAATACCGCCCATTGATATGATCCTGTCATGTCATGACCGGTTGGGGATCGGCATCAAGCCATTCCCTGGTAATCCCCCCATTTTTAGTGGGGTGCTGAATGAGAATTCAGGCAGCTGTTTTTAGTTTCTGGGCGGGGGTTAGCCCGCTGTTCCCCATGTTGGGTCTGTCATGGTTATATGTCCAGAGCCATTGT